>JAZNKB010000007.1:0-160808 GCA_045578345.1 Candidatus Onthoplasma sp.
AGCATTATGTTTGGTGTAAACTGAGCTTGTTACTTTGCTTCCAATTTTATGACCAACCCACGATTGAATAACAAACTCTGGAATATGGTTTTCTTGACATCTTGTTATAAATGTACTTCGCAAGTCCTTTGTTTTAATATGAAAAGTTAGTTTTTCATTGATTTTGTTTAATGCTTTGCGCTGAATTTTAGGCGAAAAATTGAAAATTCGTTTTTCGTTTAGTACATTTTTATATTTTAACAATACTTGTATTGTTTTATCAAACAAAGGCATAATTCGATTGCTTTGTTTGTTCTTGGTTGTGTCAAATCGATTATTCTTGTTTATGCTTTTATTTATTCTTAAAGTTTTATTTTCAAAATCAATATCTTCACGAGTTATAGCGAGAGTTTCGCCCTTTCGAAGACCTTGATATAAGCAAACAAGAAAATAATCACCATGTAAAATGTTATTGCAAGAAAGAATAAAATCTTCTTGTTGTTCTTTTGTTAGTGGTTGACTGTTTTGTTTTTCGTGTTTTGGTTTATCTATTCGCAACATTACATTTTTTGTTATAATATCGTGTTTTTCCGCTTTGTCAAACATCATTGACATTAACTCAAACACTTTTTGTCGTGTTCTTGGTTTTTCGATTGAGTTTAAAACAATCAAAACATTTTCAACCGAGATTAAAACAAGCTTTGTTTCTTTAAGTTCGTTAGGTATGTACTTTAAAGATTTTTCGTAATCATCAATAGTTGCTTGTTTAACTTTGTTTTGTTTATAAAGTTCTAACCATTTTTTATACCAATCAATAAAAGTTATTGAATTGTTATTAAACTTTTCTTCTTTTTCAACTTGAATATACTTGTCTTTTAATCTATCATAACATAGTTTTTTAGTTTTAGCAGAAACAAAATGTTGTTTTCCGTTCTTGCGAAATCTTGCATAATATGAATTTGAAATAATGTTCTTGTGAACTTTAATTCCTTTATATTTCAATTCATTTGAGTTTGAAAGAGTTGTTGCATTATCTATATGCAACGATTCAACTAATGTATTTATACTTTCTAAAAATTTTGAGTTAGAAAGTAATTTTGAAATGTTATCTTTATCTAAATTCATAGTTTTTTTGTTTCTTAATCTCTTGCGAGATTGATCTTGTGTGTGAATTTTGGGAAAATTCCCCCACCTAGCACAGTTATATCAAGAAAGATAACTGTGCTAGAACTCACTTTGTTCGTTATTTTTAAATCTCACGCACGCGCGAGATTTTTTATTTATTTTTTTATTTTTTTGAGTGAATTTTGAGAAAATTCCCTCAGTCAGCACAATTACATCAAGAAAGGTAATTGTGCTGACCTCACTTCGTTCGAAGTTTCCTTTTCGTTTTGCTTGGGTCGAGTTTCCTTGCAACATCTCCAAGGTTTTTGATTTTTATATTTAAAGCGGATGATTGAAAAATTAAACGATTTAACTTTTCTTCGACCTTTCCGGATTATGTTTTTTACTGGTCGCAATTGCTTATTGCTGGCGCTGGTTAATATAAACACAAAAGCTATTAACTCACTTTAAGTTGTTTTTGTGATAGTTCACTTTTCAACCTGTATATGCTTATTGCTGGCGCTTTGGGTTGACATAGGGGGACCCCCTATTACCCCGTTAGGATTAAAATCCTAACAACCTAACTATTTGTCAAAATGACAAAATCAAAGAATTTAACAATCGAGTTCATTTTTATTTTATTTTTTAAGGTTTTTATTTTTTTACTAGAAACTACGTTGTTAAATTTGAGTTGTTAGACACTCATTTTATTAACATTTGATTAATAATTAAATTCATCATTCTTTCCATACATCATAATGTTTGTTATAGCTTGCGTTTGATGACTGTCTAATTCGAACATATCTAAAAGACCAATACTAAATTTATCGTTTATTTTAAAACATTGCTTAGTCCAATCTATACGAAGTTTATAAGAATATGGATGAAAAAAGAATTTTAACATCTCAGACTCACACTGTTTGTTAATCTTATATTTTTTTGCGATATAGTCAAAACTTCTAGTGACAAACACAATATTATCTAAATTCATTAAACCTTTTTTATAAACTACAAAGCAAAAATCGGCAATTTGCACCTTTTCAATTTTTTGCTTGAAATATTTTTTGCGATGCATAAGATGAGATAAACCACTATCGGTTATATTTAAGCACTTGGCTAAATCTTTTTTAGTGTCTGCTATATGCTCGATAAACTGATAATTGTCATCTCTATAAACAACATAGCAATAATTTAAACCTTTTAAGTATAAATTCATAAGCAACCACCTTAACAATTGTTGCAAGCGTACTGATATAGCACTGAAACGGAATATTTGAATTTGTTATTTACATTTTCTGCATTATCAATCGAAACAAACAATTCATTAAATCGATTGATAACATCTTCTTCATTACCCGAAAAGAGTTGAACAAGTTTTAAAAGAACATCACTAGAATTAATTTTTTCATTTGAAATAATAAAGCTCTCTTTATCGTAAATGTCTGAAAACAATTTTTCAATTCTGCTATAAGTTTCAGTTTCGAGAACGAAAAAGAATTTGTTTAACTTTTCACTGCAACACGAATAAGCAAATTGTTTTTTCTCATTATCAACATCATCAACAACATCAAAATCTTTTTCTTTATTTATTTCTTTTTGTTGTTGATATTCTTTATCTATATCTATTTCTTTATCTTTTTCCTTTTCTTTTTCTTTATCAAGGTTTTGATTTGGTTTTTCTTTGGTTTTGGTTTGGTTATTGTTAGGTTTTAGTTTGGTTTCGTTTTGGTTTTGGTTTGGTTTTTCTTTTTTAGGTCTTCCGCCTTTCTTTCCATTTTCAACATAAGCATTATATCTTTTAATTGATGAGTCAATGTTTGGTTTTATTGCTGGAAAAATCATTTTAAAACTTTGCGGAACATTATCAGGTATTTTTCCATAAATACCATAATGAACAATCGCATACACTGTTTCTGCTCTTTCGCTTTCTGGTGCATTTTCAACACATTCAAGAAAAGAAGCATAAAACAAAAAGTTATTTAATTCTTTCATAGCTCAACCTTTTATAATCTTTTTTCAAAACCGACTTAACCGACATACAGTGTTTCAAATAATAAGCATAGTGATAAGTATATTTGAATAAAATATCATCTTCTAAATTGTTATAAGAAAAATATTCATTACAAAAATTTTCAATTTCATAGTAAAATTTTGAATCAGTTAAAGATTTGCATTTATTTACTTTAATATCTAATTCATCAAAGAAATCATCAACACATTTTTTATAATTAGATTTTGTTAATAGACCTTTGATGTATTCTAAATAGTGCATAATAAACCCCTTTTAATATTTAAAATTTTTTATAAAAAGTTGACGTTGGGAAATTTTGCATTTAGAATATAGGAAGCTTTGTGCAAGTTACTCCACAAAGTCCACATATTATCAGTTGATACAGCCGTATCAAATGCGCGCAAGCCCTACAATCAAAAGTTGTAGGGCTTTTGGGTTTCCCATGACAACTATTCAAAATTTAATCTTGACATCGATTAAATTTTATGCTAATCTTTCGTTAGCATATTTTGCTAAACTTATTACAAGCAAGTAGCATAACTTTGCAACCTTGCTTACAATCATTACAACATTTCTTGCAAGTGGTGTTGTAATCAAATCTGCGCCTACGACCTTCAACTATGTAGAGCGCATTTTCCGTTAAAAATTGTTTGTTTTTAAGAATTCGCATTTTTACATCCTTTTAAAAGTGCCATTTAGTGACAATTTTTGGCGGTTTTTTTTATTTTAAAGTGTATCAACTTGTTTTCTTGATAAATTATTCAAGATTTAAAGTTTGACCGTCTTAAATTGAAAAAATTGCTCATTTTTTGCACTTATTATTTTTTTAAATTTCTTGATGTTTAAGTCCACATCCTGTGTAGTAAATACAATTTAAAACATCAAATCCGTTTTCATCGACATTAACGGTTTCATAAAGGCGAACAGAATAAAACAATTCTTTTTGCATAATGTGTCTAATTGCTTGTTCTTTCTTCTTGAACTTTGCTTGACCACCTTTACAAAAAACAAAGTAAGTGTTTGTTTGTTCTTCCATTACTAGAACATTTTTGTTTTCTTTCATTTGTTTCTCCTTTTGTTGATACAATTATCGTATCATTACAATATATTTTAATGCGATAACGGTATAGTGTCAAGCGTTTTTATATAGTTTTCGTATCAAAATTGAATTTTTTATGCAAATTTAAGCATTTTTATACGATTTGTGTTATATTTTTACTATGAAGATTAAATTTTATAGAGAAAAAATGAGACTATCTCAAAGAGAGTTAGCAGATAAAATTGAAACCACACAAGCAACATTGCAAAGATATGAATCTGGAATTCATCAACCAAATATTGAAACAATGATTAAGATTGCTGATTTTTTCCAAATATCTATTGATGACCTTGTAGGTCGTGAAAGCGACACAATAAACTTAAATTTTTATAATGACAATAAAAAATCTTTGCTAGGATATTTAGCAAAGGAAGATGATAAAACTATTGAAAGAGTATTTGATTTCTATAAGGGTTTAAAATATGATATGTTAAATCAATCAATGGGACTTGATAAATTTAAAATAATGCATATGTTTAATCAATCTAACAATTTAAATTTCCCAACTTATGAAAATCAAATTACTAAATCTATGGAACAAACAGAGTTTTTAAGAAACATTGAAAACGATCCGTTTTTCAAAGATAAATTGAAAGATGAAAATAAGTAAACAATATAGAAAGGGACATTAAAAAAATCTATATTGTTTACAATATAGACGATTGATTTTATGTATAATTTATGGTTCGATTCCCCTTGGGACTACCATTTTACACCACATATTGTGGTGTATTTTTTATTTTATACTACAAATTGATTTTATAATTTTAAAAACTCAACACTAAAAATAATGTTGAGTAATGCACGAGTATTAAATTATAGAATTAAATATATTTATATATTTAAAATCAATTTCAGCATTATGTTTGGTGTAAACTGAGCTTGTTACTTTGCTTCCAATTTTATGACCAACCCACGATTGAATAACAAACTCTGGAATATGGTTTTCTTGACATCTTGTTATAAATGTACTTCTTAAATCTTTTGTTTTAACATGAAAGTCTAAAAGTTTATTTATTCTTCCTAATGCAATTCTTTGAGTTTTAGGACACATATTAAATATTCTGCCTTTTATGTCTTTATATTTTTCTAACAACTCTAACGAATCAGTAAAGATTGGGACAACCCTATTACTCTGTTTGTTTTTAGTTGTATCAACTTTATTATCATTGTTAATACTTTTGTTAATTGTAATTGTTCGGTTGGTAAAATCAATATCTTGGTCAGTTATTGCTAAACACTCACCTTTTCTAAACCCTTGATATAAACACAATAAGAAATAATCTCCATGTTCAACCTGCTTGCAAGCATTTATAAATTTTCTTTCTTGCTCTCTTGTTAATGGTTGGCTGTTTTCTTTTTCGTGCTTTGGTTTGTCAATGTTTGCTATTATGTTCTTTTCAATGATTTCATTTTTCATTGCTTTATCAAACACCATATACAATAATTCATAAACCTTTTGCCTTGTTCTTTCAGCTGAAATTTTGTTAAGCAATTGTAAAATTTGAATTGTTTTAATTTCAGTTATGTTGCTTTCTAACACTTCAACAGGAACATGGGTAAGAGATTTTGCATAGTCATCAATAGTTGCTTGTTTAACTTGATTAACTTTATAAAGTTCTAACCATTGTTTATACCAATCTAACAAAGTTATAGTTTCTTTTTAAATTTTGTCCAAACCACCCTTTAAAATGGGTGTAGTCATGTTATAATATATATAATAAAACCAGCAAAGATATTGTTTTGGCCACAACAATATCCTTACCGGCTAAAATATAATAACATTAAATTGTCACTTTTTGAGTGCCAAACTGCCAATTACATAATATATCATGTAGGATTAAATTTAATTTTTTGACATCTAACCCCTGAAAAAGTTAGGGTGGTAGGTATAATTTATATAAATAACCAAACCAATCTCCTGCGGTGATAACCGCTAATTCACCTTGTGCTTTAGCACGAATTAGTTACGAAGTTAAAGTATAGTGTTACCTTTAACTTCGTAACATTGTAACCAAGCACTATTTTATAGATGTTTATAAGCGTTTCAACTTTGTAACATCTGTAACCAAAACCTATTTAACTTTGTAACATCACAACAAATTTGTTTTCTTATAATGATTAAAAAATAAGCGCAGTTAAAGGTATAGTATTACCCTTTAACTGCGTCGCACTGTCGCACCCATCTATTTTATAAGGGATTAGACGCTCTCAAGAGTGTCGCACTTATTGTCGCACCCTAGAAAAAAGTGTCGCACATTTGATTCAAGTGCCATATTTAATCATTTATTATTAAATAAATTTTGTAATAATGTGTTTTTTACTTAAAAGTAGCTGCTTTTTATTTTCAAATATGGTATATTATTAGTTAAAGGAGAAATGTATGTACACATTTAAACTAGGAAGTTTATTTGCAGGAATAGGTGGTATAGATTTAGGTTTTTTAAAGGCAGGTGTTCCAACTGCTTGGGCAAATGAAATCGACACATATTGTGCAACAACTTTTAAAGCCAATCATACAAACACCAATTTAATTGTTGGAGATATTTGCGATTTAAAAGCAAAAGATTTGGAGAATATAGATATTTTGGCAGGTGGTTTTCCTTGTCAACCTTTTTCAATTGCAGGTTATAGAAAAGGTTTTGAAGATGATAGAGGAAACTTGTTTTTTCAAATCATTAGATTATTAAATGAATTTAAAAGTGAAAATAGATTGCCGAAAGTCGTTTTTTTGGAAAATGTTAAAAACTTGTACAGCCACAACAGTGGTGAAACTTTTAAATTGGTTAAAGAAGAATTAAAAGATTTAGGTTATCATGTGACCGAAAAAATACTCAATACCTGTGAATATGGAAATATTCCTCAAAATAGAGAAAGATTATATATTGTTGGTTTTTTAAGTGAAAAATGTTTGAATAACTTTAACTGGCCTAAAAAACAGGCTTTAACTAATACTCTTGATACAATAATTGATTGGAATTCAAATGTTGATAAGAAATATTATTATACTGAAGCTATGAAATGCTACCCTCTGTTAGCTGAAAATATTAAAAACAATCATTCTATATATCAATTTAGGAGGGTTTATATTCGTGAAAATAAATCAGGAGTATGTCCAACATTAACTGCAAACATGGGTATGGGTGGACATAATGTTCCGCTGATAAAGGACAATAAAAATAAAATTAGAAAATTAACACCAAGAGAGTGTCTATTATTGCAAGGTTTCCCAAATGATTTTATAATACCTAAAAATTTATGTGATTCAAGAATTTATAAACAAGCAGGAAATTCTGTTTCAGTAGAAGTAATTTATAGAATAGCAAAAGAAATTGTGAGGGTTTTAAATGAAAAATGTTGATTTTACAAAAAGATGCATACCTTACAATAAATTGGAAGTTGATAAGTATTTAAAAGATTTAAAGTTGGTTGGCTCCCTATCTGGTCTTTTTTCAGAGAGTGAAATTGCTCTTCTTCATTATAGAGCAACGGAAAATTTATATTGTGCAGATTTTAATGCTATAAATTTAGCAAGGGCTGATGTTTCGGCTGACGCAAAGCTAAAATCTCATGGTGTTGGTATTAAAACTTTTACAGAAGGAAACAAAAAAACGCTACAAAAGGTGGCTGAATTTAATAGTCAACAAGCTCTTTATAGCAATTTACATGGTATTGAGAAAGTCAAAAAGGTGGCAGAATTAAGAAATAAAAGATTAGAATTTACTAAAACAGCTTATGGTTTAAACGATTTAATTTACCATTGTATTGTTAGAAATAAAGATGGTTTCTTTTTGTTCGAAGAAATTATGCATTTTATCGATATTGATAATATATCGCTAACAAATGAAACTGAACATACTTATTTGTTCACTGACGGAATAGAAGATTATAAATTTGACGCTTCTAAAAGTACATTATATAAAAGATTCGTTACTGATACATATTTTGCTTATATTAAGGTAGACATTTTAACAGATCCTATTGAAGCTTTAAGAAAAATAACTGTTTCAAATGAAGATGTTGTAATTGATTTTTCGCAAAGTGTTATTATTCCTTTGTATTCTATGAAAGCGGGCAAAAAAACAATTTTTAGTAAAAGTGGTTTAAATCAATGGAATGCTGGTGGCAGAAAAAGAGATTTCGACGAAGTGTATATACCTTTCAACTCTACTTTAAGAGAAATGTACGAGGGGTTTTTCCCTAAAAGAGACACTCCTTTTGAAGTAATACTTCCAAATGGAGAAACAATGTCTATGAAATTGTGTCAAGAAAATTGTAAAGCTCTTATGTCTAATCCTAATAAAGCATTAGGTAAATGGCTTTTAAGAGATGTTTTAAAAATTCCTTATGGCCAAATAATAACCTATGAAAATCTATTGGAAATCGGTATTGATAGTGTAAGCTTTCAAAAGATTGAAGATAAAAAGTATTTATTAGACTTTAAAAATGTTGGTGAATTCGAAAAATTTATAAATAAAGAATATATGTCAGACTTTGATGCTTAAACATTATATTATATGCTTGATTTTGCATTGGTGTATTATTGAGGAAAAATCTATTTGTAGCAATAGCAAAGGCAAATAAAAATCTTCCCCTTGAGACTTTACTATTTTTAAGCAAAAAGTCGTGGTTAAAAGTGAGTAGAATTTGAGTTGTTTATATGTGTGCTTGACTTTCAAAAACCCATTATAATTATTAAACGATATAAAATATATGAAACAAAAACACAAAGAGAAATTTGATTTTGAAATATTAGGTGTGTTTGATGGTTTTGTTATTAATAGCATTTTTAATAAATCTATTAATACTTTTTTGCATGATATAATGGAAGACAACCATCTTTTTAATAAAATTTATAAAAAAAAGAATCTTGCAGATTTTTTAAAATTATTTATTCAAAACATGTTTAATAACATTGATACTTATGAAAATTTAGAAGAAATAGACGTATTTATAAACACTCAAGACATGAAACAGTTTAACACAAAGGTTTATATTCCAAAAACAATTATTAATGAGAAAAAACACGAAGAATTTTTAGTTTTAGGTCCAGACTATTTAATTGGCCAACTAGAACCTGAAACCATTTTTAATTATATATTAGCACCCTTGTATGTTAATTTAGCAAAAAACGATTTGATAGATAACAAAGAATTTAGAAAATTGGCAAGTTATCAAATAGGACTTCATTAAAAGCTTAGAAATAAATTTTGAAATAAACAATGAGTATTAATACTCCATTTAAAACCACCACGTTACACCACACATTGTGGTGTGTTTTATTATGAAAGTGATTTTAGGTCTTTTCTTTTTAATGGTTATATGTTATAATCATTAAAAGGGAAAGAAAATGAATTTTAGTAAATCAAAATATTGTGGTTTTATTCAATGTCCTAAAATTATCTGGTTACAGAAATTCAAACCAGAAGAATCTTTTATTGATGATTACACAAAATCAAGAATGGAAGCAGGCTCAGTTGTTGGTGACCTTGCCATGGAAATCTTTGGTGATTATGTTGATGTAACAACTTACACCAATGAAAAGTTAGACCTTAAGGCAATGATTAACAAAAGTAAAGAGCTAATTCAGTCTAATCAAAACATAATATGTGAAGCTTCTTTTAATGTTGATGGTCTTTATTGCGCTGTTGATATTCTTAAAAAAGAACAAGGTGGCTATGCTATATATGAAGTGAAAAGTTCAACTGATTATCATCGTTATGAATACATTGTTGATGTTGCTTATCAAAAATATGTTTTGGAAAAATGCGGAATAAATATTGTTTCAACAAATTTGGTTACAATTAATAGCGATTATGTTTTCAATGGAAAATTAGAATTAAACAAACTTTTAAATATAAACAATGTTGACGACTTGGTTAATAAGGAACTTAAAGATGTTGAAAACAATCTTAAAATTGCAAAACAAATTTTAGAGAGTGAAAAAGAACCCAATATAGACCTTTCTGTCAAATGCAACAATCCGCATCCTTGCGCGTTTTGGAAATATTGCTCACAACACTTGCCATCCCCATCTGTTTTCGATTTATATAGAACAAACTTTGACAAGAAAGTTGAATACTACAAAAATAACATTTTAAGTTTTGAAGACTTGAAAAGAACAGGTTATTATTTGGGCAACATTCAAAATATGCAAATAGAACATGCAACTGAAAATTTACCAGACCACATTGAAATTGAAGGTATTAATAAATTCTTAAATACATTAACATATCCATTATACTTTTTAGATTTTGAAACAATGCAACCCGTTATTCCTGAAATTATTGGTACAAGACCATATCAACAAATTCCTTTCCAATATTCCTTACACTATATCGAAAAAGAAGATGGAGAAATTAAACATAAAGAATTTTTAGCTGAATCAGGAACAGATCCAAGAAGAGCAATTGCAGAAAACTTATGTAGAGATATATCTGAAGACGCATGCGTTCTTGCATATAACAAAGGTTTTGAATGCGGAAGAATCAATGAACTTGCCAACACTTTTCCTGATTTAAGAAATCACTTAATGAATATTCATTTCAATATGAAAGATTTAATTGAACCTTTTAGAAGTGGTTGCTATTACAACAAAGCAATGGGAGGTTCTTTCTCAATAAAAAGTGTTTTGCCTGCTTTGTTCCCCAATGATCCGGAATTAGATTATCACAACCTTGAGCAAGTACATAATGGTGGCGAAGCAATGTCAATCTTCCCAAGAATTAAAGACATGCCAAAAGAAGAACAAGAAATCGCAAGAAAAAATTTGCTGGCATATTGCAAACTAGACACTCTCGCCATGGTTAAAGTTTGGCAAAAATTAATAGGAGTCACAAAATAAAAAAAGATAATTGCTTTAATCATCTTTTTTCTAAAATTATAAATTCATCCTTTAAATCCTCATTGTTTGATTTTAAATAATATCTATCCACCAACGACTTTAAATCAACTAAGAACACACCAACATCTTTTTCTTCTTTATCCATCAATGCGTGTCCTATTTTTTTCATTTTTTCATTCCCCTTTGAGCCATAGGGTAATAAAAATGCAGATTTAACAATATTGTAATTTCCCAAACAATTATTTCTTGATTTTGTCATTGATTGAATATATTTCATGTAAATTATTTGTTTTGTTATTGATGAAGATTGTGGTAAATCTCTAGAACCAATATGTTTTTCTTGATAACCGTAATCGTAATATTTGGCATCAATCACATAGCAAATTTTATTATTTATCATAATTGTATCTGGTCTCAACTTGGAAGCATTAACTTTACCCCTATTAAATAAATTATAAACACAATTTTTATAAAATTCTTTCGCAGAATTGCTTGCAAAACATTTATCAACCAAACGCTCAAAAACATATTCAAATTCATAATCTGAGGCCATTATAAAATTATTTACTTCTTCTCCAGCACAAGAATTCAAAATCTTTAGGAGGTTGTTAAACAATATTTTCTTATAGTCTTGAAAACTAGTATTTAATTTTTCTTTGAGATATCTTATCATGAATTCACGTTGAACATTATTGTTCACATTAAAATATGAGTCTTCAACATAATTAATTCCAAACATCCAGCCAAAATTATCAACTGCATATTTTAAACAAGCTTTGTAAATATGTGTTATTGTTTCATTGTCTTGATATTTATATTTGATTCTATACATATTCTTAAAAACAATATTACTTCCACTAATCCAAACATCTTTATTTTTTAATGTAGACTTCCAATCTATTTTTCCTAAACTCTCATTAGAAATTTCTTTTTTCTTTTCTTTATAATATCCATTGGTTAAAAAATCTTCAATAAGCCATTTCATTGATAAATATTCAAGATTATTAACACCCTCACCATAATAGAATTGATATTTTATTTTTGCGATTATGTCTGTAAGTTTTTTTGCTTCAAATTTTAAATGTTGAACAATGTTTTTATCCTCGTTTAATTTATATTCCTGCTTTGTTATTTTTTCATCTGCATTAAAGTATTGACATGGAAAAATAAATGTTGAATTATTCACATCAAAACCAACACAGTTTATATCTTTTTTGTTTTTAGGAATTATAAATCTAATATTCTTCATTGCTTAATTTTATGAATTTAAAACATCTTCTCTAATAACTTTCATTCCATATTTTTTATATGCAATCAACAAACTTTCAAGAGAGTTTATTTTTAGTCCCTCAACTTCTTCTTCAAATAATATGTGAGGATTAAACTTAACAACGTCTTCCCACAAGTACATTAAAACTTTTTCTGCGAAGAAATTATTTTTAGTGTCTTCCAATTCAAATGGTTTAACAAAATGAGTGCCAAGCAATTTATCTTCTGCATTAATACTGCTTTCGTCATTTAATATTGCATTATTGATTGCTTTAGCAAACTGCCCCCAAGTACAAGGTATTTGGGCTGATTTTATGTCTGCTTTAAGAATGTCATATTCGGTGCTAAAATCGTTATAAATTCTATGCATTGTCCAACGTCTTTTGAATGCCGTATCTAAAATAAATACATTTTGGTCGCAAGTGTTCATTGTTGCAAATATAATCAGATTTTTGGGAATATACAACATTCCATCTTTTTTTTCCAGTTTTTTTATAATTGATGTGTATTTATTTTTAACTTCTTTATCTTTAGATGTTGCTAAATCTTTCCAATAGTCAATTATTTGTTTATTATTTATAGGATACTCACTCTCTCCATTCTTTCTATCTAAAAGTTGAAATATATCTCCGAAAATTGCAGGTGCATTCCCTCTATTAATTTCCTCAATAATCAAATAATGATCTTCGTTTTCATTATAAATTGCATCTTCTAAAATTTTAGTAAATGGACCTGCTGAAAACTTATAAGTTACAGTTTCTTTTGCTCCGTCTATAACAACATTTGGAAGAATTTGTCCAACAAAATCACCATATGAATAGTCAGGATAAAACAATAATCTCTTAACATTTTTTTCATTCTCAAGCATCTTATTTATTTCATAGCTTTTGCCACAACCTGGCACACCATAAAATATAACATTTCCCGCTTGTTTATATGAGTCTAACATAGAGATTTCTCCTTTATCATCATTTTGTTTTTTCTTTTTCCCTTTATTTGCAACTTTTTCTTTTTGGGAATAGATCTCACCTTCTAAAGCAAGTTGATATGGTTCCATTTGTGAAAATTGTTTTAATTTGTTCATTATCTCTAAATAATTTTCTTTTTTCTCATCATACTTATATGACAGTATTTTGTCGCTGTATTCTTTTGTCTTACTTTCAAGAGAAACAAAATATGTTGGTTTTATATAAAACAACCCCATACTCAATTTTGACAATTCCACTTGCTCATTCTTTAAACACCTGTTAAATTGTGCTAAAAATTCCTCATTTTCTTGAGCATTATGCGTCTTTTTATTTGCGTATATCATCGCAATTTTAAACATATTAATATTGTTTTCTATTTCACTCGATTTTTGTTCAGCTCCAAAATACCAAGCCTTTAGAGCACTAGGAATAGGAATTGGAATATCGTTAAAATTAAGCCATGCGTCGTCTTTTGATGTTTTTTCTTTTAATAAGTCATTAGTGTTATGTATATTTAAAATATCCAAAAGATTCCTAAATGCTTCAATCTTTGTGACTCTTTTGTTCTTTTTATTCCTTTCTTCTCTCTTTGTCTTGTATGGTTTTTTAGGTGACGTTACAATAATTGCAAAAAGAGTAAATGGATCAATCTTTTTGGCTTGAAACGGCTTTTTCTCTTTTATGCTATTTGCAAATTTCACAAGTTTTAATTGCATATTATTGTCATCTATAGTTTCATAAAGTTTTTGTGAAATTTCTTCAAACATTTCTACCCATTTAAATTTTTCTTCCATAGTTAACTCCTTAATTATACCTTTTGTTTAAAATTTCGATTTTCTTTTTTATTTCATCTCGGGTGTCTTTTGGTTCAACAAGTTCAATTGTATCGCCATATTGCAAACACCAATAGATTAACGCCTGTTCGTTGGCTGTTACATCTGCATATGTAATGTTATCTTTTTGATAGAATTTTGCATTTTTGCCAAACCATTCCATAATATATTCTGCAGAATACTCATTTTCAATCTTTAAAGTTGCGCTTATTGTTTTGTTGTGGAACATATAGATGTTTTCGTTGGCATATTTTGCCATGTCCACACCTTTTTCACAACCTTTAAGTTTTGTAATAGGTTTAACGTCATCATCTAAAATCTTAATATTAGAAATAAGTTCAACCTTATAGTTTGCAATTTCATCATAATAATCATAATTACAAACCAAATAATATTTCCCTTGGTTATTAATCAAGAAATATGGATTGATAACATAAGGTTTTGCGTTTTTCTTTTCTCTCGTCTCTTTATCAAAATAAAACCTATTATAGTTAAATTGAACTTTTTTGCCCTTTTCAATTGCCTCGTTAAGAACATCTATTGTATAAAACAACTGTTTGTTGTCAGTTCTAATGATTTCATCTGATTTGCAAATGTATTTATATTTCTTTCTTTCATTAATGCTTAAAAACTTTGATATTTTTTCAGCAAGTTCTCTTGAACGTTTACTATCAATAGATCTACTTGAAAATACAGCATCAATAAGGAAAGAAACTTCACTTGGCTCAAATTCTCGTTGACCTAAAAAACAACCCTTGTCGGTTTTTATAATATCAAAACCAAAATCAATCAAGCTGTCAATGTTGGCACTAATTGATTTTCTTTCAAGTTCCAAACCATAATTATTTACTATTTTAGAAATGATTTGAGCTTGTGTTAGTGGATGATTTTCGTCGCTATATTCTTGAAGAACTTTAAGAATACACAACAGCGACATCTTTTTATTGCTTTGAATAACCATTTTTTCTCCTAACTTAATCATATCACAATAAAACCAAAATCCCTACTAAATTTCAACAATTTTTTCAAATAACACTTGATTGTTGCCCATCACTTCATCTATGTGCCAATGCCCACAAAACCATTTTTTATACTTAACATCAATTGCAAGGTCATCAAGAAGCTTTCCGCTGTTGTTATTTTTGAACTTAGCTTTAAGGTATACAGGAAATTCTTCACCACATCTTGTGAAAAGTTCATACAAACTCTTTGCAAAGATATTGCTAGGTGTATGCGTTAAAATATAATCAACTTTAAAATCTACTTTCCACAGATTTTTATAAGCAATATCAATATCTGTTTTAGTTATTCTTTCGTCTTTCCACCAACTTTCGCCCTCTACTCTATTTTCTTTATCATGAGAATCTGCTCCACCAAGTGTTAAAAATGTTTTTCCACATATGGTGAAAATCTGACTTCTGCATAAAAACCTTATATGTTCACTTATTTTATGCGAACACCCACCATTCCAAGTTTCAATTGGAAAACGTTTTAAAGCATTAAAATTTTCGTGATTGCCATCAATAAACAAAATGTTAGTTCCCAAACTTTCATAAAAAACAATCAGTTCTTTTGTTATTTCTTCGTTCCAACCAATTCCAACATCTCCACAAATTATTATGTGATCCGCATAATCAGGATGCTTTTTCTGAACCAAGTTTTCAATTTTTCTAATATTCATCAGTCCATGCGTGTCTGCACAAATAAAAATTCTATTCATCTTTTTTTCTCCTTAAACTTGATTTTAAACCATCATAATATGATTCCCAAATAGTTTCGGCTTGTGTTTTTAAATTCTTTATTACATGTTTATCCCAGTTAATTTTGGTTATTGAATAAATATTGTCTGAAAATTTTTCAATACAATCTTTCATATTTGGAAAATCTTCTAACGTTATTGGATCACACCTATCTTTGCCATAATAACTAAACAATAAAACAACTTGTTTGTTTTTCATTTCAGGGTAATTGGAAATAAACTCAATAAATTTTTGTGAGTCTTGAACACCTACCGAATCTTTTAATTTGTTAATAATTAAAATATTAAAATCGTTTATATGCCATTTTAACAACTCAATTAAGTTAACGCCAAAACAGAGTTGTAATCTCTTTGTTGGAAAATAAAGATTCATATCTTGCCAAAGCAAAACATTTTTACCTTTAAATTTATCTATCAGTTTTTCTGTTACATCTTGAAGAGGCATATTTTTGCCAAGAATTGATGTGATTTTAAAGTTGTTATTAATAATTTCTTCCATAATTTTCTCCTTTGATTTTCTCTTAATTTCTTAATAATGCCTGAAAACTGATGTTTCACCAGTCTTTAATTCTTTCATAAAATAGTGATGATTATCCGCAATTATGGTATAAATTCTATCTGAATATGCTGAGATGACACGTTTATAAGATTTAAAATCGTTTAACTTACCATTTTTTAATGAGTCTTTGTTATTAAACAACAGAACAACCTGCTTGTTTTTAAACTCTTCCATTTTAGAAATTGATTTTATGAAATTAATAAGTTTTTTAGACTTTGCTTTAATATCTAGATTGTCAATTATAAGTAAATCAAATTCATTAATTGTTGCTTTCATTAACTTCAACAAATCACTCTTATCATTTACTATTATTGTTTCGCAAGGATAATCCAAATACTTCTCTTGCCATAAAAGTATATTTTTGTTTGCAAATTGTTTTAATATTCTAGACAATAACCCTTTTGAAGTTCTAGATAAGATTGAAGTGATTTTAAAGTTATGTTCAATTAAATTTTCCATTTCTTTTTCCTCACATCTTCTAGCATGTCCTTAAATCCCTTTTTATCTATAACTTTATAACAACTATCATATTTAACAATAAGATTGTTATCTAATAAAACTTGAATAAGTTTCACGCTTTTTGCATATCCAAGTCCAAAAAGTCTAGAAATTGTTGAGGCAGAGAACTTGTCTTTTAAAAGCAGGCATTCAAATTTTTCTGCTTTTGAAAATGTTGTTTCTATGTTGTTTATAATGTCCACAACATCTTCAATGCTTAATTGCTCTTTTTTCACCAATTCGATAAGCCAAGATAAAGTTAAGTTCTTTTTTTCGTTTTTACTTAATTTAATAAAATCATCAAGTTTTTCAATCTTACACATTTTTTCCTCCTAACAAAATCCCATACTAACTTTTTGTTGATATACCGGTTTTTCAAAGTCGTCTGGTTTAAGAATTCTTAAGTTTTCTCCAAACATTTTATCTTCTTTAACCAATCTTGAAGCTTGTTGCATTCTTGCTTTTTCTAATATATTTCTAACAAATCTGCCGTTTCCAAAGTTCTTTTCATTAGTTTTAGCAAGTGTTATAATTTCTTTAATTTTCTCTTCGCATTGAGAAATGTCAATATCCATAGATTCAGCTTGAACATTTGCAATCTTTACCAATTCTTCTTCTGTGTAATCAGGAAATTCAATAATGCTTGCAATTCTACTTTTTAAACCTGAATTTTTGTTTATAAATCTTTCCATTTCATTTTTGTAACCTGCAAAAATAACGACCACATCTTCACGCCTGTTTTCCATTTCTTGAACAATAGCATTAATTGCCTCATCACCATACATTCCATCTTTTCCATCATATAGAGAGTAGGCTTCATCAATGAAAAGAACACTACCAACAGCCCTTTTAAATAACTCTTGAACATTTGGAGCAGTTCCACCAACATAACGACTAACAATATCTCCTCTGCCAACTTCAATCAAATTACCATGTTTTAATAATCCCTTTTCTTTCATCACTTGCGCAACATACCTTGCAACAGTTGTTTTTGCTGTTCCTGGATTTCCAACAAAACACATATGTTTACAAGTGTTTTTTGCAAGATTTCCATTTTCCGCACAAGCTTTTTGAAGTTTGGCATAATTTATAAAGTTGTCTATTGTCTGCTTAATACTTTCAAGGCCAACCATTTTGTTTAATGAATTAATTGCAAACTCCTTTTTCTTGTTGTCATCTATCAATGCTTGTTCACAAATGTTTGCATATTGTGGATATTGAATGTTTTTAACATAACCTTTATGCCACTTGTTAAAGATTTTAATTAAATCATCAACCTTATATCCAATGTTTTCATCAACCATTTCTAACAACCCATCAATTCTTTTTATGTTTGACTTTTCTGCATAATTTTTTAAAAATGCTTTTGCTTGTGAATTTGCAATTGTTGTGTCGTTTATTTCCACCAATAACAAATCTCTAAGATTCTGTTTAAAAACCTTTTCTTGACTTTTGTGTTTGCAGCATATAATACTTGTCACGTCTTTTGCATGTCTATAAACTTGTTCGGCAAACATTTCACTAATCATGTTTTCATCTGAAAATGTGTCATCGTCTGGTATATTGAAATAAGAATTAATTACAACAACTCCACCCATATTAATTTCAAAAACTCTGTTAACTTCTGCCGATCGAATTCTAAAGAAATTGTCTTTCACCGTTAAATCAATTTGTGAATAATAATTTCGAATTGATCTATTATTTGTTTTTAAACTGTTTAGAAGAATATTAACAATCTTTTGACTTTGTTCACTATTAGACACATTAACAAAATAATGAACAGGAACACCAAATGCATTATCTTGAGATTTTTGATATATTCTTTCAACTTCTCTTTTAAGTTCTGAATCAACAACAACATCATTACATCTCGCCAACATTTCATCTTTGGTGAATTCTTTATCAAAAAATCTACGTTCTCTAAACCACATACCACGAGTGAAGTGCAAATCAAGTTGTTCTTTAACGTTTTTTACGTCTGCTATAAACCCATTTTCTTCAGCAATATTTAAATAACTAAGAAAACCATTTGCAGGAAGTTCAATCCTTTTGGCAATAACCATATCTAAATTAAGTTTTAAAATTAGTTCATTAGCAAACTTATCTAAAGCATGCAATTCATTCAAATCACCCTTAAATACACATAAAAAAGAAATATATTCTTCAGTTTTATTTAATATATAAAATTCAATTTTATCCAACTCTATACAATATTGAGCACATTTATTCGCTTCTGACTTTAATGATTTTTGAAACTTATAATCAGTTCCACCATTATCATTTTCTTCAACCATTTCACCATTGCGAGTGTAAAGATATTTATAAAACAACATAACATTTTCTCCTTTGTTGCCTTAACTATAACATACAGCATGTACAAATTATTGGACACGTGAAAACAAAAATACTCACTAATACCCGAGGTAAAAGTGAGTAGAAATTGAGTTGAAAATGAGTAGAGTGATTTGCTACATATCTATTTTATAGTGGTTTATGGCGTGTCCTATGGTGGTTCGATTCCCCTTGGGACTACCAATTGTAATCTCTATCTTCTGATAGAGATTTTTTCATTTTGTGAAAAAATAGCAACATTTTGCAAAAAAAATTTGCAATTTTAAAATAAAATATTATAATAAAAAAGGAGATAATATATGATTAAAGATTTTAAATTTGCCACATTTGAATTTGAAGAAAAGGATAAACATTTCATAGGTAAAGTTGGAAAATATATTGATGCAAATGCTAATGCCATTTTTGATTTTTTCGAATTGATTCCAACTGAAAAAAAAGTTAAAATTAATATAATCCCAACAAAAAAAGAATTTGATAAAAAATTTATTAAAGACCACGCCTTTGCAGATGAAAAATTTAAAGTTCCCATTTGGGCAAAAGGATATTTTTCAAACAATGAAATCGTTTATCTATCTTTAAACGATTTAAAAAGCACAAGTTATAATGATAAACTTTATTCTTCAGAAATGGAATATTATAAAAAAACACTCTTACACGAGTTTGTCCATTATGTCAATTCTCTTTATCGCAAAAAAATGAATTGTGGCCCGACAATTAAATATTTATCTGAAGGTATCGCAACTCTCCTAAGCAAACAAAAAGAAAACTTAGTTTGCGATTTTGATTTCTCAATTGACCAAATTTTAAGTGTAGATATGACAAAATCATGTTATGATGGTTGGTATTTAATTACTAAGTACCTGGTTGAAAATTATGACAAAAAATTTGTTCTACAATTATTTGAAAGTAATAGACAAGCAAAAGAGTTTTTACAAACAGAATTGTTTGATAATACAAAAAAATTTTATTGTTTAAAAATCCCTAAACCATAAACTTTCAACATTTGCAGTTATAAAATTCTGAGTTTTTGTAGGTTTGCGAATTGTAAATCTTTATACTTTGAAATTGCAAAATTTACATCAAATTTCAAACTTTGATAAAATTAAATCATAAGCGTAGTTGATAAACAACAGAACACCTTGGGACTACCATACTCATTAATATACGAACCCCCTAATAGAAATGTTAAATATTTCTTTAGGAAACACGTAATTTTATTGATATTAAATCACCCTTAATATTAAGGGTGATTTTTTATTTGTATTTGACTTAAACACTTTTCTATGATATAATTTCAAAAATACAGAGGTGTATAATGAGTGATATTAATGAAGAATTATCAAAGATATTTGCTAATTTCGATAAACCAAAAGAAGAATTAAAACCAACTCAATATGAGTATTCGTATGTCCCAATGCCTGAAGTTGAAAGTAACCCTGAATAATTTATTATTCCAGAATTGCTACCGGCGTGTAAAGTGTTGTGGAGTAAAAATATTTTTACCATTATGTGTTCAAATCGAAGCGATAAAGATGAATTTTATATTGAACTAGATTCTTTATCTGAAAGAAATAGTGAAATTTTTAAATCACTAGTAAAGAAATATCCTGAAAATTATATGTGGAACAATTCTGAAGTTTGCCATAGAATTACCATATCGAAGAACGATAAGAAAAAAAACTAAAAATATTATAAAATCATTTTTGACTTTAGTTGAAGAATTTGAATTGCAAGATATTCAATATAATAAATAGATGAACATAGTTCTTATGAAATTCGTAACGATGGCAAATTGGAAAAGAAACGTAAAACATTAAAACAATGTATTAAGGATAAAATGATTCTGATAAATATGATGAGGAAACAAGAAGAATCTATTATCACAAATATTATTTAGATAAACACTACACTTATTTAAGAGAAATTGAAAATACAACTGAAATAAAATAGATGTATAGTTTTTGGTTCATTTCGTTTTCCCTTGGACCACCAGCCAAGCACCCATTAGTGTTTTTTGTAATAATTTTAGTTTAAGTCATATTGACAAATCTTGGAAATATATCAACAATGAAAGGAAGATAAAAATGAAATATAGAGTAACAGATGGAGTTTTTTATGGCAACATATTAAATGGTCGCCCTGAAGGAAAAGGAACATTGGTTTTCGATAATGGTGATAAATATATTGGCGACTTTCAAAAAGGATACATGCACGGATATGGGGAATGTTTTTATAATAACGGCAATCATTACATAGGGTATTGGTCATATAGCAAACATCACGGAATAGGAACTCTCACCTATAGCGATGGAACAATTTATGAAGGGCGATTTTGTAATGGTTTACGCCATGGTAGATGTCTTATGTTTTTTCAAGATAGAAAGATATATAATGGTTTTTTTGAAAACAATCATCAAATAGATGAAGGAACTTATTATTTTGATGATACTGCAGTGAAAATGAGATTTTTTGGAGCAGGAAAAAAACCAATCCATATAGAAACATTCCCAATGCAAGAAGAATATTTAGCAGGTATTATTGCATTTGCAAGGCAACAGTATCGTTACGACGAACAACATAATCTCAACATTGAGCAAAGCAAAATTGCAGCCGAAATAAAACTAGGCTTACGTGAAGATCCTAACAAACCAAAACATGATGATGCTGCTGAAATAAAAAGTCTTTTCAAACTAGCATTGCTAAAACATTTAATGTCTCCACCACCCAAACAAACAAATCAGGCAAAAAATGAAGAACCCGTCAACATTAATTATGATTACAATTATCATAAAAATGAGAATTTTACTTATTCTTTTGAAGAAAAAGAAGAAGTTGATAAACTTGAAATTTTAGAAAATCAAGCAATTGAACATTATAACAACGGCATGATGTATTATCAACTTGGTCAAATGCTCTATGCAAAATGGGAGTTTGAAGAAGCTTTGAACACTTATTCATATAGCAATTTTATATACAGAGAAGATTGTGAGGAAATGATTGAAAAGTGTAATGAGCATATTTTTTGATTAAAAATTGCTAGCGCAAATAAAAAATAAATGTTACTATACTATTATTAGGAGTGTTTATGTATTTCTTTTCAAGTGACACACATTTTGCCGACGATTATACTATGGAGGTTGACAATCGACCTTTTAAAAACGCAAAAGTGTTTGATAAGTTTGTGATAAAAACTTGGAACAAACAGGCAAAAAAAGGTGACACAATTTTTGTAATCGGAGATTTTGTTGATTGCGACGGCGAAGGTTATGACGGATGGAAAAAATCAATTTTGTACGTTAAAAAACTAAAAGCTGATGTTGTTCTTGTTATGGGCAACAACGAAGAAAGAGTTGTTAAGTATAACTTTAACAACAACTTTGAATTATTCAGAGAGTTTTGTTTAAAAATTGGATTCAAGGAAGTTTATCAAAACCATACAATTAACATGCGTGGTGTTGATTTCTACTTAACTCACAAACCTGCAGATTGCAAAATGGATATGTTAAATCTTTTCGGACACACTCACCGCTCGGGCGGACTTTATCGTCCTTTCGGATTTAATATAGGGTGCGACATCAATCATTTTAGATTGTATAGCGAAAATGACATTTTTAAACTAATCGACTTGAAACAACGTTTTTGGGATAAAGATAAACATTTAAATATGAAAACATAAAAAGCGCCATCTATTGCGCTTTTTTCATTGTAACATTAGATCCAATTATTAACTTTATTGAATATTAAATTACTCTTAACACCTTAAAAAAACATTGCAAATAATAAATAAAAGTGATAATATTTAAATATGGAACAAAATTTTAAAATTGAAAAATATAATAAAGATAAAGATTATTCTTTTTCGTTTGGAGCTTTCCCAACTTTTGAACTAATCAAAAACAAACCAGAAAACGTTGTTTGTTTACTTTTACATTCAAAATTAAAAATGAGTGAAGATATCCACAAATTAATCACATTATGTGAACAAAACAACATACCAGTTCGTTATGAAGACAAATCAATAAACAAAATTGCAGACAAAGAAAATTGCTTCGTTGTTGGCGTTTTTAAAAAATTTACAGGTGTTAACGTTGATTGCAAACACATTGTTCTTGTCAATCCAAGTGACGCTGGAAACTTGGGAACAATTATGCGAACAATGTTGGGCTTTAATATTAAGAACTTAATCATAATTCGACCTTGTGTTGACGTGTTTAATCCAAAAGTTGTTCGTGCAAGCATGGGTGCAATTTTTAGTCTTAATATTGTTGAATATGATAACATTGAGGAATATCTCCTTTCTAACAACAATAAAAAATATTTCTTCATGCTTAACGGCAAAAAAGAATTAGGGAAATTTAAAAATGAACACAAAAAATATGACCTTATTTTTGGCAACGAAGCAAGTGGACTTCCTGAAAATTTAATTGATGTTGATGAAAGTGTTGTGATTCGTCACAGCAAAAACATTGATAGTCTCAATCTCCCAATCAGTGTTGCTATGGCAATTTACGAGTTTAGCAAATAATTATTTTTATAAAAAATATAAAAAATTGAAATTTTAATTAAAATTATTAGAAAATTGAAGATTTTTTCTTCATTTTTTTATTTTTTTGAAAATTTTTTATAATTTATTATTTAAATTTAACAAAAACAACTGTTTTATAGGTAAAAACAATTATTTGTATTTATTTAAATATTTTAATTATTTATTTGATTTTCTAATATAAAATATGTAAAATAAAAATAACAAGGTTTAATTTATTACATAATAAATATTAAAATTTATGTCAATAAAATTAAATTTAAATTAAGGAGAATTTTATGGGATTTTTTAAAAAACAATTACTCGAAGTTGTTGAATGGACTGACTCAAGCAAGGATACACTTGTTTATCGTTTTCCACTAACAAACAGAGAAGAAATCATGAATAGTTCAACTCTTATTGTTCGCCCTTCTCAAACCGCAGTGTTTGTCCATAAAGGACAAATTGCAGACGTGTTTGCTCCAGGAACTTATAAACTTGCAACAGAAAACATTCCATTTTTAACAAAAATGCTTTCTCTTCCAACAGGATTTAATTCAACAATTAAAGCAGAAGTTTATTTTGTGAACACAAAACAATTCACAGGAATACGTTGGGGAACACAAAACCCAATAATGATGAGAGATAAAGATTTTGGAAATGTTCGTCTTCGTGGTTTTGGAACATATTCTTTCAAAGTTGTTGATGTTAAAACTTTTATGGAAGAAATGTTTGGAACAAATGGCTTATTTACAATCGCAGACGTAACAAACCATAATCGTCCACTAATTCTGCAAGGAATGGCAGATGCTATTGGAGAAGGAAAAATTTCGGCATTGGATTTGGCAGCAAGTTACAAAGAACTTGCAGACAAAATCAAAAAGTTAACCAACCCTGAATTCTTAAATCTCGGAATGAAGTTAACAAGTGTTGTTATCGAAAACATTTCTCTTCCTGAAGAGGTTGAAAAATATTTAGACGAAAGAACAAAACTTGGTATGATGGAAGACAAAATGGACACTTACACTCGTTTAAAAGCTGCAGATGCTCTTGGTGATGCTGCAAAAAATGAGGGAAATGGCGGTTTTGCAGGGCTTGGAATAGGTCTTGGAACCGGCACTGCTTTAGGTCAAATGTTTGCCCAAAGCCTTGCAAATTCTACAGCTCACAGAGTAACTCCAACTCAATCAGAAAATGGTAAGGTTTGCACATGTGGAACCATTAATCCAATGAAAGCAAAATTTTGTTCTGAATGCGGAAGTAAGTTAGCAGCAAAAGCATATTGTTCTCATTGTGGCGCAGAAGTAAAGAAAAACGCAAAATTCTGCTCTGAATGTGGAACAAAATTAGGAGAATAAAATGCCAAAAAAAATTAAAGCCTTAACCAGCAACTGTGCTGGCTGTGGCGATAATATGGTTTTCAATCCAGAAGTTGACATGCTGTTTTGCCCTTCGTGCAAATCAACAAAACCCATTAAAAGTGTGGCAGGAATACCAAAGCACGATTTTGAAGAAAAAAACTTAAATGCATCAAACAAAAACGAAGAATGGTTGAAAACAAATAATTCAATGGAATGTCCAAATTGTGGTGCGCACGTTGTTTTGCATAATTATCAAGTAACATCAAATTGTCCTTATTGCGACACTTCATTAATCGCTTCAAAAGACAATTCATCCGCACTTCAACCTGATGCAATAATTCCTTTCAAAATTTCAAGGCAACAAGCAGAATCTATGTTTAAACAAAAAATCAAAGGAAAATCTCTTGTACCAAAAGAATTCAAGCAAAGTGTTGAAGCAGATGATATTCATGCTTATTACTTCCCTGCTTTTGTGTTTGACGCAAACTGTTTAAGCACATACTCTGGACGTCTATATAACACTTACACCGTAAAAGACAAAAACGGCTTTACTGAAACAAAGAAAAGATACTTTCCAATCCATGGACAAAAAAACACAAACCACTCAAACATTGAAATTGAAGCAAGCTCAAAGTTAACTCAAAACGAATTATTAACAATAAAACCTTACAATTTCAATCAATCGGTAAATTACACCGACGAGTTTGTTTTCGGATATGAATTAGAATGTAACAGTAATAGTTTAATCGATTCAAGCAAACACGCAAAAACAATAGTTGAACAAAACATCAAAAATGAAATTCTTTCAAAGTATTCATATGACGGGGTTGAAAATTTAAACATACAAACTAATTACAACTCATTTAAATATAGTTATTGTGCTTTACCAATTTACAGAATTAATTACACTTACAAAAACAAAAAATATTCTAACGTTATGAATGGTCAAACTGGCGCTTTGGGTGGAAACTATCCAAAGTCCACAGCAAAAATTGTTGCAATTGTTTTATCTATTATTATTATAGTTTGCTTACCAGTTTTATTGTTTGTCTTGGCAGTTTTAGGTATAATATAAAAGGAGAAAAATATGAAAAATTTAATTGAAAAAAGAAAAGGTCAACTTCAATTCATTGGCGCAATTGTTTTAGCTCTTGGAGTGATTCTTGCAGTTACAGGTGTTGTTCTGTTCTTAACTTGTGGAATTGGAAAAGACTTAAATGTTATCAAACTTGTTTTCGGAATTTTACTATTAATTCTCGGAATTGCGGGAATTGCTTGCGGAGTTGTTTTCTCTTGGACCGCAAATGCTGTGAAAGCAACAAAAGGAAGTATTGCTGAAGACAATCTTGGCAAAGGAACTGTTAACATGAACAAATGTGATAACTGCGGTGCCGAAGTTGAAGAAGGCGTTAAAATCTGCAAAAAATGTGAAGAAAACTTAAAACCATAAATCTAATTAAGTTATATAAAAAACACCAGAAAATTTGGTGTTTTTTTATTTAAATTAAACTGTCACTGAATCTAAAATTTTTTGTTCAAACGATTCACTCCACCGTTTAGTTTTGGCATTTGGATACTTAAATCTTTAATTTGGTGCCCCTGTCAGGATTCGAACCCGAACTAATGGTTCCGAAGACCATTGTGCTATCCATTACACCACAAGAGCAGGGTTAGAACGAAATTTTCGTTCTTAAAACAATCCTTCGATTGTTCCATTGTCATCTATTTTCATATTTAAATAGTTTGAGTTTTTACCAAGACCTGGCATAAGCAACATATTTCCAGCAATTGCAACAATCATTTTTGCACCACTTCTCAATTCAATGTCATTAACATGGAAAACAAAATCTTTCGGTGCACCAAGATTGTTTTTGTCATCAGAAAATGAGAACTGAGTTTTTGCAATGTTAACAAAAAATTCATTCATGTTTAGCCTGTTTGCCAATTCTATTTTATCATTAGCTAATTTGCTATATTCAACCGCTTTTGCACCATATATGTTTTTCGCAATTTTTTCAATTTTGGTTTTGATTGAATCATTCAAATCGTAAGTGAATTTAAAGTGGTTTTCTTCATTTGAAAGTTCAACAACTTTTTGTGCGAGTTCCACGCAACCTTTTCCACCTTCATTGAAAGGGTTTGCAAAGCACGTTTCAACACCAATTTCTTTACAAAGTTTATATAGATTGTTTAAATCATCAATGCTATCATCACTATGTTTATTTATTGCCACAACAACATTAAGACCAAAAACATCTCGCAAGTTTTGTATGTGCTTTTTAATGTTTTCAAAACCAAATGTTAAATCGCCATTTCCGTGTTCCTTGGTTACTTTCACCACAACAACCAAAACAACACAATCAGGAATTTTTTCCATCAATCTTGATTTTATGTTCAAAAACTTTTCTGCACCCAAGTCACTTCCAAACCCTGCTTCAGTAACACAAAATTCACCCATGCTCAAAGCAGTTTTTGTTGCAACAATGCTATTGCAACCATGTGAAATATTTGCAAATGGACCAAGGTGAATTATTGCTTTTGTTTTTTCGTTAGTTTCAACAAGATTTGGCTTTATTGCATCCTTAAGCAAAATTGTCATTGCGTCTTGAACTTTTAAATCTTTTGCATAAATTGGATTTCCAGATTTGTCAAGCGCAACAAGAATTTTTCCTAAATTTTCTTTCAATTCGTTTAAATTTTGACTTAAACTTAAAATTGCCATAACTTCACTTGCCGCAGTGATGTTAAAGCCTGTTTTTATTTTTTCGCCATTGATTGAATATTCAATCTCTCTTAGGCTTCTATCATTTACATCCAAACATCTTTTATGAAAGATTTTGTTTGTGTCAATATTCAACTCATTTCCTTGAAAAATATGATTATCTATAACCGAAGAAAGAAGATTGTTTGCTTGAGCAATTGCATGAAAATCGCCAGTGAAATGAAGATTGATTTCATTGCTCGGTTCAACGCATGACTTTCCACCACCAGTTGCACCGCCCTTAATTCCAAAAACAGGCCCCATTGATGGCTCTCTTAAAGCCAAAACTGTGTTATGACCAATGTGATTTAATGCATCAGCAAGCCCAATTGAAATTGTTGTTTTTCCAATTCCAAATTTGTTTGACGTCATTGCCGACACCAAAACCAATTTGCCAACTTTATCAAAACATGGTTTTATTTTTTGCATTTAACTCTCCTACTTTTTTACAACAATTCTTTCCCAAATTCGTCTTATAAACTTCAACGATAGTGTTGATATAACAAAACCCAAAACTGGAACAATTGAACTTAGCCATATGTTTGAAACCTTGCTAATTAAATATGAATACAACACAACCACAAAATATGTCAAAATCACAATACAAATTCTTCTTGTCCAGCTTGTTTCCCATTTTTTATCTAATTCAACTTTCTTGTTTCTGATTTTGATATTTTCAATTTCTTTTTCAAGTTCTTTTTCTTCCATAATATTTCCTTTTACAAACTCAAATTTGGTTTTGGTGCCAAACTCATATCTGCAATTCCAATTCCGTCTCGATAAGCATAGTATGCAGCACTTCCAATCATTGCAGCATTGTCTGTGCAGTATTCAAACTTTGGAACAAAACAATTGATTCCGTTTTCTTTTGCCTTGTCAGTTAATTCTTTTCTAAGTCGAGTGTTTGCACTGACTCCACCAGCCACAACGATTTTGTCAAATCCATTGTCTTTACATGCTTTAATTGTTTTTTCCACCAATTCGCCAACAACCCAAGTTTCGAAACTTGCACAAATATCTGCCTTTGGCAATTCCTGACCGTTTTGTTCCACTTTGTGAACATAATTTATCACTGCTGTTTTCTTTCCGCTAAAACTAAAATTATATCCAAGTGAATCATTTTGTTTTGCAAATTGGATGTTTGCATTTCCACTTTCGGCAAGCTTACTAACTTTTGGCCCTCCTGGATAACCAAGACCCAAAACTCTTGCAACCTTATCGAAACATTCACCAACCGCATCATCAAGAGTTGTTCCAACAATTTCATGGTGATTATAATCATTAACTTTAATTATTGCAGTGTGACCACCACTAACTAACAAGCAAACAAACGGTGGTTTTAAATCTGGATATGTTAAATAGTTTCCTGCAATATGCCCATAAATATGGTTAACAGCAATAAGCGGTTTTTTTGTTGCATAGCAAAGCCCTTTTGCGTAACTCACACCAACCAAAAGCGAACCAATAAGACCGGCACCGTACGTTACAGCAACCGCATCAATATCTTGCATAGTGCAATTCGCTTGTTTTAGAGCAAGCGCAACAACGCTGTCAATTGCTGTGATGTGGTTTCTGCTTGCAACTTCTGGCACAACTCCGCCAAACCTTGTGTGAATATCAATTTGACTGGACACAATGTTACTTAAGCATTTTCTTCCATTCTCAACAACTGAACAACTGGTTTCGTCACACGAACTTTCTATTGCTAAAATTTTAAAATCTTTTTTCATGTTGATATTATACACCACAACCATTTTTTTCGCAAGTATTATTTTATCAACAATTAGCAATTTCTGCCACAAAGAATAAATTTTAAGATTTTATGTTAGTATCAAAAAATATTTGGTTTTTATATAGACAAATGGAATTTTTCGTGTTACAATGGCAAAACCTAAGGAGCAAAAATGTATAGTGCAATAATTTTAGATTTTGTTGGCATAATTGCTGACATGGACATTAAACAGCTTATTAAAGATTTCCCACTTAAACAAAAATTTTCAGGACTAAGAGTTTTCCTAACATTGAAAAAAAATCCAAAAGCAAAAGGTGCTTTTAACGATTATCAAAAAGGCGTTATTTCATCCGAAGAATTTGTGCAAACCATTTCCGAACTTTGTCCAAAATCTGCATATGTGATTCCAATTATTTTAAAAAACATTAAAAAGTATACCGAAATTAATGAAGACATTCTTGAGATGGCAGAAATTTTAAGAGATAAAGGGATTAAAGTGATTGTGATGTCTAACACCATTCCAGAAACAAAGCAAATTATTTACAAAAGTGAATTGCCAGATTTTGTTGATGGAATAATCTGCTCAACTGAAATAAAATGTAAAAAGCCATCACCAGATATTTTTAAATACGCAATTGAAACTTACGAACTAAAACCAAACAGCACACTAATGATAGACGACACTGAAAAGAATTTGCTCGCCGCTGAAAAGTTTGGCATGGAAACAATGAAATGTAAAACTTCAAAAGAAACTTTCAACTTTTTGGCAAACTTGTTAAATGACATTGATTTTGTTGAGCGCACAAGCAAATTAAATTCTCAAAAATAAATATTAAAAAAGACCAGTTGGTCTTTTTTTTTAATATATTGCGTGAGATTTTTTTAAATATTCATTAATGAATGGTGTTATTTCGCCATCCATAACAGCCTGAACATCACTTGTTTCAAAATCAGTTCTGTGGTCTTTCACCATTGTGTATGGTTGGAAAACATAACTTCGAATTTGACTTCCCCATTCAATGCGTTTGAGTTCGCCTTTAATTTCGTTCATGTTTTGACGTTGTTTTTCTTCTTCCAACGCAACAAGCTTACTCATTAAAATTTTCATTGCATTTTCTCTGTTTTGCAACTGACTTCTTTCATTTTGGCAAGTGACAACAATTCCAGTTGGAAGATGCGTAATTCTAACTGCGGTTTCAACTTTATTAACATTTTGTCCACCCGCGCCACTGCTTCGATAAGTGTCAATTCTAAGTTCTTCTTGTTTTAATTTAACATCCGTTTCTTTGCTAATACTTGGCACAACTTCAACTGACGCAAAACTAGTGTGGCGACGTTTGTTACTGTCGAAAGGGCTGATTCTAACAAGTCTATGCACACCCATTTCACCCTTCAATTTTCCATATGCATATTCGCCCTTAATCCAAACAACAACCGACTTTAACCCAGCATCCCCACCTTCAAGTTTGTCAATAATGTCAAAACTGAATCCGTTTTTGTTTGCAAACATCTTATACATTCTTGCTAGCATAACAACCCAGTCTTGAGATTCTGTTCCACCTGCACCGGCATGAATTGTGATGATTGCATCATTGTTGTCATATTTTTCATCAAGCAAAGTTGTGACATTTAATTCATCAACTTTGTCCTTAAGTTCCAATAGTTCTGTGAAAGCAAGATTAAGCATTTCAATGTCAGTTTCTTTTTCGAGTTCTTTAACAGTTTTAATAAGTTCTGTTATTTGAATTTGCAAAGTTTGAACAAGCGAAAACAAATCTTGCAAGGCTTTAATGTCCTTATTGGTTTGCATTGCATAATCAAGATTATTCCAAAAAGTTAAAGATTCTCGTTCTTTCATCAGTTTGTTTAACTTTTCTTGATTTTCATCCAAATGCAAACAAGACTTGGTCACTTCAAACTTTTCAACCAAAAGAGACAATTCTTCACCAATATTTTCTATATTCATATTTTTATTATATCAAAACAAATAAATTTACGCAAACCTTTTAAGCAAACAACATTTCACGAAATTTTTAGTATTGACAAACTAAAACAAAATTGCTATATTATCAAAACAAAGGAGCGATTATGTCTGAGATAAGCAAAAACACACAGCCGATTGATATAAATGAATTTTTCGCACGTGTTTCAAAAAATATTTATAAATTAAAAGGTTATTATTCATTGTATATAACACCAAGTGGCGAAATTTTAGATTGCCGTTATCCGCAAGATTTTGGACACAACGATTTCTGCATTAATGTTTATGAAAATCTTGACAAATTGCCGGAAAAACCATTTTCTTCAATCTTAAGAGACCTTGGCATTCCCTTTTCAGAAATTTCATATTATCTAATGGATTATTATAAATTGTTAGATGTTATGTACGTAGACTCAAATTTATATAACCAAATTGACAAAGTTTTGTTAAGCACTGAAGACAGAATTTGTCAAGACATGGGCTTTGTTAAAGTTGCAATCAACAAACAACTTAAAACATTTGAAGTTGTAATTCCAAACGCCATTTTCGAAAGAAAAGTCACAGGTGCACAAAAAGATGTAATTTCAGCTCTAAGCTCATTCTTCAACATTGACCTTGACGAAAAACTTAAACAAGAACAAATTTCAAACATGAAAATGTCAACCGAAATCCAAACCGCCTTAAAAGCATTAAAAAAGACTGTCTAGTCTTTTTTTTAATTAAATTTCTTTCAATCCTAAAACATAATCAGCACTGACATTATAAAGTAAACATAATTTTTTTAACATAAAAACATTTATAACAAGTTTTCCGAGCTCGTACTTGCTATAGTTAGACCTGTCTATTTCTAAATAATTAGCAACAAATTGCTGGCTATAATTGTTTTGCAACCTTATTTCTTTAATGATTTCATTTGTCTTTTTCATAATTAATAAATTCTATCATCTTCGTCAAAATATTCTTTATCAAAAAATTCTTTTAGCGTAATTCCCAATCCAACACACATTCTTTTGATTGTTAATATGTTGGGATATTTACTTTTTCCATTCATAAAATCAAACACCGTTGATGGTGTGATATTTGAATTTAAACAAATAGCAGTTAAAGAATTTTTATCTTTGACAAATTCATTTATTCTTTTCCTTATTGCTTCTCCCAATTCCATACGTCACTCCGTAAATATATTAGATATTTATAAAAAATTAATCTTACGGAATTTCGTAAAAAATACTTGACTTTTATTTGTATCATCTTTATCATGTTTACGGAATAACGTATATGAAAGTTTGTGCATTTTTTGGTCATTCTATGTTTGTTAAATGCAGATTAGATTTTGAATTATTAAAAAACACTATTGAAGATTTAATAATTAATCATGGTGTTGGAATTTTTTTTGTTGGAACTCATGGTGAGTTTGATGAGTATGTTTAAAAGCGTGTTTGCAATTGAAAAACAAACATCCGCAAATAATAATTAGAAAAGTTTTCACAAGCATAATCAAGTTAATGAAAAACGACAATAAGATAAACAACTATGACTGTATTTCTTATCCAATTGAGCATTTGCATTTCAAGCAAAGAATAACTGAAACAAACAAATTTATGATTGAAGATGCAAACTTTATTGTTTGCTATGTTGACACAGATATCACCAACAGCGGAGCAAAAAAAGCAGTAAACTATGCAAATAAACAAAATAAAATCGTTATAAATTTATATAAAATAAAAACCGCTTAAGAAAAAGGAAGGGGAACATTAAGGGGAAAACACGGGTGTCCCCTTAAAGCAAGAAAAACACCGACTAAAATAAAACAATTTTCTAGCGAAAATGTGTTTTGTTGTTAATACAATGAAAAAATTCCGCAAGTCGCGGAATTTTGATTAACACAGTCGTGTGTTTTTCTTAGTCACCACTAAAAGGTAACAAAGCAATATTTCTTGCACGTTTGATTGCGTTTGTCAATTCTCTTTGGTGACGAGCGCATGTGCCAGTTTGACGAGAAGAAATGATTTTACCTTTTTCAGTAACATATTTCTTCAATCTGTTTGCATCTTTATAATCAATGAATTTCAAGTTTTTATCTTCACAGAAAGCACAAACTTTTTTCTTGTTTCTGTTGTGTTTGAAGAATTTCTTTTTATCTGTAACAACTTTAGTTTCAGCTTTAACTTCAGTTTGTTCAGCAACTTGTTCAACTTCTTTAACTTCTTCCATTTTTATCTCCTTTTTTTGTTCAATGTGAAAAACACATTCTGTTTCAGTGAAATTCGACTTCACTTTAAATTAATTATTATATTTCTTTATCAGAAAATCAACAAACTACCATTAGAATGGTAAGTTGTCTCAATTTTAATCGATAAAATTGAGGGAACTTTGCTTTTTAATCTAATTTGTAAAAATATTCACAATATAATTAAAAAGGCAAGTTATCGTCGCTGATAGGTTGAAGATCACTCACTGGTGAACTTCCACCCAATCCCATTCCACCTTCACTGCTTCCTTCAGCGCTTCCGTCGTTTCTTGAAGACAAGAATTCAACTTCGTCAGCAATGATATCAATTGAAAAGCCTTTTGTTCCGTCAGCTTTTTCATAGTTTCTTGTTTGGATTGAGCCAGAAACAGCAATTTTGTTTCCTTTCTTTAAGAATTTTGCACAGTTGTCAGCAGTTCCTCTCCAAGCAGTTACGTTGAAGAAATCAGTATCTCTTCCACCTTCTGCGTTTGCGAATCTTCTGCCAACAGCAATTGACATACGGCACACAGAAATTCCGCTTGTTGTTGTTGAAATTTCAGGGTCTCTTGTCAAATTACCAATTAAATAAACCTTATTCATGTTGTCTCCTAAATTAAAATCTACTATTTAGCAACAATGATGTATCTCATGATGTTGTTAGTGATTGAAAGCAAAGCGCCTAATTTGTTTGGAACACTTGAAACTGCAGTGAAGTTAACCAAAACATAGAAGCCTTCGCGTTTCTTGTTGATTTCGTAAGCAAGTTTTTTGTTGCCTATTCTTTCAACAGATTCAATTTTTCCATTTTCCTTTTCAATCATGCTGTTAACTTGAGCAATGAGAGCTTCTTTTTCTTCGTCACTTGATTGGCTAGGAATAATGTACATTAATTCATAATTATTCATTTTTAACCTCCTTATGGACTATTGACCTGAAAACAGGTAAGGAACACACCAAATTTAATCGACTTTTGTGGTGTGTTTAGTTAAAAAAACTTTTAACTGCGTGCATTATATCACACTTGTAAAAAAAAATCAAGTGTTAAATTAAAAATTATATATATTAATACTTATAAAACACTTCAGTAAAAAAAAAAGAACTCATGACGAGTCCCCCTTTTTTTTTAAACGTTAACAATATCTTTTGCAGGTCTAAGCCCTTCGATATATTTAATGTTCAATGCTTTAAATGTTTTTTTGTTGCTTTCAATATGTAAATCGTTATTCAATAATTGCACCGCTTTCATAGCTTTAAGGAAATCATGTTCTTCCAAATCGCAATCTTCAGCAAGATTAATTAACTCATTGTAAATTGAAATAATTTTTTTGATAGTGTCAATAAAGAAAGTGTAACTCATCTCCAAACTTTTAAGTTCCCAACGATTTTCTTTTGTTTCTTCAATGCATTGAATATGGTTTAAATTGTTTCTTGCCATCTTAGAATGCTTTTTCCAAGCCTCTTTAACTTGTTTCATTTCATCAACATACATTTCAGTATATTCTGGACTTTTTTTCATATTAACACCTCAACAATATGCTAACACACATTTTTTATGTTGTCAATATTGAAATTATAAATTTTCCGCCATGAAAATGGTTCTAAATTTCTTATTGTGCTTATAAAGTTCTTCAAATGTTCCTTCATCCACAATTTCACCATGCTCAAGGAAGAAGATTTTGTCAACATTTTTGATTGTTGAAAGTCTATGGGCAACAATAACAACTGTGCTTTTACCTTTAATATTTTCAATGCTTTGTTTAACTTGATTTTGCGCAAGGTTATCTAACGAACTTGTACTTTCATCAAACAGAATTATGCTAGATTTTTTAAGCAAAGCCCTAGCAATTGCCAAACGTTGTTTTTGACCACCACTAAGTTTAATTCCACTTTCACCAACAATCGTATCCACTTTTTGTGGCAAAGTTTCAATGAAATCAAATAAAGCCGCGTCTTTCAAAGCTTTTTCAATTTCTTCATCAGTTGCGTCAGGTTTTGCGAGTTGAAGATTTTCCTTAATTGTCATGTCAAATATATATGGAAATTGATTAACTAAAGAAATAGAACTTCTAATTGTTTGTTTACTCAACTTCTGGATATCCACTCCATCAATTAAAACCTTTCCTTTATCAACGTCATACATTTTAGAAATAAGATTTAAAATGGTAGACTTACCGCTTCCCGAAACGCCAACAAAAGCAACTGTGGTGCTTGGTTCAATTTCAAAATTTAAATTTTCAAAAACCATATTTTTGCCAATCTGAACACGAGTTTTAATCTTACCTTTAATCTTTTTCTTTTTGTTTTCGTTTATTTCAGCTTTAATTTCTTCATCTGATTTTTCTTTATATTCCACGTAACCGAATCCCACATTTTTAAATTTAATATTTCCCTTAACATTTTTTAATCTTTTGTTTCCAAATTTTTCAAGTTCATATTCGTCATCTTCGTAAAGCTCACTTATACGAGATACTGCCAAATCTATTTCTGTTGAAAAGTCCGTAAAGTTTGTTAAAATGTTTGCCAAATAGTCTATCTCATATCTGTTGCTATAAATTATCATAAACGACGCTAATGAAAGCAGTCCAAGATGCGTTTGCCATAAACCTAAAATTAAAATTCCCGACACTATTATGTTGATAAACATAAATCTAATTGTATTAAAACGTCTATTAACAACACTAGTTTTAATGTTTTGCTCAGCTTGACTATCCGCCAAAATGGTTAAATTTTCACGCAACTTGTTTTCCAAATTAAGAGATTTGATATCTTTTTGACTTCTAACAATTTCATTTAGGAAACCACCTGTTTTTTCATTTCTTTTTAACAATTCCTTACGGTTCTTTCTAAATATTTTTCTTCTAACCTTTTCAAGAGTGAACACAATAAGTATTGCTCCAACCGCAATCAATCCAACAATCCAACTTATTATTATAATGTAAGTAATCATAATAACGGCTGTGATGATGCGTTGCAAATAATCCACAAAAGCAAACACTTTATCAAAAATGGTTGTAGGGTCGCTTGAAATCCTTTGAGTGAAGTTAGAAGTTTTGTGGTCTGTATATGCTTTGTCTGCCACACTAAAAGCCTGTTCAGCAATATCAATCCTCATTGAATTAATGATTTTATTTGAAACCCGAAAATAGATATTACTTCTTATATGCCCCAGTAAATTAGAAAACAACATAACAGCAGTCATAATCATGAGTTGTTTAATTGCCAAAATATACAAAGATGCTGATATGTTCGCCAAAATATATCCAGCAAAAATACCATAAAAAGTTTGAATTCCAATGTCAATAATCATCAAAATTATCCAAATTGAAATAATTCCTTTATGGCGCGCAAAATATGGCCAAAAGTTAAAACGTTTGCTGTTTTTTTCTTTTGTTCTTTTTTTCATCAGTCACCCCTCTTTTATTTAAGTTAAGTATAGTTCAAAAACAGACACAAAGTCAATAGTTATTAAAAAATAAAGTTTACTTTATTTTCAAAAAAACACTTTACTTGTGATATGTTTCGTGCTATAATAAACATGTTATTAAAAACATGGAGAAGAAATTCTCTTTTTTTATTTACTTTTTTTCAGTTTTGTGCTATAAGTATTAATATGTTAGGAGAATAATATGAATATTTCATTAGATGATATCATTCCTTCAAATTTCATTGAAGAAGAAATTTTGGAAGATTTAAAAGCTGGAAGAAGCAAAGAAGTTATAACACGTTGCCCACCAGAGCCAAGTGGTTATTGGCATATTGGGCACTGCAAAGCATGGATGATTGATTTTGAAACTGCAATTAAATTTGGCGGTTACACATATCTTAGAATGGACGACACAAATCCAAGCCGTGAACAAGGTGAATTTGCTGATAGCTATATGGCAGATTTAGCTTGGCTTGGTTACACTCCAAAAGCAATGATTTATGCAAGTGAATCATATTTTGACAAAATTTATGAAATTGCAGAAAAAATGATTCTTCAAGGCGATGCTTATGTTGATGAGCTTTCTCAAGAAATGCAACTAAAAATGAAAGGAACATTAACCGAACCTGGAATTAACAGCCCTTTCAGAGACCGTCCAGCTGACGAAAGTTTAAGATTATTCAGAGAAATGCGCGATGGAAAACACCCTGATGGATCTTTAACTTTACGCGCAAAAATTGATATGTCTCATCCAAACATCTTGATGAGAGACCCTTTAATGTATAAAATTTCAAGAGAACACCACTATAAAACCGGCAACAAATGGTGTATTTATCCACTATATGATTTTGCCCACCCAATGGAAGATGCTCTTGAAGGAGTAACATACAGTCTTTGCGACATCACGTTTAGAGTTCACAGAGAAGTTTATGAATGGTTTATTAACCATGGTTGGAACAAACCTTTTGCTCCAAAACAACGTGAATTTTCGACATTAAATTTGGAAAATGTTTTGTTAGGAAAAAGATATCTCAAAGCTTTAGTGAACGATAAAAAAGTTTTAGGTTGGGACGATCCTAGATTTATGACAATTGTTGGAATGAAACGTCGCGGTTACACTGCGGATGGAGTTAAAAATTTCATCAGAAGTTGTGGTGTTGTTGCCAGCGAAAGCACAATTCCATTCAGCGCTTTAGAATTCCACATTCGTGATGACTTAAACAAAGTTGCAAATCGTGCAATGGTTGTTCTTGATCCTTTGAAAGTGATTATCACAAACATGACCGAAGACCAAGAGATTGAATGTGTTGTTCAAAACAACCCAAACGACGAAAATTCTAGCAATCACACAATGTTATTCAGTCGTGAAATTTATATCGAACAAGAAGACTTTTCATTAAATCCACCACCAAAATACAACAGACTTGTTGAAGGAGGAATGGTTCGTCTCAAAGGTGCTTATATCATCAAATGCAATAAAGTGATTTATAAAGATAATGGCGAAATCGACCATTTGGAATGTGAATATATTGAAGGAACGAAAAGTGGCGAAGACAACAGCGGAATTAAAGTTAAGGGAACAATTCACTTTGTGTCAAGCAAAAACTGTTTTGAATGCACAATCAGAAATTTCAAAAACTTAGTAAAAGAAGAATATAAATGGCCTTCAAAAGCTTTATCAGACGGAGTTTCAATTGATGAAATTTTAGAACCGAATTCATTAACCGAAACCAAAGCGTTGGCAGAAAACTATTTAAAAACTGCACAACCTTATGATAAATTCCAATTCGTCAGAAAAGGTTATTATTGCATGGATAAAGATTCAAATGAAGATAACATAATTTTCAATTCTACCATTTCTTTAAAAGACGGATTTAAAAACAAGCACTAGTGCTTGTTTTTTTATTTTATAGACAAATTAATTTTATTTTTAAATTTTTTGTGATATAATATTATTCAATGGAAAAAAATTCTAATCGTATTTTGAAAAATATAATAAGTTCAATTTTGGTTGTTCTAATCTTTTTCTTGAGTTTCATTACAATAATCAATTTAAGTTTTCATATGTTTTACATAGAAACTCCTGTTCGTGGATTTTCAATGCAACCAACCATCAATAACACAATGACAAATCCTGAAGCAAAAGGCGACAAAATTTACATCAATCAATTTTCAGGTTTCACCAGAAACGACATTGTTGTTGCAAAAGTTGATTGGTATGAACATTTAATTATAAAACGTGTGATTGGTGTTCCTGGTGATAAAATTGAAATTAAAGATGAAACAACTCACTTCGCGGTTTATGTGAACGATAGTTTGTTTTACACAAAGGAAAAATATGGTGAAAACCAAACTTTTTATAAAACTGGTAGTATTGGCTACTACTCAAAATATCTCGATTTTTTGAAAAATCCAGAGTTTAAAAAATATGTGGAAACCAAAAATGAAACAACTTACATTCGTCTTGAGGAAAATGAATATTTCCTTATTGGTGACAATTGGGGACACACAACAGATAGCATTGAAAAAGGTCCAATTTTAAAAAATGAAATAGTTGGAAAAGTGGATTTAATTGTTAAAGTTGATAATGAAAATCCTTTCACAACAACTTGGTATATGTTGAAAAAAATATTTTCACTAAATTAATTTATTAAAAAATTATTTAAAAATTTAATTAAATTGTTAAAAATTAGGCATTTTGCTTAATTTTTTATTATTTTTTATATTTTTTTGAAATTTTTATTTAATTTTTTATTTAAAAATAATTACATAAATTTTAAATTATTGCAAAAAATGTTTTTAACAATTTTTTAAGGAGACAAAACATGACAAAATTAAAAAAATTTTCAATTGCGATAATGGCTCTTTTGCTTGTTGCAATAATGATGATTCCAAAAAATCAAACGATTGTAAGTGCAAATTTTACATCAGACATTAACCACAAATCAAGCGTGTTAATTGAGTGTAACACTGGAAAAGTTTTAGTAGACAATAACGGTTCGGAAAAACTTCCAATCGCAAGCGTTACAAAACTAATGACAATCTTGCTAACATTGGAGCAAGTTGAATCTGGAACTATTAATCTTGATGATAAAATTGTTGTTAGCGATAATGCAAGTGGCATGGGCGGTAGTCAAATTTTTTTAGATGCAAACAGCGAGTATGAAATTAGGCAACTTTTAAAATCGGTGATTGTTTCAAGCGCAAATGATAGTTCAGTTGCTCTCGCTGAACACATTGCTGGAAGCGAACAAAACTTTGTTAAAATGATGAATGAAAAAGCAAACGATTTAGATCTCGTAAACACCCACTATTCAAACTGCACTGGCCTTCCATCAAACGACGGATATTCAACAGCATATGACCAAGCAATCGTCTTAAAACAAGTGCTTTCTTACGATTTATATCATGAATATTCTTCAATTTGGATGGAAGATTTCACCCACCCAAGCGGACGAATAACCCAAATGACAAACACAAATAAATTAAGCCGTTTCTACGAAGGATGCATTGGCGGGAAAACAGGTTCAACAAACCAGGCAAAATATTGTTTGGCAGTTGGGGCTGAGCGAAACAACACAAAATATATTGCGGTTGTGTTAGGCGCCGAAAACAGCAAGGAAAGATTTCACCTTGCAAGCGAAATGTTAAACTATGGCTTTGCAAATTTTAAAAGCAAAACAATTTTCTCTAACAACGATTTAGCTGATAGATCAATAAAAATCAAAGGCACAAATAATCATATTGAACTAAAAGCTGAAAGAGAATATTCTATTATCACAAACATAAATCAAGAAGTTAATTTCTCACTCAATTTCCATCTACCAAGCCAGTTGAAAAAAGTAACTGAAAATGAAATTGTTGGAACAGTAGAAATTGTTGTTGACGGAGTTGTTGTTGACACAATTAATATCTTAAGTAACAACAATTATTCAGAGCCAACAATATGGGATAATTTTAAAGAAATTATTAATAATTAAATTAAATTTTGAAAATTATTAATAAATACACTGAAAATATAATAAAAAACAGAAAAAAAATTAATTTTATTAAAATAAAAATATATTTTTACAAAGATTTTTATAAATATATAACACCATAATCAATTTTAATATATATATTCAAATTTATACAAAAAAGCACAAGAAATCTTGTGTTTTTTTATTAATTTTCTATTGACAAGTTTTTGTTTTCATGCTATAAATAAGTCACTATATTTTAAGGCACATTATATACGACAAGTTCGATATAATTACCTTAAAAACTACTTGCTTAATTGCAAGCATTAATAAATAAATTTTAAGGAGACATTATGACAATCAAACAAATTGAAACAGCCATTGCTGATGGCGAAATTGAAGAAAGCAAAACAGAAAAATTAGAATTAGTTATTGCTGCAACAAAAACATTGTCTAAAACAATTCAAGAAGAATTAGACTGCACAAAGATGCACAATCAAGAGACTTGCGAATTCCTTCACAGCAAACATTTCAAAGATGCGGTTTTGGATGCAATTCTTTACACTCTTGAACTCAAAGAAACATCTCACCCATTAAAACGTTCTGAATTGAAATTGTTCAAAAACAAAAAAGCAACAAACGCTCATTATATTGAAGTTTGCGAAAAATTATCTGCCGGAATAATACACGCAATCGGCGTAAGCGACGAAGACGACGACACAATTAATTTAATGCTTCAAGAAATAATTTCTCACTACATTGAAACTCTTGAAAAGAAAATGAATAAATAACAAAACAAAAAAACAGGTTTTAAAACCTGTTTTTTTATTATTTAAAATTGATAACTGCTTTAACTCTTCTAACTCCAGCAGAAACTGCTTCTTGTTTTACAATCTTAAAGTTTACAAGTTCACTTGTGTTATTGGCATGTGGACCACCACAAATTTGAAAATCCACATCACCAATTTTGTAAACTGAAACAATTTCGTTTTCGTCTGCTTTATGAATTCCATAACCACCTTGATTTTTCGCTTCAGCAAAAGTCATTTCAAGTCTTTCAACAGGAATTGCCTTGTTGATTGCGTCGTTTACAAAATCTTCAACAAGTTTAACTTCTTCATCTGTTAATTTTCTTTCAAAATTGAAATCAAAACGCAATCTTTCGCTTGTGATATTGCTACCCTTTTGTTCAACATGTTCACCAAAGATTTTTCTAAGACCCGCCAAAAGCAAATGGTTTGCAGTGTGCAATCTTGTTGTCCAAACGCTGTCATCCGCAAGTCCGCCTTTAAATGCTCCAGCACTAGTTGAACGAGCAAGTTCTTGATGTTCTTTGAATGCTTCATCAAATCCAACTTTATCAACAGTATAACCACGTTCTTCAGCCATTTCAATTGTCATTTCAATTGGGAATCCGAATGTATCAAATAATCTAAATGCAGATTTGCCATTAATTAATTTTTCTTCCACATAGTCAGGATTTGATTGTTTCATAAATTGATTTTTTCTTTCAATTCCGTTAATAACCTTTTCAAATTCTTTGTTTCCAAGTTCAATTGTTTTTAAGAATTTTTCTTCTTCCCTGTTAAGTTCTTCAAAAATTCTATTCTTGTTTGCATCAACTTCTGGATAATCTTCTTTGAAATAATTAATATAAATCTCTGCAATTTCACTTAAATGCCCTGCTGAAATTTCAAGTTTTTTCATATGGCGAATTGCACGTCTTATCAATCTTCTTAAAACATATCCAGCGCCAGTATTAGATGGAGCAATACCTTTTTCATCACCAATAATCATTGTTGAAGCACGCAAATGATCTGCAACAATTCTAAATGATTTTGTGAATTCATCACCCTCATCATTATATTTCTTGCCACTCAATTTTTCAATTTTTGCAATTGCTTCTTCGTATAATTCAGTAACATAAATGCTATTTGCCTTGTTGAAAGTCATTAAACATCTTTCCAAGCCAAAACCACAGTCAACATTTTTTTGAACAGCTGGCAAAAATGTTGTTTCATCAATTTTGTTAAATTGCATATAAACATCATTACCGATTTCAATGTATTTCCCGCAATTACAACTTGGATTACAATTTGGTGAGCACTTTTCTTTTCCTGTATCTAAGAACATTTCACTATCTGGTCCGCAAGGGCCTTTATCTAATCCCCACCAGTTTTCATTCTTTGATAAGAAGAAAATTCTGTCTTTTGGAACCCCCATTTCTTCCCAACGTTGCGCAGTTTCCGTATCTCTTGGGCAAAGGTCATCACCTTCAAAGCAAGTAACAGCGAATTGATCTTCTCTTAAATTTAATCCGTTTTCACCAGTTAAGAAATTATAACTTAATCTAACTTTTTCATGCTTGAAATAATCTCCTAAACTCCAGTTTCCTAACATTTCAAAGAAAGTACAGTGACAATTGTCTCCAACTTCATCGATATCGCCAGTTCTAAAACACTTTTGAACATCACACAATCTTCTTCCTTTTGGATGTGGTTGACCAAGCAAATATGGAACTAGCGGATGCATGCCAGCAGTCGTAAACAAAACGCTCGGATCATTTTCTGGAATTAATGACGCACTATCAATCTGAACATGATTATTTTCTTTATAATAATTAATCCATAAATCTATTAATTCTCTTCTTGTATACTTTTTCATAATTTTTCCTTTTTACTTTTTAACTGGTATATTCTAGCACTTTAAACCCAGTTTAGTCAAGATATCTTGGTGAATTTCATCTATAGTTTTTATCGATTCTCCGTTTGAACAATCAATAACAATCCAATCAAATTTTTTTGCCACATATTTTGCTTTTTCATAAGCGTTGATCAAATGATTTGGATCTCGTTCCAAAATATCTTTTTCCTGTCCATTTTTCAAAACCTTTCTTTCTCTTGCTAATTTCATGCTTATTTCCACTGGAACATTCAGAAATAAAATCTTATCAGGTTTTGGCAGTTTAAGTTTATTAAATTCAAGATCCTCGGCCCAATCTAAAAACTCATCAACCTGTTTATTGTTTTCCATTCTTGTTGAATGATGAATCATATTACTTTGCACATATCTATCAAACAAAACAAAATCATAATCTTCAACATTAATATTTTGCATTGTTGCAAGTCTGTCAACCACATAAAACACACTTGCTTGATATCCGTTTAAACTATTACTATCTCCAAAATCTCCACGTAAATACATCTTTACCAAAGTGCTTGATTCACTATCATAGTTTGGAAAACTGATTTTTTTAACCTTAAATCCTTTCTCTGTTAAAAATTTATACAACAAATCAGTTTGTGTTTTCTTTCCACAACCATCAGTTCCTTCAATACCAATAATCATATTTCCTCCATCGTTTTTATTTTATCACATAAATCAACAATATCAAAACATTTTAATTAAACCTTTTGCTGGAATTAATAATTAAAAGTTATTAATTTTAATTTCTTTATACTATTGACAAATGTTTTTTTAAATATTAAAATATTAATATGAAAAAAGTTGGAAAGTATTTAGTTATATCTTTATTATTATTATTAGGATTGTGCTGTGTTGGGGTTCTATATCTATTTTTCATTCCTGATTCAAGTTTATTTAATATAACATACATTAACCATAATAAAAAAATTAAGTCTCCAATATATAAAGCAGAAGATGTGTCTCATGTTATTGTTAACTCAAGAGCTTATGATGTTGAAATTGTTTCAACGTCAAAAAATGAAGTAACACTTGAACTTTTCACAAACTCATTTGGTTTTGTTTTAACTAAAAATGAAAATGCAACTCTATCATCTTCTATCAAGAACAATATTTTAACATTCAATATTGAAGAACCGTATGGAGGAGCAGTAAAAAATAATTCATACATAAGACTTCATGTTTCATCTGAATATGAAGTGGATGTAACTTTAAACAATAAATCTGCAATCACAATCATTGATTCAAGCAATGTTAAAATTAACAATTTAACATACTCAACAAATTCAGGAAACTTCTATTTTAACCGAGGAACAATTAAAGGGTCAATGAATCTAAATTTAAACAAAAGCGATTTTAAAATAGCAGAAGCGGTTGAAACAAATTCAAATGACGTACAATTAAAATTAACATCTGGAAAGTTTTATGCAACAAAAGAAGTTCTTGGTGATGTCAAAATTCTTAAAAACACTCGCGGAGTAATCAAAATCTCTGAATGTAATAGATTCTCAGAAAACATATATTCTGCTGGCGGTAGAATTAATTTAGATAAAGCTTCTTATGTTAACATTCTAACAAGCGACTCAAATATTTCAATTAAAGAAGTTGCAGATGGAGCAAACATTGAACTTACTGGTTCAGGAAATGTTGATATAGAATCACTTAAAGCAATTTCAACAATTAAAACAAAGTCCGGAAACATCAATGTTAAAAATGCAGAATCTAACGTAATCTTACATTCAGACACAGGTAACATAAAAGTTTCTTCGGCAAAAACAGTTGTTTCCACAAAAACAAATAATGGCGAAATCGAAATTCATTTTGCTGAAGAAGCAGAAAGTTATAAAAACAGCGCAAACGGACTTCAATATAGAGTTTTAAATGCAAGACTTTACAATGGAAAACTTACAGCAACAGGAGTGGAACATTTGGGGCTTGTTGGAGAAAACGAAGGTGTTCAAGTAACAGGAAACGGACGAATTAATATTAAAATGAATGATGTTATTGGATCAAACGAAATCTCTGGAAAAAACGGCAACTTAAGTTTAGTTGTCAATAAAGATAGTGTTTATTCATTATTAACAAAATCCACTTCTGGCAATGTTAGAGTAAACTTAACTCAAACAATTCAGTATGGTGGATACACAGATAAAGAACATCCGCAAACAAATGTGAATTGCTCGTCAACATCATCAAACTTATTGATTGCAACAACAACCAGTGGAAACTTGTCAATCTTGGACACCAACTTTGCAAATTAATAACATTAAAAAAAGCAAGATTAATTTCTTGCTTTTTTCTTTTTATGAATTTCAAGATAAATATTATAAAAAAATTTTTTAAAAAATATTAAAATTGTTATAAAATATTAAAAAAATACTAAAAAATAGATTTTTTTTGAATTTTTAATTATTTTTGTTTTTAAATATGATTATTTCCAAAATATAATAAAACACCATTATAAATTGCATTTATTAATTTATTTTTATAATCATCCGAATTTAATAATTTTTCTTCTTCGGGGTTTGAAATAAATCCACATTCAATTAAAACCGCAGTGTAGTAACTACAGTTTAACATATAATAATCACCAACTTTTCCAGTTTGAAATCTTGCTCCACAATAAGTTGCAAGAGATTTTTGAATCAAATCAGCACAGGTTTTACTTGCACCATCACCAACCCTATAATAGGTTGTTGCTCCTTGAGCTGACGGATTTATATAACTGTTCATATGTATACTAATCACCAAATTCGGATTCGCGTTTTCAATGATTTTAAAACGAGCATTCATATCACTCTGCTTTTTATTTTTTGCAAAAGCAGAATATAATCCATCATCATTTTCTCTTGTTAAAACAACCTTATATCCATCTTTAACCAGCTTTTGCTTTAACAACAAAGCATACTCTAAATTAATCTTTTTCTCAATTGTTCCATTTACGCCAACGCTACCACCATCTCTCCCTCCATGTCCTGCATCAATAACAATTGTGAAACCATTAAACCTTGAAACACTATTAACAACAACCCCATAAAAAACACATGAAAGGAAAATAAAACAGATAAAAAAGACCATTAAAGTTCTATGCTTAATAAAATATTTCATCATACTCTAACATATGACGAAACGCTTAAATTAATAACGAAATATTGAATCTCTAAATCTCATTCAATCAATAATTTCACTCAAAAAGTATAGTTTTTATAACAAAATTCGACTTTTCCACAAGTTATCCACAGAGTTATCCACCGAATGTGGATAACTTTTCGCACATTTGTTCAATAAAATATTAAATTCAGGTGTTTAAAAATATGACTTTGTCTTCTAAAATATGTTATAATAACTCCATGAATACATATAGAAATTTAAAATCAATTACGAATTCTAAATCAGTTTGTTTGATTGCTCACACAGACCCAGACCCAGACGCTTTAGCTAGTATGGTGGTATTTCAAGACTTTTTAAAATCTCATCTTAAAATCGAAAAAGTTAACTTGTTCGCAGAATGTAAAAATTTATCCGAAAAGCTTAAAGAAATACTTGAAGACACCCAAATCAATATCAACGAAACAAATTATGAAACTGCGATTATGATGGATTGTCCAAATTCTGATAGATTAGGAAAATATAAATCCTTATTTGAAAATGCCAAAAATAAAGTTGTTATCGACCACCACGCCACAAATAATTATAGTGGTAATATTAACATAGTAGAACTATGTAGTTCAACCTGCGAAATTGTATATTCAATATTAAAGAGCTTTAATTATGAAACCAACTCGAAGCAACAAGGAAAGTTGTATGCTGGCATAATAACAGATACCAACAACTTCATCGTTGGCGCATTAACCAACAGGACATTTAAATTTGTTAGCGAATTTGCAGAAAACATCGATAGAGAACTAATTTATAGAACATTTTTAGCCAACAACTCAACAAAAAGCATGAAACTTTTAGCTTTAGCAATTAAAAACATTCAAGCATTTGAAAATAATCAAATCATTATCACACACTTAACAAAAGAAGATGTTAACAGACACAATGCCGAACATAACGATATGTGTGGCATTGTTAATCAAATTGCAAGCATAAACTCAGCTAAACTTGTTTGCTTTATTGAACCTAAAAACAATTTATACTATGCAAGCATGAGAGCAAAAAAAGGTTATGACGTTTCGAAAATAGCAACTCAACACGGAGGAGGCGGTCACATAGGAGCGGCTGCATTTGTTTCAAATAAATCTCTTGAAGAAACACAACAGTTGGTACTACAAGAATTCAAAAAACACTTCGCAAGTGTGAAACCTAAAAACATTAAAGTTTTCAGATAAAAGTAAATCCTCTTTTTTCTAATATAAGTTTTAATAAACAAGCGCACAATTTAACCAATGTGCGCTTGTTGTTTTTTTTTATCAGACGCAAATTTCTTTATTTGCGAAGTACAATGTCATAAATTCGATCTAAATCATCTTGAGAATAATAATCAATGTAGATTCGTCCCTTTCTATCATTTCCAATAACAGAAACTTTTGTTCCTAATTTTCTTTGAAGTTCACCAATAAAGTCTTGCAATTCATCACTAGGAAGTTTTGGCAATTTCTTTTTCTTTTTATTCCCCAGAATAGCTTCAACTTCTTTTTCAAGATCTCTTACGGTTAATTTATCTTTTGCAATTTTCTTTGCCAAAATAATTTGTGTCGCATAATCTTCAATAGAAGCAAGTATTTTTGCATGACCAAAAGAAATTTTACCCTTTTCAATCAAATCAATAACTTCAGGATATAATGTAAGTATTCTTAAAGAATTTGCAATGGCAGAGCGCGATTTTCCAAGGCGCTCAGCAACTTTTTCTTGCGTCAAACCATATTCTTCCATTAATTGTTTAATACCTTTTGCAACTTCAACAGGATTCAAATCTTCTCTTTGTAAATTTTCAATGATGGCTATTTCTGCTATTTGTTTGTTAGAATAACTTTTTACAATTGCATCAATTTCTTTTAATCCACAAATCTTGCAAGCCCTAAATCTTCTTTCTCCAGCAATAATCATGTAACCATCAGGCATTTCATTTACAATAATAGGTTGAATTAACCCATGCACCCTAATACTTTCAGCAAGTTCATTTAAGCTTTCTTTATCAAAATTCTTTCTTGGCTGATTTGGATTAGTATATATTTTATCCAATTCTATTTTTTGAACATCACCTTGTCTCATTTCGTAGTTTGTGATAGATCTTTCTTGTTTCTCTGTTTTAACTTCTTCATCATATACTTTAAGAAGACTATCCAAGCCACGTCCCAAACCCATTTTCATATAACCTCCATAGTTCACATCGAACATCCTATTAATATTATAGTTAAATTTCAACCGCGTGTCAACTTTTTTATATAAAAAATTATAATTATATCCATACATTACTAAAATATTAGTTTTATTCGTATTTTAAAAACGAAAATGTTCCACGTGGAACATTTTCGTAAAAAAATCAAAAAATAACAGTTTTTTAATGTTTTTTTGAAGTTTTCGTAGAAATTTCTTAAAAAAGTACAAATAGGTTTTTAAGATACAATTATCACATAATTTATTAAACAGTATATTAAATTGAAATTATATATACCTAAAATATTGACAACAACACGAATTATATGATTTTTATTATCATGTTCTAGTATAGCAAGATATTTCGCATAAAATAAAAGCTTTTAAAATTTAGGCTAGCACAATCTTGAATAAGCCTTATTGATAAACTACATCAATTATTGTTGTTATAACACAACCAGAAAAATCTTTACACTATTAACACTACTGCATAAATAATAAAGTTATTCGTTTTAATATTTGTGTACATTTCTCACAAAACAATATTTTTTAAACCAAAGAAAACAATTTTCTAATGAAAATATGTTTTGTTGTTAGATACAATAAAAAATGTTCCACGTGGAACATTTTTTAAATATTATTTATTGTTTTCTTAAAAATTCATCCGAAAGATTTTTGTATGCTATTGCACCTTTGCTTTTATTGTCATACATAACTATTGGTTTACCATGGCTTGGACTTTCCGCTAATCTGACGTTTCTTGGAATGTAAGTTTCGTAAACCTTGGCACCAAAGTATTTTCTAATTTCTTCACTAACTTGTGAAACCAAATTACTTCTATTGTCTTTCATTGTAAGAAGAACACCCTCGATTTCGATATTTGGATTTAAATGCTTTTTTATTAATCTAACCGTGTTCATTAATTGTCCCAAGCCAACCAAGGCAAAATATTCACATTGAATTGGAATAATAATCGAATCTGTTGCTGTTAAAGCATTTACCGTCAACAACCCTAATGAAGGAGGACAGTCAATAAAAATATAATCATACCTAGCTTGAATCGTTGCCAAAGCTTCTTTTAAGATTTTTTCTCGATTATCCATGTATACCAAATCAACCTCAGCCCCTGAAAGGTCTACGGTTGAAGGAATAACATCTAATCCGTCCATAACAGACGGATAAATCGCTTCCTGAATTTTAGCCTCACCAAGCAACACTTCATAAATTGAGTTTTGTTCTTTTTCAACCTCAACACCAACACTTGAACAAGCGTTACCTTGAGGATCAATATCTATTAATAAAACTTTTTTGCCAGCGCTAGCAATATAAGCGGCTAGATTGACACAACTTGTTGTTTTACCAACGCCACCTTTTTGATTTGTTACTGCAATAATTTTTCCCATATAGTCTCCCCTTAATATAATAATATTTTTTCACAAAATAATCAATTAAATATATAAAAAATTTCAAAAAACTGTTGTATTTTTTATTTTTTCTTTGTAAACCGTGAAATTTTATTAGTTTTTTGTTAAAAAACACTTTTTATTTGACATATTTATAAATTTTTTATAATCTAATTATATAAAAGGATATCTATGACGGAATTTTTACACAACTTGTTTTCAACAGTGTTTAATGACAATATAATTTTAGCAACAATGTTAATTGCAATGCTGCCCGTAATTGAATTACGTGGAGCAATACCATTTGCAACCAACCCGGGTTTCTGGGGTGATTTGGTAATGAACCAGTGGACAGCATTCAGCTGGAGTTTACTTGGAAGCAGTTTGGTTGTTCCAGTGATTGCTTTGATCTTCTTACCGATTATAAACAGGCTTAAGAAAACCAAACTTTTTGGCAAACTAGCTCAAGGTATTGAAAATAGGGTTAGAAGCAAAACAACAAACATTGAAAATGCGGAAGAGAAGAGTAAACGTTTTAGTAAAGCTTATTGGAAAAAGATGTTGGCTATCTTTATATTTGTAGCCATACCATTACCACTTACTGGCGTTTGGACTGGAACTTGTGTTGCTGTTTTTGTTGGATTGGATTACATCTCGTCATGTACTTCTGTGATTGCCGGAAACATTGTTGCAGGATTATTGATTACATTGATTTTAGAGTTCTTCCCATGGCTAAACAATTGGCTGTTCTATATTTTCCTTATAATTATAGCAATTGTTGTTATTTACGAATTAATCAGATTTTTAATCAGAAAAAAGAAAGCGCAAAACAACATTCAAGAATAGAAGTCTTTGCGCTTCTTTTTTTGCTTTTAGTTTGCTTGATTAAAAAAGAAGTCCTTTACAAATTTATGTAAAATTTAAACAAATTTTAAATAAAGTGTTGCAAAAATTTGTTTAATATGCTATACTTAGTACGTTTAAAATAAATGCGTTCTTAGCTCAGCTGGATAGAGCGTTGGTCTACGGAACCAAAGGTCAGGGGTTCGAATCCCTTAGGACGCACCAAAAACAAAAAAACCAGTGAGGTACACTGGTTTTTTTCTATTAAATTAATGCTCCCTGTGGTAATGTGAATGTAAAGGTAACTTTAATATTCCTTACGTTAACGCCATCCGACATAAGTTTTGTGAGAGCAAAGAATGTACCATCAGCTTTTGGCTCAAATAGTCCAACACCAGCAGTTTTGGTAATTGTGTGCCTTGTATATGAAGTATCATTATATGTTGCACTTGCAATATCAGGAAGCTCATTAGCTCCTTGAAGGTTGATTTTGTAATTTCCACCTCCAGCCATACTTTCAAAACTACAAGAAACATTAACTTCTGTTCCATATTGCAACATACTTTTAAATAGTATCAATTCATCAGCAGTTAATTGATTTGTTTTAAAGTATCTATACATACTTGTTGTTGACATTACAGATGTTGATTCTGCATCAATTGAACAATTTTTTGCTGAGTTTAAAGCATATTTTGCAGTCCAAGTTTGACTTGAACTTGGGAAAACATCATCATTCGAAACTCTTGTACTGCCATTGTACCAACCTTCAAAAGTTGCTCCTGAGTAAGTAGGAGTAGGTAAATCTAATGCACTTCCGGCAACCCCGCTGTAAGATAATTTAGAAAGCCCGCTACCACCGTTTAGTTTTAATGTTATAGTAACATTGTTTTGTGGTGTTTGACCGCTACCGCCAGACCCAGATTGTGAACCAGATCCAGATTGAGAACTAGAACTTGGGCTAGATACCGGTGTGTTTGTTGGACTAAATAAAGCACATCCAGTAAACATGAAGCATGGGAGTATCATAATAGCCAATACAAACAATTTAATAATTTTTTTCATTTGCATCTCCTTTTATTTACGACTTATTTATCTTTGTCGTATTTGTTACATTTATAATATCATAATTAATTCTTTAATGTCAATAAAATTAAGTTTTTTACTATTTTTTATTTTCAATTTAGGTATTTACAAAATAACGTTTTCATGTTATATTATTTCCATAAGGAGAAAATAATTATGATGATTCCAAAACGAGTTTTATTAAACATAAGGAATAGACTTGCTGTTATGAGCGATAAACAACTTCAAAAAGCATTAGAACTTCGAAAATCAGAATTAGAAAAAATTAAAAAAACTCAATCTGCTGAAGTTGTGGAATATTTGTCTTTTCCTGTTGAACAAAAGATTTCTTTAATTGAATCTGAAATTAAACACAGGGAAAAATTAAACACTCAACAAGTTTAAAAAATAATTGTTTAAATAATATCAACATCTGATTGTTGACAAAATGTAGGAATTCTGCTAATATTACCTAAATAATTTAAGGAGATCTTATGTCTATCAGTCCACTTTTAAGCAAACAAAAACAATTACAAGAAATCGATCCAAGCTTAAGCCCTTTTGAAAGCAAAAGAAACATAGAGGGGGACCGTTGCTTGTTTTTTAAAAAAGAAGAAGTTGATGAACTTCTTGGTCATTATGTGAAGTTTTACCCAAATGGTGTCTTACTTGTCCTTAGAGATGAAGCGAAAGATTTTCTGAAAAAGAATAATCCAGAACTTAAGTTTGAAAGCAAATCTTTCATATTCTACAACACAGATAGTGTTGAAAATATTAACGATAAAAAACCAATATTTCAGATCCACAACAGAAATAGAAACAGAAACACCAGAACGCTTGAAGAACCAATTAGAGATCTTGAAGTTGTTGTTTGTGAGCATTATCTTTATGTTAAAGAAATTGGAAACACAACAAAAGAATATCTTGTTGACGTTTTAACAGGTGAAAAAATAGAGTATATCACCGAAGACAACCAATTAAGTTTTGATATTTAAGCATAAAAAGCACGGGATTTATCTGCCCGTGTTTTTTCTATGGTTCATTTAGATAGTCATCTATTGCATCCATATGTTCGTCAGTCATACTTTTAAAAATATCTTCATAATTGCTAACATTGTATTTACTTTTACAATATTCAAGAACTTGTTCGCTTTTTTCAGTCATTTCTCTTAAAAGTTCATCTTTGTCGTCATCCGAAATAATAGATAAATGTTTTTCATTTAAATTAAGTGTTACTTCACCTGTTTTCTTGTTTACAATTTGATGTGCAAAAATAAATTCTAATGGAAGATAATAACCCTTAATTAAATCAAACAAACAATCCTTTACATGTTGAGACGCATGTTTCATACTTCCATTATAAGAGGAAAATTCAACCTTTTCCCCATAAACTTGAATATATTTTGGAATGGCAATAATTATTGAATGAACATTATCTGTTCCACTAAAATAATCGTATTCTGATATATTTTTAACATCAACATCTCTTGAATTTCCGTAAAATTTCGCTGTTCCGTTAATTGATCCATAGTTTCCATAGTCTTGAGTTCCATCAAGATTTAAACCGCGCTTCATGATGCTTTCAACTTTTTTTCTCACATCTTCATCAGGAGTTTTGCTTCTTTCAACAAAATAGCTTGTTCTACTTGTTACACAATGCATAAAAATATTATACTCCCTATCTTGCGCAAGGTGTGGAAATATTTCACTTAAATAATTTTCATAATCTTCTATTGAATCAAATTTAATTGTTTTCATGTTTTTCTCCGGCTTGGAATTCTAACATATATAAATTAATTTTTCAACTATTTTTAAGAAATTTTTACATATTATTATATCAAATTTAAAATACGTCTTGCTTGTTTGCTTACATTATGATATAATTATTATTATGAAAACAATAGTTGCGTTGGCAACGCCGGCAGGGAATAGTGGTGTTGCTGTTATAAGAATCAGTGGTGAAAAATCAAAAGAAATTTTGCAAAAATTAATCAAACAAAACTTAGATTTTGAGCCAAGAAAAATGTATTTAAAAAACGTATATTTTGGCGACTTAATAGACAAATGTCTTGTTGTCTTTTTTCGTGCACCATTTAGTTTTACTGGTGAAGATGTTGCCGAAATCCACTCTCATGGTGGATATTATCTTGCCCAACAAATTATTGACGAATGTGTTAATTTGGGTTGTTCTTTAGCTGAAGCTGGAGAGTTTTCTAAACGTGCATTTATTAACGGAAAAATGAGCGTTGACCAAGCGGAAGGAATTATGGATTTAATCAATGCTGAAAGTGAAATGCAAGTCAAAGCTGGAAGCAGTTTAATGCAAGGAAAGTTGAAGCAAAAGATAGAAGAATATCAAAACAGTCTCACTGAAATTCTTGCTGAAATTGAAGCAAAGTTAGATTATCCAGAATATGAATACACTGATGATGAAACAACAAACATTAAAGAAAAATTAAGTTATTTAATTGAAGAATTTTCATCTTTAATTTTAGAAAGCAAAAGTGGACTTATGATTAAAAATGGAATCAAAGTTGCCATTGTTGGCGCTCCTAATGTTGGTAAGTCGAGCCTATTGAACGCATTAACAAAATCAGACAAGGCAATTGTTACAAATATTGCAGGAACAACTCGGGATATTGTTGAAGCTGATTATGAATTCAATGGTATTGTTTTCCGTCTTTTCGACACCGCAGGAATTCATGAAAGTGATGACATTGTTGAAAGAATTGGAATAGATAAAGCTCTTAAAACTCTTGATGATGCCGACCTTGTTTTAAAAGTTAGTTCTCCTGATGATATTTGCGAAATTGTTACAAATAAACCTTTCATTGAAGTGTTTAACAAAACAGATATTTTAAAAGGTAAAAGAGATAATAAATATTTTTATATTAGCGCAACAAACAATGACAATATAGACAATTTAAAACAAGAAATCTTTAACAAAACAATTAGCGGAAGTTTAAAATCAGATAAACTTTATTTAACAAACACTCGCCATATCGAAGCAATTAAAAATGCAAAATCTGCCCTAGAAAACATAGTTAATATTTTTGATTTTACAACCATGGATATTGTGTCAAGTGAAATTAAAACCGCTTGGAATTCGCTTGGTGAAGTTAGCGGTGTGACAAGTAATGAAGCAATCATTGACAAAATCTTCTCTAAATTTTGCTTAGGAAAGTAATCTTATGTCATCCTGAGCGGCCACATGTCATCCTGAGCGTAGTCGAAGGATCTAAAAAATAAAAGGAAATATATGAACACTTTTGAATTAAGATTGGATGAAAAATATTTTGAATTGATCAAAAACGGAACAAAGACTATTGAAATGCGTTTGCTGGACGAAAAGCGCAAGCAATATCAAGTTGGTGATATTTTAATTTTCAAAAAACGTCCACATGAAATTGAAATAATAAAAACAAGAATTATTAATTTACATAAAGTTTCAAGTTTTAAAGACCTTTATGATATGTTTAATAAAATCCAATTAGGTTATACTGAAAATGAAGTTGCAAATCCTAAAGATATGCAACAATTTTACCCTGTTGAAGAACAAGAAAAATATGGTGTCGTTGGAATCGAAATTAAATTAATCTAGTTGAAATTTCAAAAAAGTGTGTTATAATAAAACAATTATGGAAAATGTTGTAGACCATTATGATGCAATAGTTATTGGAAGTGGACATGCTGGAAGTGAAGCATGTCTTGCTCTTTCACGCCTTGGCAAGAAAACATTGCTTACAACACTCAATCTTGATAGTATTGCTTTTTTGGCTTGCAATCCGTCAATTGGTGGAACTGCAAAAGGTCAACTTGCAAGCGAAATAGATGCTCTTGGTGGCGAAATGGGTGTTAATGCAGATAAATCAATGTTGCAACTTCGAATGTTAAACTCTGGAAAAGGCCCTGCAGTTCAATCTTTGCGTGCGCAAGTTGATAAAGTAACTTACCACTCTGAAATGAAACACACAATCGAACATCAAACAAACCTTGACGTTTTGCAATGCGAAGTTGCTGAGATTTTAGTGGAAAACGGTCAAGTTGTTGGAATTAAAACAGGCATGGGCGAAGTGTTTTCATGCAACGCCGTTGTTGTTTCAACAGGGGTTTATTTAAATGCAAAAATTATTATTGGAGATTATGAAAAATTTACAGGACCAAACGGTTTTGAACCAAGCAATATGCTCACAAAATCTTTAATGGATTTAGGCATTGAAATTCGTCGTTTTAAAACAGGAACACCAGCGCGTGTTGACGGAAAATCTATTGATTACTCAAAGTTTGAAATTCAACCAGGAGACGAACTAATCACAAGTTTTTCAGCATTAAATAAAAAGGTTAAAAACAAACTTCCTTGCTACCTTGGTTACACTTCAACTGAAATGCATGATTGCATAAGAGCAAACATTGATAAAGCCCCTTTATATTCGGGGAAAATTAATGGAATTGGACCAAGATATTGTCCAAGCATTGAAGATAAAATCATGCGTTTTAGCGACAAAGAACGTCACCAACTTTTCTTAGAGCCAGAAAGTGAAAATAGTGATGAAGTTTATGTTCAAGGAATTTCTTCAAGTATGCCAAGTGAAGTTCAAAGAAAGATGTATAAACTTATTCCAGGATTTGAGAATGTTAAAATAATGCGTTTTGCATACGCAATTGAATACGACTGTATTAATGCAACCGAACTTAAAAACAACCTTGAAAGCAAACACATAAATGGGCTTTTCTTTGCCGGTCAAATTAACGGAACAAGTGGTTATGAGGAAGCTGCCGCTCAAGGACTTATGGCTGGAATTAATGCCGAACGTTATATTGACAACAAGCAACCGTTTGTTTTAGGAAGAGATCAAGCATACATTGGTGTTTTAATTGACGATTTAACAACCAAAGACATAATTGAACCTTATCGAATGATGACGTCACGTGCAGAATATCGTTTAATTCTACGTCAAGACAATTGTGATTTACGTCTCACTGAAATCGGTAGGGAAATTGGTCTTGTTGATGATAAACGATATAAGATTTTTAAGAAAAAATTGAAACAAATTGAAGATGTTTACGCTCAACTTAAAACAATGTGCAATCCAACAAAGTTAACCCCACTTTTCACAGAAAAGAACGAAAGTTTGCCACATGGCGGATTAACTTTAAAAGAATGTATTAAACGAAACAATATAACAATTTTTGATATTAAACATCACTTTAATTTGTTTGAAAATATTCCTAACAATATTTTAGATTACGTTAACACTGAAATTAAATATGAAGGTTACATAAAAAAAGAACTTGAACAAATTGAAAAGCAAAAAAAGACAGACACAATCGCTTTGCCAGAGATTGATTACGCTGAAATTGGCGGACTTCGCCTTGAAGCGCGTCAAAAACTTAACAAGTTTAAACCAGCAAGCATTGGTTCAGCAAAACGTATTGACGGAGTAAGTCCAAGCGATATCAATGTTTTGCTTGTATACTTAAAAATGAAAGGTTTGATTTAAAACTTTGTCATCTTAAGTGTTATCAAGTAATCCCATATGCGAAGTGAAATCCAAGGAGAGTTTATGAAATTTGTTTATAATGGTTATGTCTATGATGATGAATTTGTTGAAAAACTAAATGAAAAATGCAAAAAAGTTCAAGCTCATGGCTTTAAGAACTATTTACATGATGCTGTTTATGGCGGTAAGTCTGCAATAAATAGATTAAAGGAAATTAGAACTGAATGTGAGGATTTTCTACCTATTGAACAAGAAAAGCAATTAAATTTATCTCAAGAAAAACTTCTTGAAATCGTCAAGGATTTTTACAGAACTTTAAGTCCTAGTTTATCTCAAAAAGTTGATTCAATTTTAAACAAAGAAAACCCTAATCCTGATTACAAAGTTGAAATTATTGAGGATAAAAACGACAAAAGGTTTGGACGAAGTTTTGCAGAACATTCAAACAGAAACAGCTATATTTATATTCAAATTAGTCTTGATGGAACTGTGGAGGGTTTACGTGTTGCGGCTCACGAGTTGTCTCACGCGATGAGTTCTCAGCACACAAAAAAAACAGATTTAATAAAACAAAATGATGAAAATAAATTTATAGATTTTATTAATTCTCTAGGTAAATACGATAGGGATTGCATTGGTGAAATTGAAAGTCATATCATCGAATATTTGTTTATGGAATATTTAGTTAATAGAGGAATTATATCAAATGATGACTTTAAAAATTTTGAATCAATAAGACATAATACTTTATTGAATAATCTTGATTTAATTCGTGAGGAATATGATATTTTAAGCCATGTTGGTTGTCCAATAACTGCCAAAAGTTTTGAACGTTTTGTTAAAAGATTACAATCCCCATTTTCTAAAAAAGAGCGTTTCAAATATGTTATGAACAGAAGCAGATTTATGGCAGAAAGAAATAAAGAAGATAACACCCATAATGCTTATAGCCAATATAGATTCAGATATGTAATTGGAGAAATTGTTTCAACTTTATGGTATGATCAATATTGTCAAGCAAACAAAACAGAAAAACAAGAAATGATCAAGAAACTTGAAGATTATTTATCAAAGACTGACTCTATAACATTAAGTTCTGCATGTCCTGAACTTGTTGGTTTGGGAATTGGCGACACTTTTAAAGATTATATTTATTATCTTCAATCAAAATCTTTTAAAGATTGTTTGTGATAAAATTTTATTTATAATGGAATTAAAAATTCCTTTGACATAAAACACAATTTTATTTATAATGGAAATCGTATGTTATTAACAGATTATCAAAACTTAATTAATAAACACAGGAATGAATTTGATATTTATTATCAAGAACTTGTTTCATATAATGATAAAGTCAACCTAACCGCAATCACTGAGCGAAACGACGTTTTCACAAAACACTTTTTAGATAGTATTTTGTCTGTTGACATAATTAAAGAAGGTGCAAGTGTTGTCGACGTTGGAACAGGTGCAGGTTTCCCAAGTTTACCACTTAAAATTGTTCGCCCTGACATTGACATCACTATGGTTGATAGCTTAAACAAACGTGTAACTTTCTTGAATTGTATTTGTAATAAACTTAAAATCAAATCAACTAACGTTCACTCTCGTGCAGAAGATTTTGCAAAAAACAATCGTGAAAAATTTGATGTTGCAGTGGCCAGAGCTGTTGCCAAAATGAACACTCTTTTGGAATATTTATTACCACTTGTTAAAGTTGGTGGAATTGTGATTGCATATAAGGGTAGTAACCTTGCTGAAGAATTTATGGAAGCAGAAAACGCATTGGAAATCTTAGGCGGAAAAGTTTTGAAATCAATCCGTTTTGATTTACCAAATAGTTATGGTGAACGAAACATTGTTATAATCGAAAAAATTAAAGAAACACCAAAGAAATATCCACGAGATAAAAACCAACCAAAAACAAATCCAATAAAGTAAACAAAAAAGATGCCTTAATTGACATCTTTTTTTTTAAATTTCAATTTCTGAAAGAGAAGCATTTAATGAATTTAACTCATCTCTAAGAGAATGTTTTTCTTTCTCAATTTGCTCAATTCTATTTTTTCTAACTTCTGGATTTTCTAACAACTCTTGCTCTTTATTTCTTTCATCAATTATTGTTTGAATTAAAGATTTTCTTGTTAATTTTTCTTCATTTTTAAACATTAAAAATTCGTACCATAAATAATCCTTCAAACTAGGATAATCTCTCAGCAAAAGTTCCCAACAATCTTTTCCCTGTGTGCATAAACAATACAATATATCATTATAACAACCTAAATCATAAGTACCTTTAGTTGTTCTTAATTCCATATAAGTAGGATTGTTTTCTCTATAAGGATAAGTAATATATGTAATTTCACCACCCTCATCAGCAAAATAATTTTTTAACATTTCATCAACTTTTTCATAACCAACTTCAAATAACAAATTTATTTTACTCTTCATAACATTTAAATATAATTTTTTATTATTAATATCTTTAAATCTTAACCACTCTTCATGGCACAATTTTTTATCAATTTCTTGAATTCTTAAAAAAGTTATATCCCCAATTAGACCATTTGTTAACTCTTTTCTTTCTTCAATTAAACTTCGAAACTCTTCAAATTTCATGATAACTCCTTTATTTGATTACTTTCATTGACGGTATTATATCACAAAATAAAATTTTGTCAATAACCTTTCCTTATATAAATGCGCGCGCATGTATGTGCGTGCGCGTGTGTATACACGCGCGTATACGCGTACGCGCGCACGCGCGCGAGAGAAAAGAATCTCAATTGTCATTCTGAGCGTAACATTGTGAAGTCGAAGAATCTATGTAATTAACCTTAAAGGATTTTATTGTATAGATACTTCGACTACGCTCAGGATGACAGGTAGTAAAACATTCCTTGAAAAATAAATAGTAACAATAAAAACTTTAAATCTAATAAAAGTTTTTAAAATTTAAAATAAAAACATTAATAATTTAATTAAATTTTAAAATTTTTTAACATATTTTAAAAAAATTGACAAGTTTTTTTTATTTTTATATAATAACTTCAGAATGAAAATAAATAGCCTAGAACTTAATAACTTTAGAAATTACACTTACACAAAAACAAATTTTAACGACGGTTTAAATTTTATTGTTGGTTCAAACGCACAAGGAAAAACAAACATGCTTGAAGGAATTTATCTTCTTAGCGTTGGAAAAAGTCCAAAGAACAGCAAAGATAAACAAATAATCCGTTTCAACCAAAATAAAGCTAAAGTGGGAGTTAATTTTTCAACCATTGCAGGAAACAAAACAATTGAAATGTATTTAGATAAATCAGAAAAGAAGTCCATTAAGATAAATAATCTTAACATATTAAAACTTACTGAACTTGTTGGAACTTTATCTGTTGTGTATTTCAGTCCAGACGAATTAAAACTTATTAAAGAAGTACCAGAAGATAGAAGAAACTTTTTAGATGTTTCAATAAGTCAATTTGATAAAACATATCTTTATAATTTAATGAAATATAACCGCATCTTAAAAATGCGAAATCAGATTTTAAAAAGTTTAGACAGTCACGATTCTAAGGTTGAACAGCTAAAACTTTTCACCCCACAATTAATTGACACCGCAGAAAAAATTATTGAAAAAAGATTAAAATTTATTGAAAATATTAACAATATTGCAAAAAACATTCACAAAACAATAACAATTAATGAAATTTTAGATATTTCTTACAGTTATTCTATGAAAGAAAATTTATCAATAAAGGAATATTTAATCAAACAATTTGATTCTTCAATTGAAAAAGAAATCGATTTGGGTTATACAACTATAGGTCCTCACAGAGATGATATTATTTTCAAAATAAACGATTTAGACACAAAACATTATGCAAGTCAAGGTCAACAACGAACAGTTGCTCTTGTTGTGAAATTATCTCTCATGGAAGTTATTAAAGAAGAAATTGGTGAATATCCAATATTGCTTCTAGATGATGTTTTGAGTGAGTTGGATAATGAAAGGCAGGAACGTCTTCTAAACATGACAACCAAATATCAAACATTCATTTCATGCACATCAATTCCAAACACAAATCTATCTTATAATAAAAAAGAAATTCAAAATGGAAAAGTTCTCTAAAGCGCCTTAGGGCGTTTTTTTGTTGATAACTTGTTTGGTGTAAAAGTGGATAATCCAATTTATTAAAATTTTTATTGTTATATTTTTTTCTTTTTTATTTAAAATTTGTTTTAAATTCTCAAAAATACAATCCATTTTGAATATTTTTTATTGAAATTAGATTTATTTTAATTGTTTTTTTTACTTTTACAAAGTTCAAAACAAAAAAATGTCGAGATGAAAGTTATCCACAATCTTATTGACTTATTTATCAAAATAGTTTATAATAAAAATAATTAAGGAGTTGCCTATGTTTTTACTTGACCAATGGAAAAAAGTTTTAAACAAACTTGAAAACGAAGTTAATGCTGTAACATTCGATTTGTGGATTAACACTCTAACGCCAATCCAATATGCAAATGATGAATTGATTTTGATGGCACCTGGAGTGAACGCAAAAAATTCAGCAAATCAATCTGGTATTTTTGAAAAGATCACAAAATGTGTTCGTCAAGAATTTACACCTTACACCTTTGTTAGAATCACAGATAGTCAAGAATACGAACAAAGCATTCGCAAACAAGAAAAAGAACTTGACACAATAATGCAAGACCAACCAGCGTTAAAATCAAAGTTCAACAAAAAATATACTTTTGACAATTTCGTAGTTGGCAAATCAAACCAAGTTGTTTGCGCAGCAATGCAAAGTGTTGCAGAAAACCCTGGCCAAAAATTTAATCCATTATTTATCTATTCTGGAGTTGGTCTTGGAAAAACACACTTGCTTCATGCAGTTGGAAATTATTTAAATGAACACCGCCCGGATTTAAACGTTTTGTATGTAACTTGTGAAAAGTTTACAAACGACTATGTAGAGTCAATAAAAAATAGTAAAGAAAAATCCAACCAAGAATTTAGAAATAAATATCGTAACGTTGATGTGTTGATGGTGGATGACATTCAGTCAATCCGTGGAAAGATTGGAACCCAAGAAGAGTTCTTTAACACATATAACGAACTTTATCAAAACAATAAACAAATCATCATAGCGTCCGACCGCCCACCAAAAGAAATGAGCGAGTTGGAAGAAAGATTGCGTTCACGTTTCAGTTCAGGACTTATTCAAGACATTCAAGAACCAGATTATGAAACAAAAGTTGCAATCATAAAAAAGAAATGTAGCCAAGAAGGATATTTAGTTGATGACAACGTTGTTGACTTCATTGCTCAAAAAACAGGAACAAATATTCGTGAAATGGAAGGAATTTTATCAAAAGTTGTTTTCTTTAGTGGATTATTAGGAAAAACTCACACAACAATCGAGGATGCATACGAAGCATTGAAAGATTATGGCGAAACTGAACGAACAGATTTAACGGCAGAAAAAATTATTAACACAGTTTGTGATTTCTTTAAAGTTACTAAAGACGAAATTGTTGGAAAGAAAAGAAACAAAGAAATTGTTGAACCTCGACAACTTTGCGTTTACCTAATCGATGAAATGCTTAACATTCCTCTTCAAGCTGTTGGAGATTTACTTGGCGGAAGAGATCATACAACAATTATGCACGCGCGTGATAAAATCAGCAATCAAGTAAAAATCAATCCACACATCAAAACCTTGGTTAACGATATCAAATCAAGATTACTTAAATATTAAAAGAACGAGAGATTTAATCTCGTTTTTTTCTCTTATCTCGAATAAAATCTTGTTGATTAGCTGCTGAAATTTGAGTTATACACATTACTTTTCAGGTTTTCAACATGTTCATCCACGAACTTACACACATTAAAAGTGGAAAAAATTTGTGCTGTTTATGTCGATTTTTGTAAAATACAACACAACATATTGTGTTTAAAAAAGTTGTCCACATTTCCACGTTTTCCAATATAAAAAACACTACCAAAAAAATAAAAAAAATATATAAAATAATCGCTCGCGCATGCTCACATTAATTATATTTTTTAAGTAAATTTTTTGATAATAAATAATTAATTTTTTAATTTAAATATTTGATAAATAGAAAAAATTTCAAATTGTTTTTAAAAAATAAAATACGCGTAAAATGCTATAATATAGTATTTCTTAAGTATTTTTGATTAATTATTAAAAATTTATTTTTTAATTTATCTGATAAAATAAATATTAATATTATTAATAAATATTAAAAAAATAATAAATTTATTTTATATATTATGTATAATAATGTTATACACAATTTTTGCTTTTTTTGTGGATAAGTTTCAAACCAGAAAAATATAGAAAATTTTTGACAAAAAACGATTAAAAGATTTGACATGTTTGATTGCTTTTGTTAGTATAGTGCTGTATTATGATTTTGATGTAGGGGACAAAGTCAAAAAGAAAATAAGGAGTATAGAAAAATGAAATTTAGATGTGATGGGCTAGAATTGAGCGAAGCAATAAGTGTTGTGTCTAAAGCAATCAGCAGTAAGACCACAAGTCAAATTCTCGAAGGCATTAAAATGGTTTGTGCTGAAGATAAACTTATTTTGTCCGCTACAGATTTAGAAATGAGTGTTGAAAAAACAATCAGAGCTGAAGTTGATAATGCTGGTGAAACAGTTGTTCCTGGTAGACTCTTCGGTGAATATATTAAAAAATTAACAAATGAACAAATAGAATGTGAATTGAACGAAAAAAATCAATTGCGTATTGCATACACAGATAGTGAAGGAACTTTGCAATGTATGGAAATTAGCGAATTTCCACAAATTAAAGAAGTTGAAAAGAAAGATTTCTTTGAATTATCAAAGGAAGATTTCAAATCACTTATCAACAATGTTTACTATGCTGTTGCGCAAGATGATAGTCGTCCAATTTTGAAAGGAATTTTAATTGAAATCACAGGAACAAACATCAGGGCAGTTGCTGTTGATGGTTGCCGTTTATCAATCGCTAACAAAACTTTAGTTAACACAACTTCTGATTTTAAGATTATTATTCCAGGCAAAAACATTTATGAGATCATGAAGATGATGGACAATGAAGGAAACATAAAAATCTATGTTCACTCAAACAATATCATGGTTGATCTTGGAGACACAATTGTTATAAATCGCTTAATTGATGGTCAATTTATTAACTATAAACAAATTGTTCCAAAAGATTTTTCAACGGTTGTAACAATCAATAAGGAACAGCTTGAAGATGCAATTGATAGAGCTAGCGTTTTGTCAAGAATTGATAAAAATAATCTCGTTAAGTTTGACATTAAAGAAAAAAATTTAATGCTTACATCAAACAGTGAAATTGGTAACACAAAAGAAAATATAACTGTAGGAGTTAAGGGTGAAGACTTAAACATTTCTTTCAACTCAAAATATTTCAGTGATTGTTTGCGTGTTATTGATAATTCATATGTTAAAATGAACTTAAACAGCGCAATTCAACCATGCGTTATCACTCCATGCGAGGGTGAAGATTTTGTGTTCTTAATTCTTCCGGTTAAGGCAAGATAATCAGTACTAACAACAAAAAAGCAAGTTTTTACTTGCTTTTTTCTATTCAAAAATGAAATTAAAAATGAAATAATATTTTTGTTTGAAAATTATAAAATCTAATTTTTTTAACACATCTAAAAAAAAAATACTAAACCTCTTCAAAATGCTATTTTATAGTAAGTTATCCACAATTGAGAATATTAAAGTGGATAACTTTTTAAAACTAAATTTGTTGACAAAAGTTAAAAAGATTTATACAATAAAGATGTTTTATGGAGAGTTGTCGGAGTGGTCGAACGTGTCGCTCTCGAAAAGCGATAAGGTGAAAGCCTTCGGGGGTTCGAATCCCCCACTCTCCGCCAAATGATAACAATCCGAACACTTATGTTCGGGTTGTTCTTTTTTTGCTAAAAATTCAGCTTCTTGCTCAAAATCTGGTTGTTCACTTAACTTTAATTGTGTTCCTTTATCATCACTAATGTTAAAGTAAATAAAGCACTCATTATCAAACAAAACAACACGATTAACAAACATATCAATCAATCTTTGTTTTGCATTGTTAAGTGAATAATCTAAATCTTTGAAAGAACATAAATAAGCATAAACAAGATTTTCATCAAGTGGTTTAATCGTTAGCATTTCTCGGCTAATGATTTTTTCTTTTAATTCTTTATTTGCAATTTCAAGTTCTCTCATTCTATCATTAGTTGTATCATTGAATATTCCATTTTCAAGGGCACGCAAAAGATTTGCATGTTTTTTATTATTCTCTTGCAATTCTTTGTTTAAGTTTTCAAGTATTAAATCTTTCTCTATAAACTTGTTATAACTATTTGTTGTTTCTTTTGCTAATACTCTTAAATTTACACTTTGCAAAAAGTTTTGTGTTGCTTGAAGAACAATATCTTCTATGTATGGTTGTGGAATAGATTTTTTATTACATTTTGCTTTGTTTTTCTTCTTTGTAAAGCATTTGTAATAATTGTAGATTGTTCCAAGTTTACCTTTGCCACAATCTCCCGTCATTAAACCACCGCATTTGCCACAAATTAACTTTCCACTAAGAAGATAGTTGACTTCGGTCTTATGATGTGCAGAAGTCCTTTTTGACACCTTTAATCGTGCATTTACTTCGTCAAATGCTTCTTCACTTACTATTGCTGGATAGATGTTTGTATAAATTGTATCATCTGCATAAACAACACCTTTGTAATTTTCGTTTCTTAACACTCTTGAAACAGAGTTAATAGACCAATCTTTACCATAACCATTTTTAATACCTTTATCTTTTAGCGTTACAACAATATCTTTAATTTTCTTTCCAGCCAAATATTCATCAAACATAAGTCTAACAATATTTGCTTGTGTTTCGTTAATGCTTAATTTAAGGTTTTCTACATTATATCCATAAGGAGTTCTACCACCTGTGAATTGACCTTTAATTCTGCTTTCTTTTAGTCCACGCTTAACCTTTTGAGATAACTCAGCAGAATAATATTCATTAACACCAATTATGACATTTTCAACCAATCTGCCTTCTGGTTTGTCTGAAATATTTTCAGTTGCAGAAACAACCTTAACACCATTGTTTAGTAAAGTTAAAGTGTTTAAAGCACTATCATATCTATTCCTAGCAAACCTATCTAATTTGTAGACCAAAACAGCTTCAAAAGTTTTTTGTTTGCTGTCATATAGCATTTATTGAAAAGCAGGACGATTATCATTTGTTCCTGTTTTAGCTCTATCAATATACTCACTAACAATCACATATCCATTTCTTTCAGCAAACTCTCTACAAACACGAACTTGACCTTCAATACTTTGCTCAGTCTGACTAGAACTTGAATATCTTGCATATATAACGGCTTTAATCATAGTTTACTCCTTATTATCTCTATTTTTCAATGCTAAATCTAATGATTTATAAATAAAAGAAAGTTCTTTATCTTCTCTATCAATTTCCTTTCCTAACTCGTGCTTTGATATTTTATTAAATGCTAATAGTGTTAATCTTTCAATTAAATAACAACAATTACTTTGAACCATTTGAACAGAGGTCATGTACCTTTTATCTGCAGGTTTTATTTCTATGTTTTCAAAATCTGTTGATTTTAATATTTCCCTACTAACCATATCACATTTGTGAATATTTTTTGAATTTAGAGCACCGATAATTCTTCCAATTTTAAAAGAAATATCAGACAAATCTTTGATATAGTTATAATCGTCAATAAAATTAAGGTAGTTGTTTATTGTGTCTAAAATATTATTTCTCATAGTTTAGTTCTCCTTTATTTTGCCAATTATACCGTAATAATATAAAAATTGCAACAATTTATTCGCAAATACGAATATTTTGTTGCAAAATTAAATAAAAAGTTTTATAATTGTTTTAGATTTTTACAATGAGGTAAAACAATGAGTATATCTTATAACAAACTTTGGAAATTGTTAATTGACAAAAATATGACAAAAACAGATTTAAGATTAAAAGCAGATATTGCAACATCAACTCTTGCAAAGTTAAGCAAAAACGAACAAGTTAGTATGGATGTTCTTTTAAAAATTTGCAAGTTATTTAATTGTAACATCTCTGAAATTATGGATGTTACAAACACGGAGGATTAACAAAATGAAAAAAACTTATATATCGTTATTTAGTAGTGCTGGTGTTGGTTGTTATGGATTTAAAATGGAAGATTTTGAATGTATTGCAACTAATGAGTTGATAGAAAGAAGATTACAAGTTCAAAAGTATAATAATAAATGCAAATATGAATCTGGATATATTTGTGGAGATATTTTAAACCAAGAAACAAAAAACAAAATATACAACGAAATTAACTTATGGAAAGAATGCGAACACATAAATGATGTTACTACTATTATTGCTACTCCACCATGTCAAGGAATGTCGGTTGCAAATCATAAGAAAAAAGAAGAACAAGCACGTAATTCACTTGTTGTTGAGTCTTTAAAATTGATAAAAGATATTAAGCCAAAAACTTTTATTATCGAAAATGTACGTGCATTTTTAAATACAATATGTACAGACATTGATGGAACTAATAAAAAGATTAGTGAAGCAATTACAAATAACTTATCTGAACAATATAACATTGAATCAAAAATACTTAATTTTAAAGATTATGGCTCTAATTCTAGCAGAACAAGAACTATTGTTATTGGTGTAAGAAATGATATTGATATTAATCCTACGGATTTATTCCCTAAAAAACAAAAAGAAAAAACTATACGCCAAGTAATTGGAGATTTACAAGCATTAGAAACTATGGGAGAAATATCACAAAACGATATTTATCACTCATTTAGAAAATATGCTAACGAAATGAGAAGATGGATTGAGAATTTACAAGAAGGACAAAGTGCTTTTGATAATGAAGATGAATCTAGAGTTCCACATTATTATAAAAATGGTGAAAAAATTTATTGTAAAAAGAAAAATGGAGATAAATATACTCGCCAATATTGGGATAAAGTAGCTCCATGTATTCATACAAGAAATGATATTTTAGCCAGCCAAAATACTGTTCACCCAAGTGACGATAGAGTTTTTAGTGTAAGAGAATTAATGAGATTTATGACGATACCAGAATCTTTTAAATGGTCTGATAAAGATGTAAATGAATTAAATAAATTATCTATTACAGAAAAAGAAAAGCACATCAAACAAAACGATATTAATATAAGACAATCAATTGGAGAAGCTGTTCCAACAACAATTTTCAATCAAATAGCAAAAAATATTAGGAAGTATTTGTAAGAGGAATTATGAAAAAATATATAACAGAATTTTTAAAAAAATATTCCTTACAAAATTTAAATGATTTATTTAATATTATCAAAAAGCACAAAACTGAACTTAATCCTGAAATGGTTTATATGGCAGCAGACATATTAAATCCAAATAAAGAGAATACAGCAGCATATTATACCGACAAACTGATTTGCGAAGAAATATATAAAGAACTTCCAAATTTTGAAGATAAAAAACATATACGGATTTTAGAGCCTTCAGTTGGCGCTGGTGCTTTTCTACCATTTATTGCAGAAAAGTATAAAGACAAGAAAATTGTTGAAGTCTGGATTAATGATATTGATAAAACAGAATTAGAGTTGGCTGAACTTATTTTTAATATTTTTTATAGAGAAAAATATCCAAATGTTGCTATAAAGTTTTTAAATGAAGATTATTTGAAATTTGAAATATTAAATAAAAAGTTTGATTTAGTAATTGGAAATCCACCTTATCAAAAATTAAAACCAAGCAATATCGATTGTACTTATTATAAAATGAAAAGCAATATTTCAAAATCAACCAATCTTTTTGTATATTTCTTTGAAAAAGCATTAAGAGATGGTATTATAGTTTCACTCGTTATTCCTAAAAGCTTTTTAAATGCGCCGGAATATATCGAAATCAGAGAAACTCTTAACACATACCGAATTTTATCCATAATAGACTTTGGAGAAAAAGGATTTGATGGAGTAAAAATAGAAACTATTAATATCATTGTCGATACACAATCTAAACCAAGTCAAACAAAAATTAAATCTATCACAAATAAAATAGATTTAATTCAAAATCAAAACTATATTACAGATAATCAATACCCTACATGGCTTATTTATAGAAATAACCAATTTGATGATTTTGCAAATAATTTACAGCTGGGAATATTTACAACATTTAGAGACAGACAAATAACATCAAAAAAATGTAAAAGTAGTGGCAAATATAGGGTTTTGAGGTCAAGAAATATTCAAACGAATAACATCGTTGATATTGAAAATTATGATATTTATCTAGATAATATTAATAAATTAGCAGTATCCAAATTTTTAAATAAAGAAAATGTTGTTTGTCTGCCAAATTTGTCTTATAGTCCAAGAGCGTGTTTTCTACCAAAAAACTGTATTGCTGATGGTTCAGTTGCTTTACTAAAAACAAACTATAAGATAACTGCAAAAGACTTAGAAATATTTGAATCAAAAGAATTTAGGGATTATTATCATATTGCAAGAAACTATGGAACAAGGTCTTTAAACATTGATAGTAATTCTATTTACTATTTTGGCATAAGGAGAAAATAAAATGACACAAGAACAAATTATTGATTTTTTAAACGAAACAAATTATGACTTACGCATAAGTCATAATGCAAGATGGATAGACCAAAAATGCACCCCTGATGTATTGTGGTCTATATCTGATTTCGTTATTAATTATGTCGATAATGTTAATGAGCAATTTTCAGTAAATGATATATGGACAAGCGATTATGCAAAATTAACTATTGCAGAAACTTATTCAAAGCCAGGAACTGATACAGCAGATGCCGAAAATGAATATGATAAGGTTTTTTCTCAACCATTAAATTTACTTTGTTATGCAGGAATAATAAAAGACATCTCTCAATCTTCACGCCATTTATACATCGTTGAACGCCGAGATGTTTTAGAATATATTGCTACTAACGATATATACTCTTTAAGGTTTTTACAATCATATATTGAAAAAGTTTTAAGAGATAGTAACATGTTTGTGTGGTTTGAAAACTTTTTTGAAAATCAAGATAAAACTCATTTTAACATATTAAAAAGAAATTTTGTGCAGTTTTATCATGATTTTACTCCTGTAAAAAAAGATTATGAGCCTAAAAGAATTTTTACAAAAGTTATTAACCCTTTAGCACACAAATATAATAAACGAGGCGCTGAACGAGGTAGAATTTCGCAAAACAATATTAAGAAATCAGACATGATGTACAATCAGGATAATTTTAGAGATGTTTATGAGGGTAAACCAAAAGATATTACTCGTAAGGAATGGTTAGAAATGCATCCTGAGATTGATGTTAGATTTGGCTATTTTGAACAAATGATGAGTAATGCAAAAAGAAGATTGCGTGAGAATATTTCAGCGTATCGAAATAACATTTCTGAACTTACTCAATTTAATGTAGAACATAACGATAATGCTCCACCAACACAAATTCATCATATTTTCCCTAAAAATGAATTTCCTGAAATTAAACATTATCTAGAAAATTTAATAGCTCTTACACCAAACCAACATTTCTCTTTTGCACATCCAAACAATAATACTCAGTATATTGATATAGAATCACAACAAATTCTGCTAATAGCAAAAACTTGCAGTATTAAAGAAAACCTTACAAGTGAAATAGAAGAACATATTTATGAATTTGCTAATTTGTTATATGTTCTTCATGTTGGTTGGTCAAATGACGATGTTTTAACCATTGAAGAAAATAATTATACTGAAGTAATTCATTCAATTAATTATCATTATGCCAACATATAATATTTTCGTTTGATATTTTAGTAAGCAGGATAAGAGTTGTATGTATTTTGCCAAAATTTTAGGTCTAAAAGCCCTAAAAATCAGCACTTTTGACGTATGCACTTTTCAAAAGTCGCTGAATGCAAATTTGCATACACTCCCTTGCTAGACCAAGTGGGAAACCCACTTGTCTTTTTTTGTAGAAATTATGGTTTTTGAAATGAATTTATGCTATACTATTATTGTTCCAAACGGAGCATTGGGTTGAAGTCAATAAGGCACAAGCATATTCTCATAATTGTAAAAATATGAGATGCAAAAACTTATTGACACGCAATGTTTTATTGATTGTGAAGATATACAAGAAAACACAGCCACTTTCAACCTTAATACTAAAGTATTAAGGCAAGGCAAAACAAATTTAAGTCAAAAACAAATAAAGCGAATAACTTTTATTCTTGCCACTGACTTAAAACACTTTGCCGAAACAAATGGCAACTTTTCTAACCTATCAGCAAATGCAGTCTACACCCACTTGCAATCCAATCAATAAAACCACGGGAAGAAGTTAAAAAAACTTCTTCTCTTTTTTATTGTAGCTCTTTCATTTTTTTACAAAATGTGGTATAATTCGAGCATATAACAAAGGAGAATTTTATGGCAATCCCATTTCAAACATTAGAAGCATGGTCAAAACCAGGTAAGAGTGAAAATTCGAAAGTTACCTATGAAAAATTATATAATATAATTGATTCAAGAATGATTAGTAATTATGAAATATTTTTACAAGGGTCTTATCATAACACAACGCATGTAAAAGAAAACAGTGATATAGATGTTGTTGTTTTAAACAAAAATATAATTATAGAGAATACTCTTTATGGGTTACGAGGAAATCTTGAAGATTTAAAAAATTGGAAATCTAGTTTGTTTTATAAAATACAAGGGGCTCAAAATTTTAATTTTGCTCTGGGCAATAAAACAATAAAATATGCAGGCAATTCAAACTATGTACCCACAGACATCGTTCCTTGTGGCTGTTATAAAAGTGCCGTTATTGGTTCTCAATTAGGAACTATCTTATATGACAGCAATTCAAGAAAATATTTCATCAACTATCCTAAACAACATTATGAAAATGGTGTATTAAAAAGTCAACAAACAAATAGCAATTTCAAGAAAACTGTTAGAATGTTTAAAAATGCAAGAAATTATGCAGTTAGAAAAGGATTATTACGAAATGAAGAAATTGCTCCTTCATATTTTTTAGAATGTTTAATCTACAATGTTCCAAACAGCTGTTTTAATGGAAACGAACAGGACATATTTTACAACGCAGCACGTTGGCTATTGCAAAACACACACATTTTTTCAAATATGAAGTGCCAAAACGGAATTCAAAAACTTTTTGGTTATGATGACAACAATATATTAACTTACAATAAATGGTCCACTAGCAATGCTATTACGTTTATCAATGCTATTGCAAATCTTTGGGACAATTGGAGTCGTTTATGAGATATTCAGTAACAGATGATAAAAGAAACGCTATAGAACGCTTTTTATATCTAATTTCTTGCATTATATGTGTTGCATTAGAAGTTTTCTTGTTAAATAAAATAGTTATTAACGACCCCACATTACATGTTTTATGGATTTTATTTCAATGTGCAGTAAGTATAAGTCCCGTTTTTATTGTTTGGGTAATAAAAAAATTCTTATGTAATTTTTTGCTTAAAATATGCAATATAAAAAATTTGTCAGGAACATATAATGTTGAAATTCAAAGCAATTATAAAAAAGGAACAACTTCTCATGCAAAATTAGAAATTGTTCAAACCTTTGATAAAATACAAATATGTTTTATAGCAAACAATAGCAAATCTTGTGCTATTAACGCAAAAATTGAAAATACTAATATATACCCTGAGTTATGTTACTCATATAAGAATGAAGGAAATGGTGTTGATAAAAACAATAAAACACATATTGGAACGGCAGTTTTAACTTTTATAGAAGATAAAATTGATGGTTTCTATTATAATAACGGCAAAGACAGGTCAACTTATGGAACAATTAAATCTTTAGAATAATTCTAATCCACCTAGCACCAATATAGATTTTGGTGTTAGGATTGGATACCGGTCTTCCCGCCAGAAAACCATTATACGCACCCTATGAGAAATAATCAAGGTTTCGTATTTTTCTTTTTACTAGAATGCTTTGGAATTTCTTTTAAATTTGATATAATGAGAACAAGGTGAAAATGATGGATAGAAAGATTAAAGGAGAAAATATGGATAAAATTATAAATTTTGTAAAGTCGGAATTACAACATGATAATAGTGGTCATGGTTTACAACATGCATTGCGGGTTTATAGTAATGCTAAAAAAATCAACGATAAAGAAATGGGTAATGAGAAAATAGTATTAACAGCAGCATTAATACATGACACCGTTGATAAAAAGTTGTTTGATAATTTTGACGGGCGAATAGATTATGTAAAACATTTTCTTAGTAATAACCATTATTCTCCTGAAGAAATTGACGAAATAATTTATATAATATCTAATATTTCGTGGAATGATGGAAAAAACACAGAATTAAATTCTTTAAATGCAAAAATTGTAAGAGATGCAGATAGGCTTGATGCCATTGGTGCTATTGGAATTATTCGTACAATTGAGTATGGAAATTTAAAACATAGAAATTTTTATGACAATGATAACATTGTGTATAATAATGGCAAATATGAATTTAATCAAATTACCAATTCAACTTTATCTCATTTTTACGAAAAATTACTACTATTAAAAGATAAGTTGCATACAAAAACTGCAATGGGTATGGCTGAAGAAAGACATAAGTTTATGCTTTCATTTTTGAACGAATTTTATAACGAAATATAAATTTTATTTATAAGCTGACTAATAAAAGAATAAAGATGGCGTAAAGTTGAAGTTACACTTTATTAAAATAAGGGTGAGTACAAACAATAAGGCTCTCCGCCACGAGCAATCGCATTCTAACACTATTGTTGGAGTGCGATTTTTCTATTTCTGTATTAAAGGCGTTGCTGGATTTGTTGTGCCTACCCAAAAGATAGAATACACTCAAACTCACTACCTAACCCAGAAACGAAACGAATTTGGAGATTTTTGTAAATGATAGCAAAACCCCACTATATTTTATGATTTATTTTATAAGCTCACATTAACTTGTGGGCTTTTTTAAAACATTTTTTAAAAAAACCAATACAGATTTTAAATAAATGTGATATACTTGAAATATCATATTACAAAAATATTTTAGGAGGGTTTATGAAAAAGAAGATATTGACTTTTTTATTTGCAATATGCTTAATTTTGCCTTGTGCTTTTATTTTGACTGCTTGTGGAGATAATCCACCACCAGACACTCAACCACCAGAAGGATCAACTGGTTCATTGATAATGGAAGTCGTTCCACAAAACGATATTTGGTTACTTAGAGCAGATGCAAATGACTACCTTGAAGAAGGTGCAGAAATTATAGAAAACAACAGCTATTCAATTTGGTTTGCAGATTATTATGACAAAGACACATTAGAAGTTTTGTATGATGGTGAAACAATTTCAACACTAACTTTATTAGAAACACCTGGATACGAAAATAAAAATATTGGCCTTAATGTTAGGAAAATAGCAACATTTTCACTTCCAGAGTTTGATCCAGGCGACCACAATTTAACAATTGATGTTAAGGAAGAAGAACTTACTGTAAGATTTGTGACTAATGACCAAGAGTTTACAGAAGAGGAACTTAATATATTAGATGATTATCATATAACATCTATGGGTGGAAGAACTTTTAAAGATATGATGTTGAATGATTATAGATTATATACAACATATTCTCAAATTATTACTTCTGAAGCTTTTTATAGTGATGGAATAGAATTTACTGGAGATAAAAAGTTGGGTTATTATGTATCACATCAAATTATTAAAGCAGTAGACCCATCTCTTGAAATACATAATAATTATCATAAATTAACTGGTAATAATTACAGCTATTCATTTGTAATAAATGCAGACACCAATTTTAATGGTTTTGCGGGCTTTGAAAGCACAAATATATTGCTAACATTTGATAAAGAAAATTTAAAAGTGTCTAATTTCCACATTACCGGAACAAATCTTGATAACGAAATTTTATCTTGCAAAGTAAATGGAATTGAAATTGCTGAAGACCAATGGATTTCTTCACTATCATGGAAACCAACTGATGTTGGATATATTAATTTATACATGGAGCCATATACAGGCGTAGATTTATCTAATGTTGAAGCTTATGTTAATGATACAAAAATGACTATTAGTGAAGAAAGTGATAAAAAATACTTCACCATTTCTAAAGATACTCTTCCAATCGACTATATAGAAGATGATGGCAACATGGTGGACTTTCTATATGAGGCAAAAACATTTAACATTTCTATAAAGAATGTAAATGTTTTACCATCATCAGATTTATTTACCAATCTAACAACAACATCTAACATGAGCGATATTTCTTCAGGAATTTATACAAAAACATATTACATTTCAGAAGATAATGATATAACTTATTATTTTCCTAATGAAGATATTTATGCTTATTTTAACATTGAAGGTAGAAATATAAGACCAATTAAACTTATAGTTGATGGACGAACAATTAATCTTTCTGAAAACATCACAAGAAAAAATCCAGCCATTACAACAGAAACACAGGAAATAGAAAATGGTATTCTTTCTTGGAAAGATGCAATCAATAATGAGTATTATCACCAAATAGGAATGGACGATGATTATTTTCTTATGGTAGTTAGCTTTAATGCAGATGGCACCATACAAAATTTCGGGGTTAGATACAAATCTTCTGGAGATTCTTCAGTTAGACTTGAATTTTAAAATATACAAAACCTATTAGGAACTTTCTAATAGGTTTTTATTTTTATAAAAAGTGTTAGATTAGAATCGCTATTGCCCCGCCAGAAGAGAAATGTACGCGCCCTATTAGAAAAAAATAGTGGTTGCGTATTTTTCTTTTTACAAGAATGTTTTGGAATTTGATATAACAAAAAATTCTTTACAAAAAGAATAATAAAACTGAAAGCATATAAACTTATTAACTTGTAAATTGATGCAGAATTGAAAATTTAAGAACATATTTAAATCAATAAAAGAGAAAGTATTACTTCAACTTGTTTGTAAAAATTACTTTGTTTTATATACACAATTGTGATTTTTATGTTATAATAACTAAACAAATGGAGGGCCTTTATGATTACCGAAGAAAGATTAAAAGCAATACAAACATTAATGAGATATGGTGTGTTAAAAAGGGTTAGAGATATGAATTTGCAGCACGCTAGATCAAACAAAGGCGAGGAATTTGTTATTGATCCTAATTACAAACCGAGAAAACGAACAATTAATGCATATGAAAAACCTATGATTTATGCATTTCACGATGAAGAAGAACGTGCTAAAGAATATGCAAGTTTGCGAGCAGGTCAAAGGGGTGGAACTCCTGAAGTTATAGATATAATATCATATAAAGAAGATTCTTATATTTTTGACACATCTGTTTACAAAAAATTACATGTTGGCGGAAAAATTTGTTGCAAAAAAGCTTTTGATGATTTATTAAATCAAAATCAAACGCATTATATGAAAGTAGATTATCAAGACAAACAAAAATATTTAGATTGTTTAGCTCTGATTGATGATTTTTCAAAAACCATAAAAGATGAGAATAAGTTCATAAAACAAAATTTATATGAGGAAAAATTAATTGCAAAATTTATTGAATATGCAAGATCAAGAAATTTTGATGAAAAAATTATAAAGTATGCTGTTTCGATTATGAACTCAAGGAATCAGTTATATGCAATCAAGAATTACATGTTTGATCAAATATTAAGAATCCACTTTAACGATGGAACAGGTTTCGCAAGGAAAGGTTCAATTTATATTACGGATGCTTCGGGCAGAGATACATATTTCCCACTTGGAGAATGTGGTGTTATAGATGCGTTTTACCAAGATAACGATATTATTGGATGTAAAATGCCGATTGGAAGTGATTCGGCAGGTGATGTTGAAGCTGTAACTTTATTCGATTTTTCAAATTTCAACACTCGCGCACAGGTGGAGAAAACAATTAGTGCTCTTGAAGCATATTACAGCCCGATAGCTGAATGTTTTTCAGATTTTGGAGATGAAAACACACAAAGTATTTTATCAAAAAATCCTAAAGATATAATGAAATATGTGTGCGAAAAAAATCCAACATTAAAAAAGGTTTATGAATCCAGTGCTCATGTTTGGGAAGGCTATTCAATTGGAGAACACACATTAACAACAATGCAATTGTTTAATGATAGTTACGATTTGGCATCAGATATAAATCCTGCCCTAAAAAGCATTATAAATGTTGTCTTGCTTACACACGACCTAGGGAAATACAACAAACTACGTAGAACTGTTAGGGAAACAACAATTGAACATATGAAACAATTATGTGATACTTTAAACTTAACTCAACGTGATTTTGAGTTGGTTAAATGTATTGCTTTAGATTCTCAAAAGCATACGACAGATTATTACGTAAAAGGGAAGGAAGACGCTCTAAAAAACTTACATGAATATTGCTCGTCAATACTATCTTCATATTTAGGAAGACAAGCAACGGAACAAGAAATCAAAGGATTGTGTGGAATATGCAGAATGGTTCAAACTTGCGACTCTGCAGCTTACACAACATTTGCACGATCTTCAAAAGCAGATGAAGATTTGGAATTCGTTAACAATTATTCTTTTGATGATAATTTTGTTGTGGAAGGTAAAAGGGTTAAATTTAAAGTAGATTCTTCTTTTGGTTTATTTGAAGAAAGTTATACTCTATAAAAAGAATAATTCTACAACGTTTAAATATAATTACCACACTATTCGTTAAAGAAAAAAAATACACACCATAATAATTGGGGTGTATTTTTTGTAAGAATGTTTTGAAACTTGTTTTAATTGTGATACAATAACCAAGATATAAGGAGCAATATGGAAAAGTTGGGGTATGTTAAGAAATATTTTCCATAAAGTTGACATAATTTTAATATTTTCTATAATGATAATATGCGGATATGGCGAAATGGCAAACGCGCTAGATTCAGGTTCTAGTGGAAGCAATTCCTTGCAGGTTCAAGTCCTGTTATCCGCACCAAACAAAACAAATCCGAACCGTAAGGCGAGGATTTTTTGTTTGGTATTTTTCACTTTTAACTCTTCATTCTTCACTTTTCACAACTTCGGATTTGTTTTGAAGTGAAAAACTAAAAGTGAAAAGTGAAAAGCTTTTCTGTAGATTGACTTTATTTATTGTTGCACAAAAAGTGAAGGATAAATTCATATCATTACGAATACATGAGTAATATCATTCAAACTTGTTTGAATACTATTGCTTTAGTAATATCACATAAATTATATTTATCAAAAGTGTTTACAGTTTGTTAAACACCAAAAACAAAGACTTAACAGTAACAACTAATCACAAGAGAGAAGAAATCTAAAATCTTCTCTCTTTTTTGTTGCTATCTGGGCAAATATAAGATTTAATTACATTTTTTAATTCAACTAATGACACTTGATTTATATCGAATTGGTAATTATTATGATATTTATGACATAATACAATCTCGTTTTCGTGTAAGACAGTATATGTGTTATGACAAACTTTATTATTGCAAAAATCCTTGCTTAGTTTAATTAATACATTCTTGTATTTGAATATAATTCTATTATCATCGTTTTGAATGGTTTCAATAAAGGTTTTATCTAGTTTATCCAAAATATGTTCTACTTTTGGAGTGGAATTTCTTATATAATCTTTTTCTCTAAAACCACAATTAATCAATTCAATAAAGTTAATGCAGGATATATGGTTTTGTATTGCAAAATTTATAAAACTATCAATCTCATTATAATTTTCTTCAACTACGACCACATTTATTTGAGTATTATTTAATTTCATTTGGGTGTATTTTATTAATTCTATTAAATTCTGTGTATCGTTTTTAGTGTGTTTAATGTTTAATTTTGTTTGTTCTCCAAGCAGAGTGTCAACACCAAACTTAAATTTTGTTATTCCAACTTTTATTAAATCATCAATTTTTTGCTTTGTTAATAATGAACCATTTGTAATTATACATAAGTCTTTGCTTACATTTTTTAATAGAGCAACAATTTCTAAAAGATTTGGGTGTAATAATGGTTCGCCGCCTGTTATATTCAACTCATCAATATAAACATTGTTTTTAGTTATAAAAGATTTTAAGCCTTTAATAAAATCTAAAGACATAAAAGAGCTTTCTTGTTTATGTAATTGTCCTTCATTATGGCAGTAAAAACAAGAAAAATTACAACAATTTGTGATAGGAACTCTTAATTTATCGTTTATAAATAATCTATTTTTAATCATAATATGTATTATAGCATACAATTAAAAAGAAATCTATATTATAATCACTTTTTGATAGAAATTCTAACAACAAAATAACTATATCCGGAAAATACTTTATTGTTCGGATTCGTTATCACTCGTTGCACCAGAAAAGAAAAAATTAAACCTAGTAGAGGTTCTTTTTCTTTTCAATGATATTTATCCTTAAGATAAGTGGTATTTGCTCGGAGCAAATGATATTTCCATTGGGAAATGATATTTATTGTTGCACAAAAATGAAGGATAAATTCATATCATTACGAATATATGAGTAATATCATTCAAACTTGTTTGAATACCATTGCTTTAGTAATATCACATAAATTATATTTTATCAAAAGTGTTTACAGTATGTTAAACACCAAAAACAAAGACTTAACAAGCAACAACTAACTGAAAGATGAGAAGAAATCTAAAATCTTCTTTTTTTTTAAATCAATAGTGTAATTTTAATCTTTATGATATAATTAAATAGGAGAAGGTAAAAAATGTTTAAATGTGTTATTAAAATTGATGAGAAAACCCTAAAAGATATTAATAGAAATGCATGGGTTTTAAGTTTGATTTTAACAATTGTTGGCGCAATTGGATTGTTATTGTATATTGTTATAGGTATGTTTTTTGACAATATTATACTAGAAGCAACGTTATGGATTTCGGCAATTGTTTTTGCTGGCGGTTTAGTGTATATGTTTTTGATTAATCAAACAAATAAGAAAAACGGGCAACAAAACATCATAAACGAAATGCAAATCTATGAAGATAATATCTTTGTGCGTGCAATAAAAAATAATGAAGAGATATCAACACAAAAATTTTATTTTAAAGACATCTATAAAATTAAAGAAAACGAAAAATATTTTATTCTATACATAAACAAATTCACAGCCTTGCCAATCTTGAAAGAAAGTTTTTCAAAAGAAGACATGGCAACCATAAAAGTTTGGGTATATTCAGCAAAAAAAGATTTGATAAAATGATTTAAAAAATGTTCATCATATTTGATGAACATTTTTGGCGCAGAGAACAGGATTCGAACCTGCGGAAGCTTATCACTTCGCACGCTTTCCAAGCGTGTGCCTTAAACCACTCGACCATCTCTGCATATTATTGTGTTTTTCATATTTAGATTTAAATCTGAAATTCTGTTTCTTGTTATTGCCAAACGTTGAGTTTGCTTATTATTTAACATTTTTATTATACTTGATTTTGTTTGATTTGTAAATAATTGCTAGAACAAAAATTAAAAAATATTTTTTTAAGCATTGACTTATGAAATTTTTTTTGTTATCATTGTTTTAACATTAGGAAATCTATTTATAGATTTTGCAGTCCGAAGAGCAATTTGCTCTAACATTCCTTAAAATTAAGGAAAAACCTTATCGCAAATCCTTATGTATAAACTTTTTAAAGCAGTCGGTTGCCGAAAAGTTTATTTTTTAACGATAATTTTAAAAGGAGAAATTATGAAACAAACTTACCAACCAAAGAAAAGACAACGTAGCAAAGTTCACGGATTTAGAGCAAGAATGAAAACTTTATCTGGAAGAAGTGTTTTAAAACGTCGTCGTAATAAAGGCAGAAAAGAACTTACAAGATAATTATGTTGAAAAAAGAAAACAGATTAAAAAAAAGAAAAGAGTTTAATTATATTTACAAAAAGGGAACCGTTGCACATTCAACAAGTTTCACTCTTCATTTCGTGCGCGCCTTCAAACCTTATCCACAAATTGGAATCTCAGTTTCAAAGCAGGTTGGAAACAGTGTTATAAGAAGTCGTGTTAAGCGAATTATAAGCGAAGCGTGCAGACTCAGCATTGAAAAATTTGCTGTGAAAAATTATGTTATAACAGCAAAAGAGTGTGCAAAAGAGAAAACGAGTAAAGATATTGAACTTGAACTTATGCGAGTTTTAAAGAAAAACAATTTACTAAAAGAGCAGGGAGATTCTTCAACTGCTTAACTAAAAGCAAGGGGATTCTTCGACGGAGCTCGGAATGACAGGATAAATAGTGTGTCGTGTTGAGTTTGCCGAAACATCCCATAAACGAAGTAATGGAAAAAATTTTTAAAATATATTATATTTTAACTTATCCTTTAACTCTTGTGTTTTTGGTTTTAATCTTTATTTATCGCAAAGTTTTAACACACGGAAAGCAAAAGAGTTGTCATTTTTTGCCAACGTGTAGTAAGTATGCATGGGATTCTGTTCTGGAGTTTGGTGCAATTTGGGGTGGCTTTTTGGCTTTTAAAAGGCTTTTGAAGTGTAATCCCAAATCAAACGGCGGAGTAGACTTACCCAAATTAAATTTATTAGGAAATTATAAATGGAAATGTTAAACAATTTTAGTTTAATTCTTGGTTTCGACCTTTGGCACACAATCATTTCATGGTTTGGAAGCTGGATTACCAATTATGGTTGGGCAATCATTGTTTTCACAATTGCTTTGAAATTGATAATGAGTCCATTGGATGTATATCAAAGAATTCAATCGAAAAAACAACAAAAATTTCAAACTGCAATGCAACCAGAATTGCAAGCAATTCAGGCAAAGTATGCTAACGACAGAGAAAAACTTAATCAAGAAACAGCTAAAGTTTATAAAAAATACAACTTTAATGTGGGTGGAATGTGCCTTTCAATGCTTTTCACAATGGGGCTTAGCATGGTTGTGTTCTTAACATTGTTCTCAAGTTTACGTTCATATGGAACAAACAAACTTTATGATTCTTATACTCAATTAGATTCAGTTTACACTGAAACTGTTGGTACGGTTAACCCAGATAGTTTGATTGATTCTCAAAAGAACGAACTTAAACTTAACATTGAAGAAAAATACAACGAATTGAGCAAACAAAATTCATGGTTATGGGTTAAAAACGTTTGGAAAAAAGATGCAAACGAATCTCAATTTGTGAATTTTGATGATTATGCAAACCACAAAGGTATTAATGATGTTGAAGGTAATCTTGCAAGAACTGAAGCAAAGGAAAGATACGATTACATCACAAAAACCATTGAAGGTGAAAAATCAAGTTCAAATGGTTACTATATTTTAATCATATTGGCTGTTGCAATTTCATTCCTAACTCAATGGCTTTCAACAAAATTAACAATGCCAAAAGGTCAAAAACTTAACACAATGAACAAGGTGATGATGGTGATCATTCCATTGACTATGGTGATTTTTGCTTTCACTTCTAACGTTGTGTTTACTTTGTATGTGATTGTGAACTCTGTTATGACAGCAATTATAACAACAATTTTAACTTTAATAATGAAGAAAAAGAACAACGGTAAAGATGAAGACATCGTTTTGCCAAAGAAAAATGTTAATGTTGTTGAATACAGCAGAAATTACAAAAAATAGTTCGGATTTTTATTACTTGCTAAACGCATTCATTTTGGAATGCTTTGTTGCAAAGCAACCAAAAATCATGCTAAGTCGCAAGGATAAACAATCCTCAATTAGAAAAAATTGGATGATTTAAAGTCAAAATGTTAAAGACATTATAATTATAAAAAATAATAAATTCTGACAAATTCAGGATTTAATCCTTTCAGCTTAAAATCAAGCGGGAATTACAAAAAAGGAGTAACAAATGCAAATTGAAGCAACAGGAAAAAGCGTTGAAATCGCAATTCAAAATGGTTTACTTGAATGTGGTATGAAACGAGAAGAAGTTAACGTTAAAGTCATTGAAGAAGGCGGTCTTTTCAAAAAAGCAAAAGTTCTTCTTACTTGGGGCGAAGAAGTTAAGGAAGATATTAAAGAAGTTTCTGAAACTGAAGAAATTCAAAATGTTGAAACTGAAAGCGTTAAAGTTGAAGAAGTTTCTCAACCTGAGGAAGTTCAAGAAGTTGTTGAAGTTAAACAAAAAAGAATTGTTGATTCAACTCGCATTCAAGAAAAGGGTAAAGAATTCTTGTTAGGTCTTGCGAAAATCTTGGACGAAAATGCAACTTGTGAAGTTAGTGTTAATGAAAATGAAATCACATTTGCTCTAAAAGGTGAAAAACTTGGAAAACTTATTGGCTTCCATGGCGACAATCTTCAAGCTATTCAAATTTTGCTTAGCGGGCTTAAAACTCGCGGAGAAGGTGCTTTAAGATTGTTCCTTGATATTGATGGCTATAAGGCAAACAGAAATCAAGCAATCATTGATTTGGCAAACAAAACTGCTGAACAAGCAATCAAAATTGAAAGAAACATCCACCTTGATCCAATGAATGCGTATGAAAGAAGAATTGTTCACACAACTCTTCAAGACCGTGAAGACGTAACAACAGAATCAACAGGTGAAGGCGAAAAACGCCACGTTGTTGTTAAACCAACTTTTAAAAGATAAAAAACGAGCCTAACGGCTCTTTTTTTGTGTTTGGAGCGAAACACTTCTCAGAAACACATTTTTACATTGGATTAAATTGATTTCAATGTTGACAATTTTTTGGCTTGTATGTATAATATCAACATGAATAATAAAGTTCCAGATATTTATGCAATTCAAAATTATCCAGAAGAACTATCTTATGCGCTTGACCACATAACAACAGATGATGTGGTTGTTTTTGAAAATGCTTCAACAAAGTTAAGGGTTGGAAATAAAACAATAAAAGATAGGTTATTTGATATTGTGATTTTTTCAGAAAATAGTGATATTATGATTTTGGTTGACAAATATTCGCAAATTTCAAAAGAAGAGGTTTTCAACAAACTTAAAGAAAGAGACATTGATTATCATTTGGTTTCATTTTTAAGTCATAAAACTCAATCTTACAATCAAAATACGCCTGAACTATGGTTTGCAAGAAACATTAAAGTGTTCAAGAGTGCCTGCGAAGACACAAAATCAAAAACAGACGATTTAACATATGTGTTTAAAAGAAATGTTGAGTCGGAATTAAATTTTGAATTCTTAACAAATAGTCTTAACGTTACAACATTTGCAGGAAAGATTGTTTTTTCAGGTTTTGTTAAGTTTGCAGATAAAACTGTTTTAATAACAATTTCAAACAACACTAAAGGAAAATACGAAAAAATTGAAGAGATTTTAAATTCTTATGGTTTCACTGAAACTAACGGTCGCACAATTTAGCGACCTTTTTCTTTTTAAATATTTATATTTAAGATTGACTTTTTGTTATGTTGTTGATATACTTGAAGATAATATGGGATTCTTTCACAACTTTTAATGGCAAAGTTTATTGTATTATTTCGTTGTGATTAATCAGTATAAGGAGAAAAAATGGAAAATGTAAATTTAAGTGAATTTGACATTAAAGTTGAAAAAATCAAAAAGTTGGAAGAAATGGGTGAAAAGGCTTATAAAGCAAAATTTAACAAAACTCATGAAATTCACGACCTTGAAAAATATGAATTAGGAACAAAAGTCAGTGTTGCTGGACGTATGACTTTTAAGCGTACTTTTGGTAAACTTATTTTTGCGCGTCTTTATGCGATTGGTGATAATTTCAATTGTAATTTAAGTGAAGACATTAGAACAAGTGTTCAAATCAGTTTGTCGCTCAATGTTGTTGGAGATATTGCTCTTCAAAAGTTTAAAGACTTCTGCGACATTGGAGATTTTGTAGGAGTACATGGTGAACTTGTTAGAACTCAAACAGGAGAACTTACAGTTCAAGTTGAAACTTTTGAACTTTTATCTAAAGCACTTCGTGGTCTTCCTGAAAAATTCCATGGACTTGTGGATATTGACACAAGATATCGTCAAAGATATTTGGATATAATTTCAAACGAAAGTTCAAGAAAAGTTTTCATTGCAAGAAGCAGAGCTGTTTCTTTTGTTAGACGTTATTTGGAAGATAATGGCTTTATTGAAGTTGAAACTCCTGTTTTGCAAACAGCTGTAAGTGGTGCAAGTGCAAAACCTTTCTTCACTCATCACAACGCCTTGGACTTAGATTGTAATTTAAGAATTGCTTTTGAAACATGGCTTAAAATGGTTGTTGCAGGTGGATTTGACAAAGTTTTCGAACTTGGAAAAGACTTCAGAAATGAAGGTATGGATCCAACTCACTTGCAAGAATTCACTCAAGTTGAATGGTATGCTGGCTACTGGGACTTTGAAGACAATGTTAGGTTCTTTAAAAAGTTTATCAAAGAATTAATGCTCCACACAATTGGAACAACAAAAATCACAGTTGCAGGTAACGAAATTGATTTTGGTAATGAGAACTGGGAAAGAATAAACTATATTGAAAAAATGAGAGAACTTTTAGGTTTTGATTTCTTAGATATTGAAGATTACAATATTTTGGCAGATAAAATTGCTGAAAGTGGAAAGTTAACACGCGATGAACTTGAAGGCTATAATTCTTGTCGTGCAATTATTGACTATGCATATAAAAAACTCATCAGAAAAAATATTGTTGGACCAACAATTTTATATAACTATCCTGCATTCTTGAAAACTTTGGCAAGAAGAAATGATAACGACAATAGAGTTACAGATGTGTTCCAAGTTGTTGTTAATGGTGCTGAAATTTTGAATGCTTATAGCGAATTGGTTGATCCAATCGAACAAAGAAAAGCTCTTGTTGCACAGCTTAAAGACAAAGAAATGGGCGACGATGAAACAATGGATGTTGATGAAGATTTCTTGCTTGCGATGGAACATGGAATGCCTCCAATGTCTGGTTTGGGTTTCGGAATTGATAGATTTATTATGATGATTTTCGATTTGCCAAATATTAGAGATGGTGTGTTATTCCCAATCACAAAACCATTGGATAACGAAAAGGAAGAAAATGAAGATTAGTATTTTAGGAACAGGTAGATGGGCATCAAACCTTGCTGGACTTTGCTTAAAAAATGGCCATGAAGTTAAATCATATGAAAAGGTGTTTTCAAACATTCCAGAAAGCGATTTCTTTAAAACGGGAAAAAATAAATACATTGATTTGTCAGAATTTGTGAAAGATAAAAAATTAAGTTTCACACACGATTTAACCGAAGCAATTGGTTATAGTGACTATATTATTATTTCAATCTTAAGCCAAAAACTAGATGAGTTTATGCAAGAAATTAAAATGGTTAACGGTTTTAACCTTAAGAATTATTGTCTTGCAATGAAAGGTGTTGAAGCAACAACAGGAAGAACACTTAGTGAAATTTTGCGTGATAATGGTGTTTGGAAAAACAACATTGTTGCGCTTGCAGGCCCTGGGCATGTTCAATCAATCAGTGCAGGAAAGAAAACTCACATGGTGGTTGCAGGTTATGAAAAAACTCTTGCGGAAACATTCAAAAACATTTTAAGCAACGATTCATTTATGCTTTTTGCAAACCCTGACGTTTTGGGGGTTGAAGTGTGTGCTGCTGCAAAAAATGTTTATGGAGCAATGGCTGGAATATGTGTTGGATCAGAAAACGACACTTTGCGTGGAAGTTTGATGTGTGCAAGTCTTGCCGAAATGGAAAAATATCTTGACGCAATGCAATGTGTTGCAAAAACTGCAAGAAGACTACCTCTTTTGGGTGATTATGATGCAACAATGTATGATAGAAATAGTCACAACTTAAATTATGGAATTGAAGTGATTAAACAAAACACAACAGAACCAGTTTTAAGTTTTGTTTCAGTTGAAGGAAAAGAAGCAGTGAATGGACTTTTGAAAAGATTAAACAATTACAATAATAGAGTTAGTGATTCAATGCAACTTAAAGCACCATTGCTTAGTGCATATCGTGATATTGTTCAAGGAATTGTTGTGCCTCAAAATGCGGTTAATCATATTGAAAAAGCAATTTCTGAAGTTTATGGAATGGACGAATTTTAAAAAGACGAAATTTTCGTCTTTTTTCTTGTTGGCTTTATAACACAATTTCAATCCGACAAGTTTTAAGATATTTCTTTTTGTTGTTCGAAAATTTTCAATTTAAAATATTTGACAACAAAAATATTCAAATGCTATCATATTAATAATGAAAATGTTTCATAATATATATGAGGAGGTGTTATGATGAAAAGATTTTTAACATTTATGCTTGGAATTTGTTTAATTATTCCTTGCGCATTTATGTTCTCGGCATGTGGAGATAAAAAAGACAGCGATGATGAGATTTGGGACGGATCACATGTTGCCGTTTCAGAAGCAGAGAATGGGGTTATAGTTATTGACACAGCAGAAGAATTAGCCGGACTTGCAAAATCAGTTAATTCTGGTAACGATTATGAAGGAATAACAATCAAACTCGCAAGAGATATCGACTTGGCAAACAAAGAATGGACACCAATTGGTTATGGAATGTCAAACTATATGGGTGAAATTGAATCAGGCTATCAATTCAGAGGGATTTTTGATGGTCAAAACCATACAATTGACAATTTAAAAATCACAACATTCAATCGCGGTGGACTTGTTCAAGGAACATCTGCTGGTGTTGGATTGTTTGGTCAAATTTATCAAGCAGAAGTTAAAAATTTAAATGTTGAAGATGCAAACGTTAAAGGAAATCATTACGTTGGAGCAATTGTAGGTTTTAGTGTTGATTCAAACATCACAAACTGCCACGTTGATGATGCAATAATTGATTGTGTATATTCAAACGCTGACGAAAGTGGAGATAAGGCAGGTGCTGTTGTTGGTCACTTCGCAAAAGGTATTTATAATGCAAGCGTTGCAACAATTTTAAATTGTTCTGCGGAAGATTGTATTGTAAAAGCAGATCGTGATGCTGGACAAGTGATTGGATGTTTAAGTAATGGTGCAACAAACACTGATAACACAGCTGAGGAAGTTACTGTTTCTTGGAATCAATCAGGTTCAACACCAGGAAAATCTAACACAAACATCAATAACACAGTTGTTGGAAGAATTTCTTAATCGGAAAAACAAAAAAAGGACACTATGTCCTTTTTTTAACGTTTGATGATAACTTTTTCACCGCCGTTCATAACAAGAGGTAAGTCTTTATTGTATTTTGATAAATCGTTCGGTGAAATTTTAATGCGTTTGCAAAGATCCCATGTTGTTTCGTTTGGTTTTGCAATGAAAATCTGGAAATCGTATTTTGAAAAATCCAATTGTTTTCCGATTGTAAAATTATCAATCATTTCATGGATTTCTTTTTCGTAAATAGTCAATGTTAGAAAAATGGAATATTCTGTTTCGATTATTGTTCCGCGTTTAACTTTAATTTTGCTGTCAACAACTGAAATTTCGTTGTGGACACAATCCAATGTTTCGGCTTCGATTTTTGTGTTTACTATGAAAGGAACTTCTAGTCGTTTGTTTTTAAGTTCTTTATTTTCATCAATATAAATTAAATTGGACGAAATAATTCCTTCAAGGTAAATTGTTTTATCTTTTATGTATGTGTTAGTTATTTCCTCTGATATATTTAAGTTTGAAACAATCTCATCAATTGCGGGTTCTTCACTTGTTAAGCTTGTTTCATTTGAAATGATTTCGCTAACATTGTGTTGATGTGTGTTTTTTGTGCATTCACGTTTTGATGAATTTGTTTCAATTTCATTGTCAATGCTGTATAAGTCGTCAACAATTTCCATTGAAACAGGTTTCAAAACCACACCATTCACCAAAATGCTATTTTTGATGGTTATAACACTTAAGTTGTCTTCCAATTCAGTTTGAATTTCCTCACAAGATTTATTCACAACAAAAGATAAGTCAAGATTGTGGTCTTTGTTTACTCCGTTCATTTCAACATCGCATTTAACATTAAAAACATCTTTAAGTTCCTTAATTGTTTTCTCATCATCTTTTATTGTTTCGTAAAGTAGGCAGGTTGTTATTTTACCTTCAACAACTGAAAATCCATCATTTGGCAAAACTTTTTCTGCATTAAAATATGAATTACAACAAAGAATTTTGCTAATTTCATCTTTTGTTTCCAAACTTGTTGTGTGATCAAACATTGTGTTAACAAAGCAACATATTGAGTTTGCCAAGAATTCACTTTTCTTTGAAATAATTGAATCCTGAAGATTAAGTGTTGGAGTGATTGCCAAATTTAAATAGGCAACTGGAGTAATGCTTGCTTCACAACTTATTTTAAGAACACCTTCGGTTGATAAAATGTTATTAACAATCGTTGGATTTATTAAGTTTAAAAAAGTATCGCTTGTGATTGAACTATCTAAATAGGTTTCGCTGAAATTTGTACTGTCCGACAATGTGCTTGTCATGTTGTCCGTGTCAATATATAAAACTTTAACGCCAATTTTTCCGCTTACAATTGCTTTCCCATTTCCACACTCAACTTTTAAATCGAACATATAAGTGTTAACATCAATAATCGTTTTGATGGATGCGTTTGCGTCAATTGGAACACTTAAACCAGATGTAAAGTTTAGTTTATTTAAGTTCTTGATGTGGGCAATTTTAATGTTTTCTTCCATAAATTCCTCCTGTCTTAAATAATGTATTTTAATTTGTTTGCGAATATGCTATTTAAGTTAAAATTTGTGAAACTTGATGATGTTTTAAATTTTAAAATAACAAATTTGAGCAGTTTTTTATTTGATTAAATTCGCCGTATTTAATATTTTTAATACTAGAAAAATGATAATATTTCAAAATATTTTTCAATTTTACTTTTAACTGCATTTTCTTTTCGACAAAATTGTTATGTCTATTCACAAAAATGCTAAAAATAAGCAATAAATTTGATATTTTTTTTATCTAACATTCAATCTTTTTTGTTATTATAGACTTGTTTTCGAAAATACAAAAAAACAAAAAAAAAGAAAAATTATTAAAAACAAAAACATAATTTTTTAAATTAAAAGGGGAAGTTAAAAATGGTGAAAACAAAATTAATTCTTGCAGATGAAAACAAAAATATGATTGATGAAATGGTAAAGAGTTTTACGGATGATAAATTTGAAGTGGTTGCAACAACAAGCAATGGTGAAGAACTTGTTCAATTAATCAACACACAAAATCCAGATGTTGTTGTAATGGATATAGTTTTACAACAATGTGATGGTTTCAAGGTTTTGGAACAAATTAATAACAAAACAGCTGTGGTTGTTCAGTCTTCTCTTTCTATGGATGGATTTATAAACAAAGCAATCAGTTTAGGTGCGAAATATTATTGCATAAAACCATTCAACATTGATACTTTAAAAGAAAGAATTGAAGATTTATTAAATCCACCTTCCACACAATCTGGAACATTTTTTAATGCAAAGGCAAATAATCAAATTGAAGAAAAAATTACAAATATTTTTATAACGGTTGGAATTCCTGCTCATATTAAGGGGTATCAATTTTTGCGCGAAGCAATAAAACTTGCAATAGCAAATCCTGAAATAATCAATTCAATCACCAAGAAACTCTATCCAACAATTGCGGAAAAATATGACACAAGCGCATCAAAGGTTGAACGTGCAATTCGCCATGCAATTGAAGTTGCTTGGAACAGGGGTAAAATTGAAAATATAAACAATTTATTTGGAATAAAAGTTTATTCTTCAAATGAAAAACCTACCAATGGAGAGTTCATTGCTCTTGTTGCGGATAAAATGCTTATTGAAGGAGCATAAAAAGTTTTTAAAAGTTTTGAAAAATAGTAGACTTTTTAACATCATATTACTATAATGTAATAAGTTAAATGGAGGGAAGCATTTTATGGCAAAGTCTACTAAACCAGTATGGATTTTATGTCCACGTTGCGAATTGAACTACATTAAGAAGGCAGATCAATATTGTAATGTCTGCAAAAAAGAAATGAAACTTATTGAAGCAAGCGATGATGATATTGGAGATTTGGAATTATGTCCAATTTGTAAAATCAACTTTGTTCAAAGTGATGAAGAAATCTGTGAAAGTTGCCGTCAAGAATTGGGAATTAATCCAAGCGAAGAGGCGGAAGATAAGGAAATCTCCGATTGGCACAAATATATTGCCGATGATGACGACGATGAAGATGACGATGAAGACGACGATGTTCAAACATACGACGAAGATGATGAAGACACAACTGGCATTGTTGATGAATTTGATTTCGGCGAAGACTTGGAAAAAGATTTAGAAGACGACGAAGATGAAGACGACGAAGATGACGACGATGATTTTGACCTTGACGGAATTGATGACGACGAAGATGATGAAGACGATGAAGATGAGGATGATGATATCTAACATAAATTTAAAGACGGGAGTTTCCCGTTTTTTTATAATGATATTTGTATAATTTTGTTTTCTTTTGTAGGTGGGGATTAAAACTGAAAGTTTAACTAAAAATAGTTGTAGGTGGATTGTGTTTAAATCGCAAACAACTATTGGAGGAAATAACATTGAAAAAAATGCCTAACACTGTTGAAAATATAAAACAAAAGATTATGGAACTTAAAGGGAAGGAAGTTAATCTTCACATTAATCGTGGAAGAAGAAAAGTTAGTAGTTACAGAGCAAGAATAGAAGATGTTTATGCGAGTGTTTTTACAGTTAAATCTTGCCCTTTGGACTTAGGTTCGATTTTCACCTACTCGTATAATGACATTCTTTGCGGCGAGGTTAAAATTTCAAACGATTAAATCATGGTTTCAGCCATGTTTTTTTTGTTGGATGGCTTGTTTGCAATTTGTCTTGACTTTTGCGGTTTTTTGCAATATAATTAAATACAAAAAAAGAAAGGAGTGTTAAAATGAAAAACTTCAGTCCAATTCGTGGGACTAACGATTATATGCCAAAAGAAGCAAAAATTAGAGAGATTGTGCGCCAAAAGATTTTAAGTTGTTATCAAAACAATGGTTTCAATCTTATCACAACTCCAATTTTGGAAAATTTAGAACTGCTCAACTTGAGTGATGGTGGCGACAACTTAAAACTTATGTTCAAAACAGTTAAACGTGGAGATAAGTTAGATTTAACAAAGGAAAACTTATGCGAAGCTGACATAACTGAAGAAGGTCTTCGTTATGATTTAACAGTTCCGCTTGCAAGATTTTATGCTAACAATCGCGAAAAACTTCCAATGCCGTTTAAGGCAATTCAGATTGACTATTCTTTTAGGGCAGAACGTCCACAACGCGGAAGATTGCGCCAATTCACACAATGTGATATTGACGTTTTTGGTGACGATTCAATCAATGCGGAACTTGAGTTGTTAAAAACAGCATTGGAAGCATATAAATCGTTATCTTTCAATAAATTAACATTAAAAATTAATGATAGAAGAATCTTAAATCAATTAGTATTATTTGCTGGTTTCAAAAATGAAGAACTTGGAACGGTTTGCGTAACATTGGACAAGATTGACAAAATAGCAGTTCCTGGTGTTGTTATGGAATTGCTGGATAAAGGGATGGAGGCTGAAAAAATCAACAAACTTACCGAAGCAATTAATGATGTTTTGGTTCAAGGAATTGATGCTGTTGTTAAATATGGTGTTGAGCAAAAATATGTTGATGACATGAAATATTTAATTAATAGTCTCAATGTTCTTACAAACAATCAATTTGACATTAAATTTGACATATCAATTGTGCGTGGTCAAGGATATTACACTGGTCCTGTGTTTGAATTTTACACTGAAGGCTTCTCTGGAGCAATTGGCGGTGGTGGAAGATATGACAATATGGTTGAAAAAATGGTTGGCATTTCTGTTCCTGCTGTAGGGGCAAGCATTGGCTTCGAACCTATAACAATGCTGATAAGAGAACGAGAGGTTACTTTTGATAGCAAAGAAAATTTGGCATTGATTTACGATTTGGAAGATGATATTATTGAAGTTTTCAAAGTTAAAGAAGAGTTGATGAAAAATTATAACGTTTCATTGTTTAAACGTCCAAAGAATATGAAAACTTTCTATGACAGAATTGGCGAAGTTGCATGTTGTGTGACAAGTGTCAGAGATGTTAAAGAAGGAAAAGAAATCAAAGTTTTACAATAAGGATAATTTATGGAAAAAAGTGTTGAAGAAGTAAAAAATGAATTTATTGATGTGTTCAAGAAAAATATAACAAGAGAAGGTGCAGATGCTCTTTTAGATTATTTGCAAAACCACAGCGACTTTTTCTTAGCTCCTGCAAGCGGAAGACGTCATTCTTCTTTTGAGGGTGGGCTTTGTTATCATTCGTTAAACACATATAAGAGATTTAAAAACAAAATAATTCAAGAATATGGTGAGAACTACACAGACACAATCACAGATGAAAGTATTGCAATAATTGCACTTCTTCATGATGTTTGTAAGGTGAACACATACACTGTTGATTACCGTAATCAAAAAGTTGATGGGCAATGGATTCAAGTACCATATTATGCATATAACAACACTCTTCCATATGGTCATGGTGAAAAGTCGGTTTATATTGTGAGCGGATTTATGCGTTTAACTCGCGAAGAAGCAATGGCAATTAACTGGCATATGGGTGGATTCGATCCACGAACACAAGCAACAACAGATATGAGTGAAGCATTTTCGCGTTTTCCAATGGCTGTTTTGTTCCATGTGTCTGACTTAGAGGCAACTTATTTGGATGAAAAAAATTAAAACAAATTAACACAATCGTTTGTATTGTCATAAAAATTAAAGAGGTGATTTATGGCAGTTGCAAGCGATTTTTTAATTGGAGCAAATGATGAGCATGGGCTTAATCCTCCAACAGTGGGTAAACGTACTCCAGTGATAAATTACATTGGGCGAAGTTTTTATGAAAACGAGTTTAATTCTCAAGCGAAACTTATGTTTATGCTTGCATGTTTAAGGTGTGGATTTAATGTTTATGACGTTCATCCAGAGGTTCAAGATGTAAGTGTTAGTACCCGTGTGGTAAGGTCTAATCGCGCTGGTTTAAGTTTGCTGGTAACATTTGCTTATAATGCGTCTGGAGATGGAACAACATTTAATTCATCGCGCGGAATTGAAGTTTATTATAGTCCCTTTAATTCCTTTGCAAGTGAGAGCAGAAAACTCAGTGACTTAGTGTTTGAGAAACTCGTGGAGAACACAAACGTTCCTGGAAGGTTTGTTGGGCAGTTGTCTGTTGGTGTGCTTAGCAATGTTCGAGCCCCTTCAACTCTTGTTGAGGCAGGGTTTATGACAAACTGGACAGATGCAAAATTGATGTTAAATCCAATTTATGTTGTTAATGTCGCAGAATCCACTTGTCAAGCGGTGTGTGAATTTTTGGGAGTTCCTTATGTTAATCGAGAGCTTAATAACTATCCAATTATTAGAATTGGAAGTCGTGGAAACTTTGTAAGGATTTTGCAATATCTATTAAATTATTATGGTGCAAACATTTCAGTTGATGGGGTTTTTGGTGGTGGAACTCAGCGCGCTGTTCAAGAGTTTCAGGGAGCAAATAATTTAACAGTTGATGGAATTGTTGGACGTAACACTTGGAACAAACTTTTGAATTTAAATCCATCAAGCGAAGTGTTAAGACGAGGTAGCGAAAATTCAGCTGTTATGTTCTTGCAAAGATTACTGCTTTCATATTTGTATCCAATCACAAGTTTGGACGGTGATTTTGGACCTGAAACAGAAAGAGCGGTTCGTGCTTTCCAAAGTGAAAACAATTTATCTGTGGACGGAATTGTTGGAAGAAATACATGGCAAGCTTTATTTAATTCTTCTGGAAGACCACAAAATCAAAATTAATTATTTAATTAAATAAATATTTTAATAAAAATAATTAAAAAAATACAAAAAAAATTAAAAAATGCAATATTATTGCGTTTTTTTATTTAATTTATGACAATTATTTAAATATGAAAAAATTATTAATTGTTTTTGGTTTGATTTTAATTGTTATTGTGGGTGCATTGTGTGTTCCTAAAAAAGAAATTAATTATGATTATTTACGTTTACATATTCGTGCCAACAGCAACAGCGAGGTTGACCAAAATATTAAATATGAAATAAAAGATGCAATAGTTGAATTTTTAACGCCACATTTGTGTAATGTTTCAAGCAAAGAAAAAGCAATTAAAGTGGTTAACAATTATAAATCATTAATGAAAAGTAGATGCTTAGAAATACTTAGGCAAAAGGGGTTTAACTATATGGTCAACATCAAGGTTGATAATGAATTTTTTCCAACAAGGTCATACGCAAACACGACATTAGAAAGTGGTTATTATGATGCAGTGATCATTGAACTTGGAGAGGCAGTTGGCGATAATTGGTGGTGTGTTATGTATCCACCTTTATGTTTTGTGAATAAAAATGAAAATCAAAACCAAATTAAATATAAATCAATAATTTGTGAATGGTTTGAAAAATTATTTTAATTGTTGAAATTTTATAAAATAAATAAAAAATATTAAAAATTAATTAAAAATTATTAAAAAATTAATATATTAATTTATTTTTCAAGAAAAACATTTTATAAATTATTATTAAAGGTGAAAAAAATGAAAAAAATATTAATTTGTTTACTTATTTTAATTAGTGGTGTTTTTGCTGTTGTAACTTCGGTTGAAACTGTTAAAACTGAACCGAACCATAATAATGATGTTATAAGCACGATTTCAAGTATGGATGTTGTTGATGCTGCAGTTGCCAACACAACCGAAGTTCAAAAGAGGTTGAAAAAGTGGGGGTATTATACTGGTGCGGTTGATGGTATTAATGGACCAAAAACAATTGCAGCTGTTAAAAAATTCCAAAAGAAATATGGGTTAACGCAAGATGGAATTGTTGGACCTTTAACTGCTGCGAAAATGGGAATTAGTGTTTCGGGTTCATCAAGTAGTTCAAGCTATAACAGCAATGATAGATATCTTCTTGCAAAAGTTATTTATGCTGAAGCGCGTGGTGAAAGTTATACTGGTCAGGTTGCCATTGGTGCTGTGGTTTTAAATCGTGTTGATGATAGCCGTTTTCCGAACACTATTGCTGGTGTGATTTATCAGCCATGGGCTTTCACTGCGGTTAATGATGGGCAAATCAATCTTGAGCCAAATCAAAAAGCGTATCAAGCGGCAGATGATGCTCTTAATGGTTGGGATCCGACTTATGGCTGTGTTTATTATTATAATCCAGAAACAGCAACAAGCAAATGGATTTGGACAACTAAGAAAGTGACTCAAATTGGAAAGCATGTGTTTGCAGTATAAGATGGCTCGAGTTGTTACGTTTTGCTTAGGTGCTACGCAAAGTCGCAAAACCCAATCAGCTCTCGCCTAAAGGGAAAGCGGATATTAAATTAAGATGGCTCGAGTTGTTACGTTTTGCTTAGGTGCTACGCAAAGTCGCAAAGCCCAATTAACTTTCGTCTTGGGAATAAGTGGGTTATTTACGGTTATTAGTTTGTTGGTGTTTGCTAGATATAAATTAAGAAAAAGTGTGATTACAAAAATAATCAAGATCTTGCTTGAGTGTTTAAGGTGCGGGATAAACATATTGTTTAGCAGGTTTGGGTATGGGATTGTTTAAATGAAGAACTGTATTTAAATTAAATGAAGTAAAATTAAAGGGGGTAAAAAATGAATGAAAAAAACAACATAACTAGTGTGGATTACGAAAAAGAACAACAATATAGTGTGTCAAAAGTCAATCAAGATAAAAGCACAAAAAACAAAAGCAAAGCGCAAAAAGCGCTTCCTTGGCTTATTGTTGCGATAGTGAGTTTGTTGATAATTTTAACTTGCACTTTAATTGCATATTATCAAGTGTATTCGTCAGGCAAGCAAAATGCGAATGTGTTGGAAGGTGTTTATACGTCGAGTTACTATTCAATGGTGGATAATGTTAATAATCTTTCGGTTGATTTGGCGAAGTATTCAACTCTTTCAACAAAGCAAGCAAAAATAAACACAATGCAAGATATGATGGTTGATTGTAATTATATTTTGGCGGGTTTAAGTGTTTTACCAATTGATGAAGAGAATGTTGTTTCTGCAACAAAGTTTTTTAATCAAATTAATGGCTTGAGTGAATCGTACATTAATAAATTAAATCAAGGAGAAACTCTTTCTGTTGAAGAGGAATTGGTTTTTGATAAAATTGCGATTGTTGTGGGGAAAATTAAGGCAAATTTCAACAAACAGAATGAAGGAATGTATGACACAGGGTTTAATTTTGTTGATGCGAGCATCTTTGATAATACTGGAATGAATGAATTGTCTGCTGGAATGGGAGATTTAACCGGTGCAAGCATTGAATATCCTGCAATGATTTTTGATGGTCCATTTTCAACCGCGCTTGAAACAAAGGTTGTTAAAGGGCTTTCTGAAAAAGAAGTGAGTGAAGAGCAAGCTAGTGAATATTTAAAGAATGTTGTTTATAAGAACAGGGATGTTGAAATTGTTTTCGAAAGAGAAACTGATGGAGATATTGTAACTTATGATTATTCTGTTGAGATTGATGGTAAAGATTTTAATGCGCAAGTAAGCAAACGAGATTCTTTGCTTATGACCATTTCTGGTTATGCAGAAGGTGGTGACCCAATTATGAGTGGAGAGCAAGCGGTTGAAATGGCAAAAAGTTTTGCAAATAATATTGGTTTTGAAAATATGAATAGTGTGTGGTTGGAAATTAATCAAAATGTTGCATATGTAAATCTTGCGCCAGTTGAAAATGATGTTATTATGTATCCTGATCTTGTGAAAATTAAAGTTGATTTAACATCTCAAGATATTATTGGTTTTGAAGCTGTAAACTACGCATTAAATCATGTGGATAGAGATGTTGAGTTTAATGCTTCTATTGATGATGTTGAAAGTTTGCTTGGGTTTGACTATAATATTTTGAAAACAAGCAAGGCGGTGATTAGGCTTGATAGCGGAAAAGAAATTGCTGTTTATGAATTTATAGCTGAAAGAATTGATGGAACTTATTTCTATTATATTGACGCAAATTCTCCTGAAATTGTTAAAACTATGAAATTGGTTAAAATAAAAAATGTTGAAAAATTAATTTAAAAATTAAAAAATACACCAAAAAATTAATAATAATGGTGTGTTTTTTATTAATTTTTTAAAATTTTCATAATTTTTTTTAAAAAATATTTTGAAAGTATAAATAAAAAAATTGAAAATTTAAAAAACATTCTATAATATAGGTTGTTTTTGATATTTAAGAAAAATGTAAAAAAATAAATATAATTGTTTGGAAATCCTCTTTTAATATGATATAATTAAATAAATATTTATTATATTTAATAATTCCGCACGGTTGTGGAAAAAATAAAAAGGGGAAATATTTTGAAGGGGAAAATATTAAGTTTAAAAATTGTTTTGACGTTGTTGCTTTTGTTGACGGCGAGTTTTTGCTTTGTTGCAAATCCAATAAACGAAACAAAGAATTCTACGAAGACAATTGTTGCGTTGGAAAAAGTTAAGCTTGGGACAGATGAAGAAGAATTTAGTGCGCTTGCAGATGGAGGCGTGATTCTTTCTGTTGAAAAAGTTAAAGTTAACAGCAACGAAACCGAGTATCAAGATGAAGACGAAAATACATATAGTTATCCAAACCTACTAATGGATGGAGCTCATAAAACGTTCTATGGGTCTTATGATGCAGTTTTGGAAAAACATCAAAAAGATTATGAAAAAGATAATCCTAATCCATATTCACCGTCGAGTGATGCTCCTGTTTATAATTCGGGTAATGAAAGTTACGATAGCAGACTATATACTTTCATGGATATTCCTAATAAGGATTCTTCAAAAACAGTTGTTGAAGACGGCAAGTTTGTTAAACTTGATAACACAACAAGTTCTGGAAAGATTGTAATGCCGGATGACGATAAATTTCAAGAAGCTGTTATGATTTCATTCGGTGCTTATGTGTTGGATCAAGGTGTTATTGAAACTGCAATCAATGACGATCCAGCAACAACAGATATAAACGAAACCTTTTGCGCAAAAATAACTCAACTAGAAGTTGAAGTGCATAAAGATGGAAAAAAACAAACAAATATTCCTAACGTTAGAAATATTGGAACTGCCGGAACTGGATTGTATTTCGATTTTTGTTATTTAATCACTCAAGAAGAAGACAATTCAAATGAAGGATACTATCAACTTAGTTTTAAATATTTGGTTAATTATGTTGAATATAATGCAAACTTCGAATTCTATATATTAAACAACTCAACATATAATCAACAAGTCAAACCTAACGGGCAAGACTTAGGGTATGAATCACGACCAACTTTAGGGTGGATTGAAAGCGGTGCAAATAGTGAATTTGTTAAAAATCCAAATAATGGCGACAATTATGTTAGATATATGATTGGTTATCACGGAATCTCTTCAGATTACTTTGCTTACCCAACAATCACATATGATTACACAAAATATAAATTGACTTATGATCATATAGCAAACCAAAAGAAAACCTCTTATGACTTATCTGTTTCATATAAAAAAACTGGTGAAGCATCATTAATTATGACTGCAACATCAAGTTCTGGAACAACCACAACCCCTTTCGAACTTGTTGATTATCACGAATTAAATTTAAACAATTTTGTTACAATAATGTTCACAGAACCAGGGACATATGAATTTAATAGTGTATACTTATATCGTGGATATAACTCCAATGTTGCTCCGGATTTGGATTTTGCTCCAATAACAACAAGACTTTCAATTCATGGAATGAGTGTGCAATACTCAAAAACAAATCAAGAAAGTGCAAATCTTCAATATTTTGAATTGGCATATGAAGAAGGAAATAATGTTGATTTAATTATTCCAAATGGATATGAATTGAGTTCAGAGCTTGAAGATAATCAAACACTTGGTTTTGTTTATAAGTTGATTAAAAGAGAAACTCTTGAAGGTGATGATGCTAGCGAAACAAAAATGGAAAGAGAAGGAAATATTCTTTCTTCAAATAGCTTAAATTCGTTAATGAACGGAACTTTGTTGAATTCTTCTCACAATTCAACTGAAGACTCAGATTTGAAATATTTAACAGAAGAAAGAACTGATGTTGATGCAACAAATAAAGAAGTTACATTGTTGAGAATTAACGATGAAGATCAATACACATCAGAAATTGGCGGAAACATTCAAACTATTCTAGATAAAATTGAATATGTTGAAACAAATCAGGGGTCTTTGTGGATTCAAGGTAATGACAAATTCACTTCAAACAGTTTCTATTATTATAGTCCAACAAACATTGAATTGTTCAAAATAGATGATGGTGGCACACCTGCAAATGCAGCTGACGATACATGGGTTTCAACCGATTTAACATCTTCATCATTCACAAATATTACAACTTTCAATAAAAAAGGTTATTATCTTGCGTTTATTGAAGTTGAGCCAAGTGGAATGGCAAGTTCAAACAGTTTCTGGCAAATCTTTGCATTCCAATACACTGCAAGCTCAGTTAACATCAATATCAAAGCTGTTGACGATAAAGGTACTGAAGAAACAGCTGACGATACAAGAGTTGATGTTGCGGGTGGAAAATTTACAAACAAACCAGTAGAAATCTCTTGGGTTAAACCTGGAGTGTTTGATAGAGAAATTTTAGGTTATTATTATTTATCAAAAAATGAAGTGAAGGACAAAGATCAACTTCTTAAAACAGATAAAGAAGAGTTGGTTGTTGTTGAAGAAAAAGTATATAATGGTGAGATTTGTTGTGTTGCTCAGTTGGGTGATAGAACACAAATTCCAGAAAATTCATTTGGTAAATATTTAATTCGATTGGAAAGTGAAGGAGATAGTGCAACACTCAAAACGTTCACAATCGACCGCCAACCAATAGCTGGAGTGCAACCATACTTAATTCAAGCACATGAAACAGCAAATTCAATTTATTATTCTTTCAAAACGGATGTAAATAATCAGATAATTCCAATTGACAATTCAGTTACTGATAGTTATGCAACATTAAAATGGGACGATAAAGATAGTAATGCTGACATCACGGCAACTTATTCATTCACACCATTTGAAATTGCTACAAAAACAGACGCCCCTGTGAATATGATGAATGGAAACAATGGTGCTGACTGGGTGTTAAGCAACTACGTTTTAGGTAATACTAGTTTCGGCTTAGAATTGGTTAGACCTGTTTCTGAATCTCTTGTTTCAGGCGAAAGTGTTTTATTCAGTCAGGGTATATATTTAATCACACTCAAAGATGAGGCTGGAAACGAAACGGTTTATGCGTTTGTGATTGATAGAACTAACGGGTACTTCAAAATTGGAGAAGGAGAAGATAGTCAATTCGTTACAAACACAACAGTTGTTTCAGGAGAAAATATAGAATTTGATATCGGTGAATACAAAGCGTTTAAACTTGATTTGACACCAGACACTGATTTGCAAAAGTTTGTTAATGCGGCTGCAACAAATGATTACACAAACTTCCCAAAATATTATTCAGACGCATGGAACAAAACATCTTTATCTAAGTTGTTCCAAAAAAATGGAAGTGATTATTATTTTACAATCGAAAATATTGGTGTTGTTACATACGATGGCGAGTTGCTAGATAAAGATCCAAATGCTCCAACTGAAGTGGAGGACGAAATTATATATGATGAGAGTGAAAATTCAACATATTATCACCGAACAATTTACATTAAAAGCATAAATAGTGTTTATACAACACATAATTCGATTTATAACACAAGTAATTCTTATATCAATGCAATTATTAACAAAGACAATGCAAGAGGAGCGGTTTATCATTCAAATGTTAAAATTGATATTGATAATGTTCCTGAGTTTGGACAAGAAACCCAAAATATAAAATTGTTAGATACAGGAAAAGGTGACACTCATGAGCAAGGAATTTCAAAAGCAGAAGCAACAAGTGCAAAGCATGTTGGTTTCACTTGGATTAAAGGTTCTGGTCAGTTTGAAGTTTCAAAGGTTTATTATAAGATATATTCATTAAGTCAAAATTCATGGGATAACAATCCTGAAACAGATAATGTTTATTTTTACTATAGCAACGACTCAGATCCAATTATGGCATATGCAAATGGAGAAGCTAAACCTGGAACAACCGATGAGGGTGAAAGATGTGTAATTTCGTTTAATAATAACAATGAAAGTAAAGCTGGTCTTTATGTTGTAACAAGAGAATATAAGGAAATTGAAAACGCAGACTTGGGTGAAGATGTTAGGATTAGAAATTATTACTTCATTGTTGATAGAAACGGAATCATTCAAGGTGAAGTTGGTGGAAATATTAAGTTAGAACTTATGGAAGGCCAAACAGAACTTTCAAAGAGTGATTTCTCTCTTCAAAACGCAGATTATGGTGTTCTAGATGATGAAGAATCGGGAATTTCTAATGAAAAGTATTATATATATTTGTCAACAACAAAACTTCCAGCAACCCTTAATATTCCAACAGGAAAATATGTTGATGAAAACAATCACAGCAGTAGTTTGTATGAAGCTGGTAAATTGGATGTTAGAGTGTATTATATTAACACTAAAAATCAAATCAAAGGACAACCAGATCAAATTAAAATTTACGATTCAATTTATATGGCTAATAAGGACAAACTAATAGTTGGTGCAGATGGAACATATACAATTGATATATATGAATATCTGTCTTATGAGAACATAGTTATTCGCGATCTTCTCACAGAATCATCGTCTGGAACGAACAAAGATAGAAGAGAATGGTTGTTCTTGCCGGGTAGATATGTTGTTAGAATCTCTGATAACGTTAAGGATTCATCGGAAAAGAAACAAGTAAAACTTATTGGTTTTGAAATTGTGTCAAAAGATGAAACAGGTCCAGAAATTGATAAATACACTGGCTCAACAAAGCAGGACATGATTAAGTTGAACGAATTGTCGTCAGGAACAACAGAAAACAACTTTACTGTAAGTCAAGAATACTTAAAAGTTGTTCTTCCTCCATATGATGAAAATATTGAAACAAGAGCTCAAGTTGACCCATCTTATATTGTTGTTAAACAATATGTTGGAAACAGCACTGTTGGTGAAGATTATTTGATTCACGACTATGTTCCTGGTGGGGCAATAAGTTTAACAGAAAATTCAAAGTTTGTTACAATTGATGATAACGGAACAGAAAATGACAAAAGTGATGATTTAATCAATATTTGGTTAGACACAAAACTAAGAGTTGACCCAGATGATCCAAATTCAGAAATTGACTATGATAATTTAAATAAAGCTTTAAGGTATGAAATTACAATAAGATATAAATTAAATAATCTCAAAGATTCTAATGATAGAAATTGGACAAAGGAAAATTGTGAAAGATATAAAAATTGTTACATATATTACACCGATAATAATGAATTGGTAGAGTATTATCAAACAACTTATACAATAAGAATCGACCGTGAAGCGCCAAGCAAAAATATAACTGAATTGAACACAAACGATCCGATGGCTAATGATTATGTTACAGATCAAGAAGTTGACAGTATGTTTGAAAATGGTGTTCATCGTACGGGTTCTAACTTATATTTTACAAAACAATATTCAAAATATTATCAAACAAACAGAGAAAACAAAGGTCATATTTATGCTTACATGGTTTATGGTAAAACAATTTTTGATTGGACTGATGTAAACAAAGTTTTAGTTAAAAAAATTGGCACATACGCTGATCTTGCGCAATACAACTTAACATTACCAGTTGTGGATGAGGGTTCTTATAATAAAGTTGAAGCTAAAGAAAGAACTTATGGTCAGCTTGGTGAGTTTAATGAAAGCAACACTTATTATGAAGTTGTTGAATTCGATTTTGCGGGTAATGCAACTCAATATGTGATTCATTATGAACCAGTAGCACCAATGATTGAAATTCCAATAATTGGTACGTTAACAACGAGTGGAGAAAAATCTGTTAAAATAACATTGGATGAAAACGAACAAATTAACATTTTCGAACTTAAATTAGGAAATTGGGAAGAATTTAGAAGAAATGATAATTTCTATAAAATTGAATTGTTTAAATCTGGCAAATCAATTTATTCCGTTTTCACAAATGCAACAACTGACTATGAAAAAGAACTTCAAACAATTGTTGAAAAAATCGAAAAAGAGAAATTCGGATTCTTCACAATAACAATAACATCACGTAAAGGTGAAATTGTTGATTCACGTGTGGTTTTAAGCAAGGTTTCAAGTTCAATTAATATAAACCTTTTCAACAGTGAAGATGTGATTCCTTTAGATATTGAAGACTTGATTATTAAAGGTGATTCATATAAAATTGATTTAAATGGTGCGAACATTTATGATGAAGAAAAAGAGATTTGGTATTTTGCAACTCAAATCGTTTTAATTTCAGGAAATTCACCAACTCCAACAATCTACACAGGAACTTACGACAGCAGTTTAAATTCAATTATTTACACAAATGAGGCTGGAGACGAAAAAAGATTCGTTGATTGTGACGCTTCAACAACTTATTATATTGAAATGAAAGAAGTTGTGGGGACTGTAACAAAATATAGATTTAATACAGCTGGCAGAGAATTTGTTGTTCTTGACTTTGAAGACGTTAATGGTGAAGAAGCAAATTATTATAGAGGTTCACTAGATACAGATTTTGTATATTATGGTTTCTCAAGTGCAACATTAAAATATGATGAAACAATTTATTCAAGCACTATATACAAGAAGAATAATGGAGAATATAAACCATTAGATCGCAGACCTGATGGAAGCTATTCTGACCCACGCATTACATCATTTTCTAAAAATGATGGATACTATGAGTACAACATTGCTGAACCAGTAAATGAATTAATTGAAGTTAAAATTGAATTAATTTACGATGGTGATGTTGAGATAACATACTTTATTACAATTGACACAAGAATTTCCAATGTTGTTTTGAGAGATTATAACACGGCTGAAACGAGAAACATCATTCAAAAATTTTCAAACAAAAACTATTATGATGATTCAATTCGTGCAAACAGTGTTGGCTCAGGGATTATGAATCTTCAATGGGACAACATTGAAGGAAATGATTATTTTGATTATAAATATAGACTCTATGAAGAATTAAAAGACGACAAAGGTTATAGAAAATACAAATTAATTAATGGCGTGTATGTTGAAGATGAAGAAGGTGAAATTGGCCTCAAATTAAACGGAAAGAATAGTACTGTTATTGCAACAGGAAATGATAGTGAGGGTGTGTATGTGTTCGAAATTCGAGTATACGGCAAGGATGGAACATATCTTGGAAACAGACTTTTTGCTTTTGAAGTGAAAGAAGTTAACACTCAAGTTTATTATGTGAGAAATCAAGAAGGTGCTGCAATTCAACCAAATTCATGGTTTAAATTCACTGAAGTACCATCTATTTTGGCTAACGCAACCGAATTCAATAATGTTAACAAAAATTTGGAACTTCCGCTTTATATAACAAATCAAAATTTGGAAGTTGTTATCACAGCAATGAATATTGAGCCTATATCTAAAACTTATTCTCCAAAAGATGAAAAAGGAAATACAATTTATGAGCTAACAATTCATAAATTATCAAAACCAAATGTTTATGATATTGTATTTGGTGTGATTAAATACGATGTGTCATCACAACTTGTAACAAATGTTCAAATTATTGGTGAACAAAATTATGAAGTTGGAAAAACAACAAATTTCACTATTGCAGGACTAAAAAATACCAGTGTTTCAATTTCGGGAGATGTTAATGAAGCTTTAACAGCGTTAGGCGGAGACATTGCAAAGAAAAATATTGTTTACATAAATGCTTACTATAATGATGAGTTAATTTCTTCAACTCCATTCAATAATGAATATACTATTCCAGGAAATGGTCAATACTCTTTCACTTTCACAGATTTGGCAGGAAATGTGCATGAGTTTATTGAAGACGAAGATGGAAATTCAATCGATTCACTTGATTTACTTAAAGTTTATGTGATGAGAGAAGTTGTTGTGTTAATTAATGGTGAAGCACCTGTTAGCAATGCGTTCTATAATAACAATGTAACATTAACTCTTTATGCAAGTAATAAGTATGTGACTGGAAGCGTTGAGGTTAAGGCAGAGAAAAATGGTCAGACTTATATTCCTGAAGGATATAATCCATATATCTTCTCTGATTATGGAACATATAGAGTTGTTATAACTGCAAAATACAACAACGGAACAAACAACTATGATTTACAAAAAATTATCACATTCACAATAATAAATGTTAATGAAGCAAGAAAGTCTATCGACTTAACAAGTTTAAATGGAAGTACAATCACAAAAGTTGTTAATTCTTCTGGGCAAAACGTAACAACAGCATTTAAAACAATGATGAAACAAAACTCAACTAAGGGTGGTTTAAATATTTCTTATGAAGATGTCTTAGAGTATGAAACAAATCCTGAAAACAAAGATAAGTTATTTGTTACAAGTGGAAAAATAACTTTCACATTAACTTATTTAGTGAGTGATGAAGAATATCCAGATCGTTCAATAGATTTGAGTTTTACATTAACAAACAAAACAGCAAGTATTCCTTGCACACTTGAAAAAGGTGAATCAACAACAAAGAGTTTCACAATTTACTTCAACCCATCAATTATTTATGAGCAAGTTGGGGAATCTTATGTGTACATAAATGATAAAATGGTTGCACACATTGGTGAAAATTCTGATAACAACGAAACAAAAATTAAAATTTCTTTCAAAGGAAATGGTGATGGTGATTATTACATAAAACTTGTAAGTTCTTCAGGTGTGATTTTGGATAGTTACAAACTCACAATCAAAGAACCGCTTAACGCAAGTGCAATTATTATTATCATAGTTGTAGTTGTTGTGGTTGCGACTGTTGTTGTAACAATTATCTTGTTAAGACGCAAGATGAGGATTAGATAATGAATAATTGGCATACTGAGAGATTGATTATTGACGATACTTATGTCAATCACGAAATGAAAGTTCCGGTTACTGAACTTATGAAACTGTTCGAAGTTGCAACGTTTAACCATTCAAACGAAATGGGATTGGATCACGTGTCAATGGAAAAGATGAGTCATGCTTTTTGGGTTGTGACAAAAATGAAAGTGATTCTTCTTAGCCCAATCGTAACGAATGAAAAAGTGAGTGTTACAACATGGACACGCGAACTTGGAACAGCGCGCGCTTTAAGAGATTGTGTTATTAAATCTAAGAATAAAGTGAAAGCAAAATTTCTTGCCGAATGGTGTTGTTTAGATTGGGACACAAGAAAATTAAGACGAATGAACACAATTTGCTATCCAGAACTCGTTATGGAAAAAAAAGATTATGTTAAAACAGAATTTACAAACATAAAAGAAGAGATGGGTGAAAAAGATTTTGTTTACACGCGCATAATACGAGCAACAGACATTGATGTTAACCTTCATACAAACAATTTAAAATATAACTACATGGCTCTTGATGCTTTCAGTATTGAAGAACTTAATTCTTTTGACATAAAAGAATATGAAATTTATTTTGTGAACGAAAGTCATGAAGGTGACAAAATCAACATTTACAAAAAGAAAACAAAAAACTATTTCTTAATTGAAGGCAAAACAGAAGAGAAAATAATTTTCAGAGTAGTTATGAAAGTTAAAAGAAAATAAAAAAGAGAGATCAAATCTCTCTTTTTTATTCGTTTGGTTTTTCTTCGGCTTGTGAAATCTTTTCAATCGGTTTTGAAATTTCTTCAATTGCAACTTTCTTTTCAAGACGCTTCTTTGTTTGCTTAACTTCGCGTTTTGGAACAAGCTGGAAGAAAACTTCACCTTCGTGCGATTGGAAATAAACGCCAACAATATCTTTTTTCTTGGTGCTGAGAATATAGTAAGCAGCACGTTTTCTAGCACCACCCACAATGTAGCCCACTTTTTTTGAGTTTGGTTCAACAAAAACATTATATGCACGAAGTCTACCTTGATTGTCAACGATTGTGATTCCATCAAAGTTAAGCATGTTCATAAATAAATCTGCATAAGCTTGAAGTTTTTCTTCGTTGTAACTTTTTGATTGGGTGAATAATTTACTAAAACTGATTGGTTCTTTAAGCCAAATTCCATCTTCAAACAATCCATTGTCTTCGTAATCTTTGTCAACAATAACGCAAATTGAGCCGTTCACTTGGCTTAGCACGTTTGAGAAAATATTTAAATACATGTTTTTCATGTCTTGCAACTTCCTTTGAGTTGTTCTTAATTTTGAGAAAGTTGCATCAACAAACTCGCTGATTTCATGATTAAATATGTTGCTTTTTGATTTATCCAACGAAAAGTTAATGATGAGGTCATTTCCGGAAATGGAGTGGAGAATCATTGAATAAAAGTTAAGAGGACGAGCAACAACACAACATATTTTTCCTGGTTTGTCCTTAATTGTGGTGTTTTCTTGCAAACTTCTTATAAGGTTTCTATCTTTAATGCTTGTAAAAGACATTAAAATTCCATAACTAATTTTGTTTTCTTTAATGTCAATGAACAAACACCAATCGTTTTTGATAATTGGCAAAATTGATTTCAAATGTGAGTTGAAGTTTGTTGCATCTGTATCTTCAAAGATTGTCATTGCATAACTTTTTGGAATTGAACGCACAATTGACTCAATATTGTTCGTGAAAACAATTTTAGGTTGAATGGACGTTCCTTCCTCAGAGTAGTTTAAGATATCATTAAATTTGTGTAAGAAGTGTGACATTAATAGTGGCGGAAAGTTTTCAAATTCCTTTTCGAAGAAATTTGTCACATTTTCTTTTGCGTTGTCAAAAAAAATCATTTCTTCCATAATATTTTCCCCATTCTTTTTAATCAATATATCAATTTTAAAAATATTATGCAAATCATTTTTCAAAAAAATAAAAAAAATGACAAAAAATCATTAAATTTAGTTGACTTTTTGTCGGATTTTGTGATTGATGTTGGCGTTAACGGGATTCAAGTTGAGATTTTAGAAATATAATTTCGTTTTTTAAGCGGTTAATTTCTGCTTGTTTTTCGTGAACTTCTTTTATAAGTCTTTCAACATTTAAATTGAGATTTATTGTTTCAGCATTCTTTTCAAGTTCAAATTTTTTCTTAACAACATTAACAATTCCGTTAAAAAGAGCTGTGATGTCTTCGTCTGTTATACATGGTGGCATCACATGAATTTTAAAATTTGAATTCTCTGGAGGTTGATTTGGTGTTTTGGTCATGATATTATTTTACCCTACATTGAAATTGTTATTGTGCGAAATGTTTCGCATATTGTAAAAAGTTAAAACAAAGCAAGTTTTTTTGTTTTCTTTCATAAATAGTTATATGAATTATATTGTGTCAACGTTCGATTGTTTTTTGATGAATCAGGAGTGTTGGAGCTTAAAAAAGAATGTAAAATACAAGGTGAGTGATATTAAAAACTGCTTGGTTTTTGCGGACAATACAATCCCGTTTGTCCTCAACACACAAATTTCCAACGCCAACATTTTGAAAGTTGAGTTCATGAAAGATAGGTTTTACTTTTTGTTTCCAACAAGATATTCAACGTTTTTCCAAACAAGATTTAAATTTAAGAATTATGAAATTGAAGTGCAAATTTCAAATAAGTTTTTTGTTTCAATAAATTCAGAGTTGAAATGTGAAAAAAATGTGGAAAACTTAACATATTCACATTATGAAATTTTGGGTGAATTATGTTTAATTTATTTTAACGGGCAAAGAAATTTTTTGGTTGTTATTAAAGATTTAGATGTGGTTTTTGCTTCATATTACGACGAATGCAACGAACATGAAAGCGAAAAATATTTCATGGTAAGGCAAAATGATTCTTTAAATCATGGAAGAGTGTGTCACATTAAAGATAAAGAGTTTTCAACGTATCTTGTTTATCTTGACGAAGAAGAACTTAACTTAAAATCAGATTTTGTGCCATTTGTTTTTTTGGATTGCATTTTGGCGGAAAATTTTAAATATTGCAATCAACTTTTAAAAGAAGAGGTACGTGTTGAGATTGCTGAAATGATTAAATCGTTTTTCCCAGAGTTTGATTATTTTTATCCAATCAAAGAAAAAACATTTGTTTTGATAAACAAAAATACCCTTGCGGGCATTTTTGAATTTTCAGTTATTGATAATCAAATTTCTAATATCACGAATCTTCCGAGTGTTTGTGAGCATATTCAGTTATCTTAGTTAAAATTCCATAAGTTAAATAACTTGAGAACATAATAATAACTAAAATCAATTTATCTGTGTATGACATTGGAACGTATTTAAATAATGTTGGAAGGAACGTTATTAAAGACACTGCAATTGCTAAGCACGCAACATACATAATAACTTTAAGTAAGTTCCAAGGTTTGCACATATGGAACAATGAAATGAATCCAGTTGCAATAACAGCAAGTGATGACATTGTTACCAAAACGTCGGTTGCGATTGGAGTGAACATTTGATAAACATAGATTGCAATAACAGAACCCACCATGCAAAGTCCAGCAGGTAAGGTGTTTCGAATGACGTTTGCCAAGAATCTACCTTTAATTCTATTTATGTTTGGTTGAAGTGCCAGGAAGAACGATGGTAAACCAATAACCAACATTTCAAGAATTGTTAGTTGGATTGGCGAGAATGGATATGGTTTTCCAATACACAAAACAAAGATTGAAATACAAATTGCAAAGATTGTTTTCATCAAGAAGAGAGAAGAAGATTTTTGAATGTTGTTAACAACACGTCTTCCTTCTGCAACAACACTTGGCATTGAACTAAAGTTGCTATCTAACAAAACAAGTTGGCTAACGCTTCTTGCAGCATCGCTTCCTGCAGCGATTGCAATTGAACAATCTGCTTCTTTAAGAGCAAGAATGTCGTTCACACCGTCACCAGTCATTGCAACAGTTTTTCCTTGGGATTTTAAAGTTTTGACAAGAATTGCTTTTTGTTCAGGACTAACACGACCGAAAATTGTGTATTTGTCAGCAGCTTCCATGACTTCTGTGTTTGAAAGTCCTTGCAGACTTATATATTTTTCATGGTTGTCAACACCGCAACGTCTGGCAACTTCACTAACTGTGATTGGGTTGTCACCAGAAATAATTTTAATGTCAACATCATTTTGCTTGAACCATTCAATTGTTTTAGGTGCATCTTTTCTTATGTTGTCTTGCAACAAAATTAGTGCAATTGGTTTGCAGTTTTCACCGCTGAAACTTGCATCACATTCAGCAAGTAACAAAACTCTATAACCATTCAAGGCAAAGTTTTCAGCTTGAGATTTTATGTCGACAGTTGGTTTGTTCATAACATATTCATAAGCACCAAGTTTGTATGCGCCAACCTGCTTAAATTTACATCCCATAAACTTACGCTCAGAAGAGAACGGGATTGATTTTTCTGGTGCATAACATGGTTTTCCAAAATATGATTTTAATGCAAGAGCGGTGTGGTTTGCATCGTGGAAGGCTGCCACCATTGAGGCAATAATTTTGTCAACATCTTTATCTGTTTTCTTTCCCAAAAGAACAACATCCTTAACGCTCATTGATCCGTTTGTTAACGTTCCGGTTTTATCTAGGCACAAAACATTTGTTCTTGCCAACATTTCAATACAATATAATTCTTGAACTAATGTTCGTTGTTTTGCAAGTCTAATCACACTTACTGCAAGGGCAACGGATGTAAGCAGGAACATTCCCGCAGGAATCATTGCAATAACGCAACCCGCAGTTTTGGTTACAACAAAGTATAACATTGAGCCAGTTGCAGTTGCGTCACTTAAGAAACTACGATAGTTGTTATATATCATAATGATTGCAACAGGAATCATAAACACGGTGATAATTTTAATTAAGTTTCTTAAAGATGTTAACAATTCACTTTTTGATTGTTTGAAAGATTTTGCTTTTACGCTTAATTGAGATATGTAGTTTTCGTCACCGATTTTATTAACCTTCGCTTTGCATGTTCCGCTGGAAATAAAACTTCCACCCAAAAGGTCATCGCCAACATTCTTTTTAACTGGTTGACTTTCACCCGTTAATAAACTTTCATTAACTTCAACCTGACCTGAAATTACAACGCTATCACAAGCAATTTGCATGCCAGGTTTTAAACATAGCACATCATCTAAAACAACTTCAGTTTTATAAATTTCTTGTTCTTCACCTTCACGAATAACTTTTGTGAAATTTGAGTTGGTAAGTGATAATTTATCCATTGTTTTCTTTGCTTTAATTTCTTGAATAATTCCAATTGTTGTGTTCAAAACAACAATAACTAAGAACGCCAAATCGGTGTATGCACCAACAAAAATCAACGCAGAAGCAACAACAAAACAAATCAAGTTGAAGAATGTGAAAATATTTTTCATCAAAATGCTTCCAATGCTTTTTCCTGTTTTCACATTTGAAACATTAACAAGGTTGTTTTCAATTCGTTCGTTAATTTGATTTTGTTCCAAACCAACTTCTGGTTTTGGATTAAAACGAGTAATCTTTTTTGTTTCTTTAATTTTTGCTGTTTGGTTATTTTTCATTTTTTCCTCTTTAAATTATTTTATCATAATAATGTTATTTTAACAAATATAATTTTAGTATAATTAAAAAAATTTTATAAAAATCTTTATATTGTCAAATAAACAAAATTACTTTCACGTTTATAAAATTTTTAGCATATCAATACTAAGAGGAGTGATTAAAAATGAATTTTGAAAATGTGGAAGTGAGAATAAATAAACCCTATCCAGAACTTGTGGATGTTAAAGAAGATGTGACAACCGTGTCGGTTCTAAAGAATCTTATTTCTAGCAGAGCGGGTGAAGTTGCTGGTGTTTTGCAATATATTTATCAATCGGTTATTGCTGGCAAAACTCATGAAAACATATCTGAGATTTTTGAAGAAATTGGCATTGTGGAAATGATGCATTTGGATATGCTCATGCACGCAGTATCTCTTTTTGGTGGTGTTCCCAAATATGAAGATGCGCAAGGAAATTTTTTTAACACAGCAAACATTAATTATTCAATAAAATTAAAAGAAATATTAGACAACAATATTCGTGCTGAAAGCAATGGAATTGAAAATTATCAAATGGCAATGAGCAAAGTTAAAAATCAAAGTTTAAAGGATTTGTTTGCGCGAATAATTGAGGATGAACAGCATCACCTTGAAATCTTTAAAAGAATTCGAGATAATGTTGAATTTATGTCTGTTTAAAAGATGAAATTTGTGATATAATTAAATTATGATTAATTATATTGATAATGAAAATAGTTTGGTTGATATAATAAACTTCGTGGACAGTTTTGACATTTTTATTAATGGCAAAAAAGAACAAGTTTCAAAACAAAATCCGAAATTTGAAATTCTGATTTCACGATTGGAAAATTTGTTTCAATCATCTCATTTAATGCCAGCATTTGGGGTTAGTATGCATGATGAAACACAAAATGAGCTAAAAGAAAATAAGTGGCTTAAGATTAATTTTAACCAAAATTTAACAAAAAATGGTTTGGATTTTTCCGCTTTGTTATTTAAACTTGAAGAAACTTCCGGTTTTAATTTAATTAGGGAATTTAACAATAGTTACGATGGCAGATGTTTATATTTAGACTTGGATGAAAAAACAGATTTAAAAGAATTTTTCAAATAAAAACAAGAACAAAAAAATTCATGGAAAACCATGATTTTTTTTAGTTATAAAATATTTAAGTTTTTTAGTAATTCTGTTGAAGAAATTTCTGGCAAAATGAATTTACAGTTGGGTAGGTTGAAAAGATTTGTTTTGGAGTGTAATTCAATGATTTTGAAATTAAGAAAAGCTTTTTCCTTATGTTCTTTTAAGAGTGAGTTGAGTTTCCCTGCAATTTGGTCAATGTTGTTATAGATATTAATCAAATCTCCAAATTGCTGAATTAATTTACTTGCGGTCACACACCCAATGCCATTAATTCCTTTTATGTTATCAGAGTTATCCCCAACAAGTGCTTTAAATGTGGAAAAATGTTTTGCATCAAAACCGAATTTATTATTAATTTCAGCTTCAGTCCAAAGTTTGCTGACTTTTCCGCGATAAACAAAAACATTAACGTTTTCGCATATTAGTTGGAAAAAATCTTTATCTTGAGAAGAAACTATGATTTCAAATTTATCTTTGTTGTCATGAATTACGCTTGCAATCAAATCATCTGCTTCACAATCAAAGGTTTCAAACCATTGAATGTTTATATAACTTAAAACTTTTTTTATAATTTCAAGTTGTATAAACGGATTATCAATATCTTCAACATTGCTAAAATCCTGTCTGTTTGCTTTGTAATCAGTGTCAAAATCTTTTCTTTCGAGTTTGGTTTCTCCGTCAAACACAACAAAAACATGCGTTGGATTTATCATTCTTATGATTTTAAAAAGAATTCCCATAAAACAAATAACCGCTTCAACGTATTCGCCTTGTTGGTTTTGAATTTTTTTAGGCATGCCATAAAAAGATTGGAACAAAAGTGAGCAACCGTCAACAATTAACAACTTTTTCATAAAATCAATTATATCACATTTTAAATGAATGTACATTGATTTTTAAACATAAGATTTGATTTTTAATTTAAGTTGTGTTATAATAAAAGTGCGCTTATTATGTTCCCATAGTTAAACGGATATAACAAGCCCCTCCTAAGGGCTAGTTAGAGGTTCGATTCCTCTTGGGAACGCCAAATATAAATAAGCGTTAAGGAAACGCTTATGGTTAAAGAAAAAGTTAAAAACACAATTTCTAATTGGAGAAATCAAATTATTGGACTAAAAGATAATAAAACATTTTTGGTATGCGCTTTTTTAACAGTTGTATATCTCATAAGTGGATATTGGAAATGGCTTGAAATTGCGGTAAGTTTATTTGCATTAGTTTTTATGATAATCTTACCATTGCAAAGTTCATTTTGTGTTTTCTTGTACGTACATAATTTCACTCTGAGCAATATTAGTTTTGATTCCTGTTTTATGGTAACACTGATTGGCTATTGCTTAATTTTATTTGTTAAGTATTGTTTGGGTGTTAAAAAAGGAAAGTATATTTTCTACAAAAAACTTGTGTGTGCATTGTCTGCATTTTTACTGGTCAGTTTTGTAATTAGTTGTTTCTATGGTTTCTACCGTGGAGCATGGTTATATTTAACTTACATTCCTTGCATTTATTTAGTATACGCAATGAAAGATGAATTCGACATTGTTCAGGGAATGAACTATCTGTTTGGTGGAATGGTTGCAAGTAATTTACTTGCAATTATAACCTTGATTTTTCCGGGTTTTCAATATGTGGTTTTTCTTGACGATAGATTCCATGGATTTACAAATCATCCAAATTACGCATATATGCGAGCTATGTTTGTTTTGGCTTATTATATGTATCGCTATTTATACAAAGACTTAACTCATTTGCAGTTTGGAGGCGTTTATTTAGTTTGTGGAGTCATAACACTCGCAACCTTGTCAAAAACAGGAATAGGGATGTTGGGTTTAATGACTTTGATTTTCATTGTGTTGTATTTAAAGCAAGACTTTAAAAAGAACATCAAAGTTGTTGGTGTTTTCGCAGTTGGATTAGTTTTGATTCTTTTGGTATGTTATAAATTTGTTGATACAATTATTGACAGATTTATGGCATCCTTTGAAAGCAAAAATTTTTGGAATTCGCTTTTAACAGGAAGAGATGATATTTGGAAAGATTACTTGTATGAATGTTTTGAAAACCCAATTAAGTTCTTATTTGGGCATGGAATATTAAGTAATGAAGTGTTTATTCACGCTCAAGGCAAAACAAGAGCAAGCCATAATTTATATATTTTTATGCTATATCGTTTCGGTCTTGTTGGGTGCATTGCAATTGCTTGGATATTGGTTAAATCGTTTAGGCAGGTTAAAACTAGACCAAGTTTAATTTCATATTTGCCACTCATATTCATTTTGGTTGAAAGTTTGTTTGATAACACTTTCGAATGGAATCATTTTACATATTTCATTTTCGCAGTTATGATTTTATTTATAAGTAACAACAAAGAGAATAAGGAAATTGAAAACAAGGTTGAAAATTCAACAGTTGAAGAAAAAAAAGAGTAATAAACTCTTTTTTTGTTGTGCTGAAATAGATTTTCATTAGAAAATATTTTATAAATTCATGCGTGCTATACGTAAGTTGTACTCGAAATCAGATTTTAGTTGTTGGATTTTATATTCGTCCCAATCGTGAGTCCACTTTAATGCTTCTTCACAAAGAGATATTCCCTCTAAACATTGACTAATTATAAACTGTTCATTTGAATGAGAGAAGAAAGAACAAGAATTGTTTATATAAGTTACATATTGATCAACAACTGCTATTCTTGCTTCTTCTTTTTCATCTACAAGTTCAGGTTCTCCATCTGCCCAATCATAGGCGTATTGATACCACTCAAGTGAATCTTTTGGATACGTATAAGTATAATATTGCCCTCTTTCCATGCCGGTTTCATAGTTTCTTTTGCATTTTTCAAGGTGTTCAGCTTGTTCTTGTTTGCGCATTATTTCCTGTTGTCGATAATATTCTTGACGTTCAGCTTCACGTTCAGCTTCTTCTTGAGCTCTTTGTTCTTCAAGAATGCGTCTAATGTTCCTCTCTCTTTTAAGGCAGATTGAATCTATGTCGGTTTTCATTGCTTTTTTATGACCGATAATCAAAGTTTGCATGCCATCGCAATAAGTTTCTTTTCCGTTAACATTAACAAATAATTCTGATTCGTTTAAAGGGGATTCCATAAATTTAAAGCTATCATTTTTGTGAAATCTTGCGGTGCAACAAGCTGTGTCAGCATCAGTATAATAACCTTCATTAAACAAATCATCATATGCCATAAAGTTGGAATAAGCAGAATATCCATAGAAATAACAACAAATTGTTGATAAGTTTTCCAACATTCTTTCAACGTCTTTCCAATTCTCGTTAACACGACCGTTTTTTTGAACAATTTTGTGCATTTTTTCAAACAACTTTTTTGCCAAGTTGTAAGCATTGTCCAAACATTCTTTTAAATCATCAAGTTCTTCATCTTGAATTGATTCAATGATTTTATCGTATGATTTTTTTAATTTTCTGTAATTTAATTCATCAATCATATTAAATAATTTATCAAACATTCTAATTCTCTCCTTCGAGTTAAGTATAAAACACAAAAAGCAAAATGTCAATATGTGATTTAAATTGTGTTTAAGTTAAAATAAAAGAAAATCTATTGACAAAACAATTTTTTTGATTTAGAATAATATCAATAGGTAAAACTATTAATAAAAAACTTAATAAAAACTGTGAAGATGTGTTCAGTAGTAATTTTGCTTTCATAAAGGGAGAGTGGTCGGCGATTGAGAGCCACTTATGTTCAGGTGAATTTACGAATTTCAGCATTGGAGTTGCACTCGGTAAACTTTAATTGTTAGATTAAAGGTTAAGAGTTGCCAGATAAAACTGTGAAAATAAAATGAGGCAAATGTTACTTTAAAAAAGTTGTGCAAAATTCTCAGGGTTCCCACAAGTTGAATAACGCAGTGGGAAAGTGAGCAAACGAGCACAAGTCGAAATTTGTAAATTAATTTACAAATGAGTTGAAGCGAGAATTTGCGAACTATTAGGTGGTACCACGAAATTGATATAATCTCGTCCTATTAATTTAGGGCGAGTTTTTTGTTTAAAAGGAGAAGAAATGCAAGAACTGAAATTTTTAGGTTGTGGCGGGGCAACAAACGTTGAAATGGGTGGCAATTGTGCATTTTTAAAACATCAAAACAATTTGTTGTTGATTGATTGTTGTGAAGATGCAACAAAAAAATTGATTGATAAAAATTTGTTTAATCAGGTTGATAACATCTTTATTGTTCTTACGCATATGCATTTTGATCATATTGCTGGTATTGGAACATTGATTTGGTTTTGTAACTTTAGATTAAACCTAAAACCAAAAATAATAATCAATTCTAAAACTTTCAAAAGAAAGTTAATTAAATTATTTAAGCTCGGCGGAGTTAATCCTGAACGTGTTGAATTTATTCCACAGACTGATTTCGCTTTTGATGACTTGACATTAGAAATGAGAAAAACAAATCACGCTGAAGAACTTGAGTGTTATGGAATAATGTTTAAGGATAACATTGGGAAATATTATTATAGTGGGGACACAAGAGACTTTGACAATATAAAACAATTAAGTTTAGATGAAGAATTAAGAACAATTTATTGTGAAGTTAGCGAAACTAGTCATGGTGTGCATTTATGTTATGACGATATAAAAACTTTAAACAAAGAAAAATTTGTTTTAATGCACTTTAACACAAAGGAACTTTTTGAACAAGTTGTTAAAGACGGCTACAAAGTTGCAACAATAGATAAACATTAATTAAAAGGAGAAATTATATTGAAACAAGTTCAATATATATTCTCTTAAAATCTGCTTGTTATTTGCAAGCAAAACAACCAAATTTAAAAGGAGAAATTATGCAAGATAGAATTAATGAAATTTTAAGTTACACAAAGGAAAAATTAGAAACAATCACAAGTAGTAACGAATGCCAAAATTTACGTGTTGAAATTTTGGGCAAAAGCGGAAAAATCACAGCGCTTTTCCGTTTCATGAAAGAAGTGCCAGCGGAAGAAAAAGGCAAAGTTGGCGCAATGTTAAACAATGCAAAAAATGATGCTGAAAAATTAATCAGCGCAAAGGAAGTGTTTTTGGAGCAAGCAGAGCTAGAAAAGGAAATCAATTCTGCTGAAAAGATAGATATAACTTTACCATGTGAACACAAAGTCGGAAGTCTTCATCCAAGAACAATAATTCAAAAGCAAATTGAAGATGTTTTCATCTCAATGGGCTTTGTTGTTGAAGATGGAAACGAAGTTGAAACTGAATATAACAACTTCACTTCCGTAAACGTTCCTGAAAATCATCCTGCAAGGGACATGCAAGACACATTCTGGCTTGATAACGGTCAAGTTTTGAAAACGCAAACATCTGCTGCTCAAAACAAGATTTTGAAAAAATATCCTGTGCCAATCAGAGCAATTTTCCCAGGCCGTTGTTTTAGAAATGAAGACATTGACGCAAGTCACGAAAACACATTCTTCCAACTTGAAGGTGTTATTGTTGATAAGGATGTTTCAGTTGGAAACCTTATTTACTTCATGAAAGAAATGTTATCTAAGATATTCAAAAAAGATGTTGAAGTGCGTCTTCGCCCAGGATTTTTCCCATTCACAGAGCCAAGTTTCGAAATGGATGTAAAGTGTCCATTCTGTGACGGAAAAGGTTGCCCAACCTGTAAAAATGGTGGTTGGATTGAACTTTGCCCATGTGGTATGATTCACCCTAACGTTTTAAGAAATGGTGGCGTTGACCCTGAAAAATATTCAGGTTGCGCTTTCGGTCTTGGACTTGACCGTATGGTAATGCTAAGTTTAGGACTCAAAGACATTCGTGATTTAAACAGCGGAAACTTGAAACTGCTTAATCAGTTTAAGTTGGACGTTTAAAAGGAGTAGATGAAAAATGATTATATCATTAAATTGGATTAAAGATTATGTTAACCTAGACGGAATTGAAGTTGATGAATTAGTTAAACGTTTCGGTTTGTCAACTGCTGAAGTTGAAGGTGTGGAATATAAAGGAAAAAATATTGAAAACGTGGTGGTGGCTGAAATTTTGAGTGTTGAAAATCACCCTGAAAGCAAAAAACTCCACATTTTGAAAGTAAACGACGGAACGGGAGTTCCTGTTCAAGTTGTTTGTGGCGCACCAAATGTTAGGGTGGGACTCAAAACCTACTTTGCGCGTGTTGGCGGAAACGTTAACGGAATGAAAATTGGCCCTGCAAAGTTGGCAGGAGTTGAAAGTTTTGGTATGTGTTGTGGTGGAAATGAATTGGGAATTGAAGCAGACACAAGCGGAATTGTTGAACTTGATGATTCTTTAGTTGTTGGAACAGACATTAAAGACATTCTTCCAATTGAAGATGTTTTAATTGAAGTTGACAACAAATCACTCACCAACCGTCCAGACCTTTGGGGACATTATGGAATTGCAAGAGAATTTGCAACAATTTTTAAGCGCGAATTAAAACCGCTTGAATTAGAAGACTTAAATAAATATAACAACTTGCAACCACTCAACATTAAAGTTGAAACAAAAAATTGTTTCAGATATTGTGGACTTTCTGTTGAAAACGTTATAAACAAAGTTAGTCCAAGTTTAATCAAACTTCGTTTAAATTACTGTGGAATGAGAGATATCAACTTGCTTGCCGACATGACGAACTATCTCATGCTTGAAATTGGTCAACCAATGCATGCATTTGATAATGACATTGTTAAGGGTATCACAGTTGTTGAAACTGAAAAACCAATGCAAATGGAAACTCTTGAAGGCGAAACTCACACAATTGAACCTGAAAGTATGGTTATTTGTGATGACAATCGAATTCCTGTTGCAATTGCTGGTGTTAAAGGTGGACTTAAATCTGGAATAACAGACAACACAACAAAGTTGTTGTTGGAAAGTGCTTGCTTTGATTGTGTGTCAATCAGAAAAACAAGCAGAAAAATCGGTCTTATCACAGATGCAAGTCAAAGATATGAAAAATCTCTTGACCCTGAAATGTGTGTTACAGCGATTGAAAGACTTGTTTATTTGTTGCGCAAAGCAGAGCCAAGAATTAATGTTACTTCAAGGTTAACAGATGTTTATAACTTCCATTATCCAAAATATGAAATTGAAATTGACACAGATTTCCTTGCTCGTCGTGGTGGAGTTAAACTTGAACTCAATGCTGTGATTGACACATTAACTCGCCTTGGTTTTGAAGTTGAAATTTTGGATTTGGTTCAAGAAAAAATCAGAGTTTTAGTGCCTTCATGGCGTGGAACAAAAGATGTTTCAATCAAAGAAGATTTGGTTGAAGAAATTTTCAGAATGTATGGCTATGACAATATCAGTTCTCAAGCAATGGAAATGCCTCTTCAACCGGTTGACCAAATTGAAACACGCACAAAAGAGTATGAAATTAAGCATGCGCTTGCAAGTTTGTTTGGTTTAAATGAAGTTCACTCATACGTTTGGAACTATGAAGAATATAATAAGGATGTTGGAATTGAAGAGAGTTCAGTTTTGCGCCTTAGGGACAGTTCTCATTCCGGACAAAGTGGATTAAGAAGTTCGCTTGCGCCAACAATAATTAAATTTGCTGATGAGAATAAAAACAAACTTAGTAACTACGGGATTTTTGAGATTGGCAGAGTTTGGAATGCAAAAGATGAAAACAATTTGGCGGTTGAAAAGAAAAAATTGGCTGTGGTTCTTGCAAGCGAAAGTGAAAGCGAAAAGGATTTATATTTCCGCTTGAAAGAAATGGTTGAATATATCTCCGCCCACATCATGAAAATTAAGGTTGATTATTCTCAAACAACTGAAAATAAACTTTATCATCCTGTGAACTCTTGTTCAATTTCTTGTGGAGAAGTTGTTTTGGGTGAAATGGGAATCATGCATCCAGTGATTGCAAAAAACATTGACAAGCGAAAAAACTTTGCTGTGCTTGAACTTGATATTGAAAAAATGATAAATGCGGAAAAAACAAATTTCAAAGTTCAATTAACAAGCAAATTCCAAAGTGTTTCAGTTGACTACAACTTCGTTGCAAGCAACAATATGAAATATGCTGAAATTGAAAAAGCTCTAAACGAATTTAGAGCAAGTTTCATTCTTGAACATTCTTTGAAAGATATCTACATCAACGAAGAAGTGTTACCGGGTAAAATAAGTTACACAATCAATTTCGTCATAACTCCAAAAGATAGAACTCTTGAATCGAGCGACATTGAAAAGTTCTCAGCGCGCTTAATTGAGCATATGAAGAGAATTAATGTGGAACTAAGAAGTTAATAAGAGCTAGATACCTTGACGGTTATATTATATTCAACACCGTCCAGGTATTTTTCTTGTGCGTTTTTATAGTATTTTTCAAAATCTTTATATTCTTTTCTATAAAAGTTTTCATAAACTCCGATTAAGTCAACTTGATTTGTTTTGCAAAAATCAATTATGTCCATCACATCAGATTTTACAGTTTCTTTTGTTTTTTCAATCAATGCATTGGTTAAGAAATCTTTATTTCTTTTCAAAAAACTTTTATCTGGATTTTCATCGTCCACTTCTTCAACCAAAATAGAAAGTTCAATTTTGATATCAAAAACAGGTTTGTTGTTTTCAAATTTTGGAGAAAAACTCAGTTTCTTATCGTGAATGTTTAACACAACATTTGTGTTTTTATATAAATTGTCGTTAACATTTTCAACTTTTAGGGTTCCCTCTTGTTCAACGTTTGAAAGAATATTAAGTTTTTTCATTTGATCTGGAGTTAACTCTAAAAACTTTTTGCCGTCTTTAAATACGCACACCGTTCCATCGTTTAAAATGTATTCTTTTGCTTGTCCAGCAGAACCTGAGCCTGGTTCAGTTGAAGTTCCTCCGCCCGTTGAATCACTTTCGAGTTCGATTGCGTTTTCTTTTTCTTGTTTTAACAACTGCACTTTTGGCATTATTCCAAGTGAAATTGGACTAAAATAACCCTTATAAAAAGAATGAATGTTGCTGTCGGCGGAAGGAATATATCGTTTATCAAAATTAATCACATCTTCAAGTGGAATTGATTTTTCAATGTTGAGATTAACAACTGCTTGTTGAAATTCTTCAACATCACCGCTAAAATTTATTAAAATTGCATTTCGGCCAACCTTTCTTGTTCGCGTCATGAAATCCAAAGAAGACATAATTCCTTCCTTAGATAAATTTTCACCAAATGCCATGATTTCGCATTGAGCAAATCCCATACTTTTTCCCAAAGAGAGCGACACATTCTCAACAGCTTCACCAACAGTTTCTCCAACGCCGGAAAAAACTTGATAGTTTGTTGTTTTTTCTGTTGATGGAGTGATTACTGCGGTGGAGATTTTAATTCCTTCTTCGACTTTGTCAATGCTCATCATGGTTATGATTGCTTCTGTTCTGCTCATTGCGGGTTTTGTGACTTCAGGGACGGTTATTAAGAGGATAATCAGAAAAATCCAAACAACAAATTTACGTGGACTAAATATGGTTTTCAATTTTTTCATTTGCCACCACCTTTTGTTTTTGATTTTCATAATTCATATTTTTTTGTTTAAACTTTTTATCTTTGTGCCGTTTGTTTATAAAGTTTGCAATTAACAGCACCAGCGGAATTATATATTGACAGACAATTGTAACAATAGATGCAAAATGCGTGAAAAAGATTTTTTCAAGATTAACAGTTATGCTTCCGACATATGCAAGACAAAACATGATTGAATTAACAATCACTATCATGGTAATTTTTGATTTAATATTAAACAAATACATCAAAACTTTAACTAAACAATAACCATTTAAAGCAATTTGAATAGATTGAGTTACAACCCAAAGTGAAACCACAAGCCAAGAAAGTTCATCAATTATTGATTTACTGCTTGAAAATTGACTTATGTCGCTTATTGCAAAAGTGTGAGTTGGACTTGTTGAATCAAACAAACCATAAAAAACAAAATATATCAATTGAACAAGTAAAATTGCAAATATAATATAAATTAAAGAAGTTCTTTTCTTTTCACCGCTGAAATCAACTTTGCCAAAAATTGCAATCAAAAAGGTTGAAGAGCCAAACCAACTTAAATGTTGGTAACCGCTTTTTACAAGTGGAAGAACTCCGTCTTTAAACATAGGAAGATAAACAAGAGGATCCACATCTGCAAAAGATTTAAAAGCAATGTAAACACAGCCAACAACAATTGCAAGATAAAAAATTTCTTGAACTCGAGCAATGTTTCTAAGTCCCTTATACATCATAAATCCAGTTAAAGCAATCAGTGGAAGAATATATAAAACCCAATGAAAATTGTTATAAAAATTTTCTGTTACGAAAAATTCAAGACCTTTCACAATGTTGGCAACTTGAAGCAAAAATTGAAGTGCCAAAACGAAAAGAAAAACCTTAGTTAAAACAGGACCAATTGTGCTATTCATAAATTCATGAATGTTTTTGTTATGATTTTTTCTCATAAGGTCAATAAGTATTAACGCGTAAATTCCATCAATAATCATTAAAACAAGAACAACTAACCAACTCATATTTGAACTTTTAAGATAAAGCACACTTGGTAAAACCAAAAATTTCAGAGAAATGAAACTTAAAAACAACATAACAGACATTTGACGATAATTAATTTTCATTTTTCACCTCGTCTTGTTAAGTTGTTTTGATTGTTTGAAATTGATTTTGGTCTACGATACATTTCTTTTATGATTTCTCGCTTAAACAAATCTTTTTGGTCATTACGAATGAAAGGAGCGGTTGGTGCGAGATATGCGCTGTTGTAACTATCAAAACTTGAAAGATAGGAAATTAAAAATACGCAGAAAATCAAAATGCCATAAAGTCCAATTGAGGCACCAATCACTAATGCAAGAAGTCGCAAAATGCTGAATTGCGCTGCTTGACTTGGAATGATATAAAACGTGATTCCAGAAAGCGCAACAATCATAACTGCAGGTGGACTAACAAGTCCAGCATTAATTGCCGTTTCACCTAAGATTAATGCGCCAACAATGCTCATTGCCATTCCGAAATATTGTGGCATTCGAAGATTCGCTTCATATAAAATTTCAAAAAGTAAAACAACAAACAACAATTCAATGAAAGGAGAAAATGGAATTCCTTGAGTTGTGTTCATGATTGTAACCAAAAATTCTGTTGGTAGAATTTTATAATGAAATTTTTCAAGTGCAACATATATCCCAGGAAGCAATACAGCAAGAATAACTCCAATAAACCTAAGAACACGAACGAATGTTACACGAATTGGTTGACTGTAATAATCGTCTGAATTTTGAAGATCTTCAATGAGAATAAACGGAAGTGTTAATGCAATTGGACTTCCGTCCACCAAAATTCCAATTCTTCCTTCAAGCATTTTCCCAACAAGAACATCAGGTTTTTCCGTGTCTCCCACTTGTTTAAACAAAGATTTTGGGTTTTTCTGAAGATAAGAAACCAAGTAATGACTATCAACAATTCCATCGATGTTAATTGCTTTTAATCGTCTTAAAATATGTTTAACATTTTTTTTGTCTGCAAGAGAATTAAAGTAAACTACAGCAACCTGAGTTTTTGTAACATTGCCAATGTCCAATGTTGAAACAACCAAATCGTCAGTTTTGCTTCGTCTTCGAATCATTGCAAGGTTGAATTTTAAACTCTCGTTAAATCCTTCACGCGGGCCTTTAATAACAACGCTTGTTGGAGGTTCTGTAACAGCGCGAACAGTGATTTTTTCAATGTCGCAACCAAGCAAAATTTCTGCATTGTCAACAAGAATTAAACAATGGCCTTCAAGCAGTTTTTCGAGTGCTTCATCAAGATTGTTGAATTCTGTCACTTCGTTGTTTGACAACACATTTTCTTTAAGTGTTAACCAAATGTTATCTTCTGGCGTATATGGATATTCCAAAATCGGATTCATAATTGATTGGTTCAAAAGCAGGTTATCACTGATTGGTGCAATGTAACAAATTGAGACATTCGTGCCAAAAAACTGCACGGTTCGCGACTTTAAATCACCACTTTCGTGCAGTTTTTCTTTTATTTCATTTAAGGTTGCAACTGCATCTATTTTCATAGATGTAGTTTTTGTTAGATTGTTGTTTTTATACAGATTTTTCAACAATAAACACAACTGTGGTTGTTTGCATTGAATTGTTTTTGATGCTGTAAATAGCGTAATTGCTTTGAGGATCAAATTTCAAAGTTAAACCTAATTGATATTTATTTGCATAAGTTTCAAGAAGACCAGAAATTAAAGCATAGTTAAAGTTTTCAGTGTGGTTTGACCAATTGTATCTGAATTCAAACACGCTTCTTCCAGATTCATTAGTGTCAGTTTTATATTCTGCGTAAATTAAAGCGTTTAACAAGTATGATTGCATTGAATTTGGCTCCAAACCAGATTGAGAATATAATTGATATGTATTGTCAGCTCTAAATTCTTTCAAATAGTTTTCAATTGCGTAATTTTCAATTGGTTCGTTTTCGTTTTTGTAATTAGTTATTGTTTGAGCAATTTGTTCACTTGTCATGCTGAATGTTGAATTTGCATAGTAGTTATAAGCATATTGACTATCTTCAGGAGTTTTTCTGCTTGTGAGATATTCCGAAGAAATGATGTGGTTTTCATCAGTGAAAGTCAACTCGTTTGGAGCTCCAGTTGGAACAACTGAATCAAGAGTTAAGAAATATGTGTGAGAAGAGATTCCATAACCATTATTTAAGCTGTTGAAATAAATTCTGTTGTCTGAGAATGTTAAATCAACCACATACCAATGTTTTGCTGTTTGATCACTTGTTGTGCTTAAATAAACTTTATTCCATGCATGGTCAACCGTTGTTTGAACTCCAGTTGGAGACATTGTTGTGTCGAGATAAGAATAATTTCCATTAACAACAACCGCTTCAATTCCTTCAATGGCGCAAAGCAGAGCAAATGCTTTTGAATAAGATTGACTTGTTGCAAAACTTGATCCAATAATTAGGTCTCCATTTGGTTGCATTGAAATGTTTTCAAAAATTCCTTCGAGATAATAATGTTTATACATTCCATAAGTTGCAATGTTTGAAGATTCAACAGAACCCGAAACGAAGTATTTATTATTTGCATTAGAATAGTAAGTTAAATCAAAACTATATTCCAACCAGTCGAATATTGCAGTAACCTTGTCAAGATCGGTCATATTGTTTGTTACAATTGCAGATAAAACGAGTTTTGCATTGTTGTAAACAGTTTCTGCAACCGAACTATCACCAACAAACTTTGGTTTTCTTCCATGTTGAACTGCTTGCAATAATTGTTCAGTTGTTGTAACAAGCATTTCTTGGTTGCTGTCAATTTTGAAAACTCCTGATTCACTTTTTCTTAAATATAAATCTACATATTCAAAATCGTTGCCATAGTTTAAATTTGTTTGAACTCTCATAAGAGAATTGTCATTATCAATTTTTTCAACATTAAGAGCATTTTTATAATATAATTGGAATATATCATTTCCAGTTGAGTGATTTAAACTGAAATTAGATAAAATGTTAAATTCAGGATAAGCAGAAATAAGTTTCATACAAACGTGTTTAAACAGGTCGTTATCAGAAGTTGTTGCTTCTTTAACTAAGTTGAGCCAAGTTTCATCTTTATTGAAATTGTATGTTTTTGAATTGTTTGCCTCAGTGGCAATTCTGATGATTGCTTCTCTTAAAGTTTCTTGCTTAATTGCATTTTCATCTTCAACAAAATGTCTTTCAATAAGTAAACTTAATCCTGTGTTGATGTCAATATCATAAAGATAGTGGTACCATAAAATATTTTTCAATTCTTCGGCTGAGCCAATTGAGAAATCGTGATTGTTTCCATACATATAAACTGAATATCTTAAGAAATCTCGTTCTTGAGTGAAAATATATCTTTCAGTTACGCTGGTTGCTGAACTTGAAGCAAATTCTTTTGAGTTTCCACCAACTGTTTCCACCATTGAATAAATTGAAATTTCGTAGTTTCCTTGAATGGTAATATAGTCATTAATGTTGGTGCCTGTTTCACCATAAACTTTAAATTCGTAAGTTATGTTGTTTGGATCTTTTAATCTAATTAAATAATAATCCGCATTTTCATCACCTATCCAGCGCATTGAATATTCATCTTTTGAAATATTTTCAAATATAATGTTGGTTGGTGATTTTAAGCTGTTTAATTTTTCAAGTCGAGCATATGTCGCAGATTCGTTTGCATCAGCATAATAACTATCTTCTTTTGGTGCAAGAGCTGTGATGTAGAAATAATAAACACCTTGTTGAGATAAATATTCTGAAACGTCGACTGATTCTGTTATTTCAAAATAATTTTTCAATCCCATGTTGTCCAAGTAATCAATGTAGTCACTGTCGTTTTCTTTAACAATTCTAACACGATATCTTTCAGCATTGTCAACAGGTTTGAATGACAAAGTGAAAATTCCTTCATTTTCAATAACTTGAATATTTTCCACGCCTGGGAGTTGTTTCATTAAGGCGTAATTTGCAACATTATATTCACTTGCAGCAACATTGAAAGACGTTTCTTTTGGAAGAGAACGAATTTGAATTTCATAGTTATTTGCTGAAGTTAAATATTTAGAAATATCAATTTCATATAAACCCATTGCATCATCTGAATTTGCTGTGACGGTGTGCTTGTTGTAATTGATTAAAATTTCGTAACCGCCAGCATCTTGAATTCCGTAGAATTTAAGGACGTATTTAGTTTCACCATTGCTGATTTGTTTTGAAACAGGAGTGATGGTTCCGTTGATATTATAGAATTCTGGTTTAGGTAAAATCTTAATATGAGAAACGCTTAAAGCTTCAGAGAGTTGACTGTCTGAATACACACTGTGGATGTCTGCAACTGCTTGAACTTTAACAGAATAATCAGTATATTCACCTTCGCTTATAATGTATTGACTCAAATCAATAGTTGTTGTTGTGTATATTGTGTTAATTTTAACATAATCACTTGCATCTTTACTTTTCACATAAACATAATAACCAATTGCGTTGTCTGTTCCAGTGAAAGTAAGTTCATAAAGTTTTTTGCTGCTAAAACCTTGAGTTGAACTAAATGTTGGAGTGTTGAGTTGTTTAGTGTAATTCAAGTCAACACTTTTAATTCGTGGTTGAAGACCTTCAACAAAAGCTGAAACTATAACTGTTTGATTGTTTGAAGAAAGGGTTTCAATTGGAATTTCAAAATTATTTGTGTCTAAAACATAATAACTTGTTCCGCACTCAACAAAATAATACGCATTTTCAATTTCGGTCCAAGTTAAACCAGAATCAGAACCCTCAACAGTTATATCGGCAACTTTATTAGATATAGTTGGATTTGAAACAATTTCACTTATTTTTGATGATAAATAATTTCCAACACCAACCGATTTGATTGCAACGGCAAGGAAATCTTCTGTTAACAACATGCTTGTAATGTTTGAATCCAATTTGTATTCCTTAAGTCCGTTTTGTGTGAACACAAGAACTTTAAATTCACCAATCAAGTTAGGGTTTACAGGAGTCCAGTTTGCAACATAACAACTATTTGTTTCGCTATAATCAATTGTCAATGCTGGAGCAGAAAGAACTTCGGTGTTTTCAAATAAAATTGCCGAACTTAAATCTGAGTCAATATAGAATGCACCTTCAGTGCTTGTTGTAACAAATCTTGATTGAGTTTTAAAAGAGTATTGAGATATGTTGTCAAAATTAAGTTGACCATTCAAAATGAAAGGTTCAAAGAATTTTGTTAAATTAACATTAGCTAAGTTATCACTGAACATTTCAATGCTTTCAGATGAGTTTATTTCAACAGTTCTTTCAAGATTTGCACAACTGATGGAAATTGCATTTGCATTTTTGTCGATGGCAGTGACGAGATGTAATTCGTTGTTCACATTGTAAACTTGTCCGTTTCTTGGGGATGAAAGTTTAATTGTGTGAGTATATGTAGTTTTCTCAGTAAAACTGCTTTCAATGAGGGTTGTTTCGTCAGACAAAACTGCGCTAACATAGAATTTATAATTACCTGGATCTGTTAATAAAGAACCAAAATCAAATTGATTTGAATTAAAAGAATATTCTGGCAAGTCGGCAATTTTAATTGTTTCAGAAGTGTCTCCAGTTAAAACATTCCCTGTTTTATCAAAAATGATTTTGTCGTTTGGTGTGATAATTTTCACAAGATAATAGCTGGCATTTTCAACAACATTCCATGTTAAAGTTGTTGCATTAATTTTAACGTTTGTTGGGGTTTTAACATTCCCGCTATGTTTATATGTGTAAACATCGGAGAACGAACTTGCATGGGCTTTGCTTGAATTTGCTTTAATTTTAACAGAGTATGTGTTGCCAACAATGAAAATTTTTGATGCATCATATCGTATTTCATTGCCAACAATTTCTGCATAGTTATTTTGTTTTGCATTAACAGTGAGTTCGTTGTCGTTAATCGAGATGGTATAATATTCAGCATTTTTAATGGAATTAAAAACAATTATTCCACTGTTGATACTTGTTACCGTTGGTGTTGATAGAGTTGGTTTGCTTTTGCTTTTGCACGCAGAAAAAGAGATAGGAACAATTAAGCACATTAACAAAATTAATATTTTTAATTTTTTCATATTTTACCCCTAAGCACTGAAGAATTAAAACTTTGACAAATTCTTCAATAATATTTTTAAAATATTATACCCAAATATTTTATATAAATCAAATAAATTAAACGAAAAATAAATTAATATTAAATTGAAAATATAAGAAACAATATCATAAAAATAAAAAATAAATAATAAATTATTGTAGGAGTAATTTATGTATTATTGTAAGGATTTTAATTCGTTGTCAGTTTTATCTTTGTATGAAGGGGATTTGTTGGGCAAAGTGGACAAGTTGCTATTTGACAAGAAATTAAAAAAATTATGCGAAATAGAACTTATTGGGGTGGATGGTGCTCGTTTGATTTTGCCAATTAAAAACATTTATCACGTAGGAAAAAATGCAATCACGGTAAAAAACAATCAAGCAATATTAATGGAAAGTGAACAAAGTGATTTGTGTATTGCGCCACTTTCATCAAAAGTGTTTTCAATCAGTGGTGAATTCTTGGGTGTTGTTGATGAAATTAGTTTCAATGAAAAGTTTTTGTCTGAGAAAATATCATTGGAAACTGGTGAACTTCTAGATGTTAAAGATATTGCTTCTTGCGGTAGAAATACTGTTATTTTCTACAACTCAGATAAAAAGATTAATCTAAACAACTTCACACCCTCAAAACAACCGAAGCAGTTTAAGGGAGAAGAGGTTGTTGCTCAAACTTTGCCGATTGAGCAAAAAGAAATAAAGACATATGAAAAGAAAAATGTAACAGTGCAAAACACAAATTTTTTAATTGGGCGAGTTTGCACTAAAGATATATTTAATTTTAATAATGAAATTTTAATTAAAGCATACGCTGTTGTTAATAAAAAGAATTTAAAAGAAATCAGTCGCTTTGGAAAGTTAAGAGAACTCATGCTTTACTCTAAATGAAAATTGTCAGCAAAATGCTGACTTTTTTAGTTATATTTCTAATAGGTAAAAAATAAATAAAATTATTAAAAATTAATTAAAAATATTAAAAAAATTGCAAAAAAGTCAATATTTTTATAATTTTTACAATATTTTCATAATATTTTTTAAATTTTTAATGTTAATCTTTGTTTATGAAAATTAAAAAGATAAATAATAATTCCATTTTAAAATATTTAAGTCTGTTTTTTGTTTGTTTAATTTTGTCGCTTGCAGAGGTGGGGGAGCTTTCGCCATTTTTGTTTGCATTTTATTTTGCGTGTTTGTATGAGGGTGTTGATGAAAAAATGATTTCAGCATTTACCCTTTTAAGTGGATTAACAAATGGTTTTGTTTTGGAGGATTTTTTAATAAGTTTAACGGCTGTTGCAATTGGGTTAATTTTGTTTTACATCCATAAGTTTGCCAAAAGAAAAATCCACTTGGTTTCAGTTTTCATTTCTTTTGTTTTTTCATGTGTCACTTATGTGTATTATAATTTTAGTCAGTTTAAGCATTGGATTTTTTATATTTTGTTCGGGTTGATATGTTTGTTTGTGTATATAACCGTTTTGCAAGTGATGTTTCTAAGAAAAAATTGTTTGAAGCTAACATTGGATGAAAGTATATGCTTTTTATTTTCAATTGCTTCAATTGGTCTAGGTTTATCTAGTGTTTGTTTGTTTGATTTTTCTGTGGCAAGATTTTTTATAACAATTGCCATGTTGGTTTGTGTTGCGATTGGTTCTCCGTCACTTACGTATTCAATTGTTGTGTCGTTTGCTCTTGGTGTTGCTGTGTTTGATTTCACGTTGGTATTCATTGCTGAATTTGTTTTGTTGTCGCTTCTTGCAAGTATGTTCACATTGCCAAACAAGTTCAAAATTTTATTTATGGTAATTGTTGGCGAGGTTTTAATTCAGTATTGCTTTGTGTCAAAGAATTTTGAAATTATTACAAATTTAGCACCAATTTTACTTGCTTGTATGATTTTTTTGGCTTTTCCAAACAAATTTTTGCGAAATCTTGCAGATTTAGTTTATGTTAAAAAGAGTGAAATTACGTCAAGAAATGTTATTAACACAACCAGAAAAAATCTCAAAAAAAGGATGTTTGAACTGAGCAATATTTTTTTGGACATGAAGCAGATTCATTTGAACATGACCAAAAAAGAGTTAACAAAAGATGAGTTGATTGCAATGCTTAGTCGTGAAGTTGTGGCAACTTGTTGTAAAGATTGTTTGGATAAAAATCGTTGCACTCGTTCACTGGGAACAGACAATAAATCCAATTTGGAACTTTTGATTGAAATCGCAGTTACAAAAGGAAAAGTTACTCTTCTTGACATTCCACCTGCGCTTTCAAATCGATGTGCAAAAATTAACAATTTAATTGGATTAATAAACAGGGTTTGTGACGAATATAAGCAATATAAAAACATAATGGCGGATGTTAACAATGTTAAAATCCTTATGGCGGATCAAATGGGTGCGGTGTCACGACTCCTTCTTGATGTTGGGGAAGAAATCGACACAAATGTTCGCTTTGACGTTGCAAGAGAAAATAAAATAATTTCAAAACTTTTAAGTTTAAATATTCAATGCAAAGAGGTTTTGTTGTATGCTGAAAAAAATGAAGACATTTCAGCTGTTATTGTTGTAAAAAGTGATAATTCTTATCATCCAATGCTTGAAAAAGCTGTTTCCGAAACCTTAAAAGTTCCAATGCAAATAACCAAAATAACACCATTGGAAGAAACGGGGTTGAATTCTGTTCAATTAAGGAAAAGGAACAAGTATGATTGTGTGTTTGGTTTATCTAGTTGCAATAAGGCTGGCAACGATGAATGTGGAGATTGTCATAGTATAATTCGTTTGGGTGGAAACAAGTTTTTGCTTGCGTTATGTGATGGTATGGGCGCAGGAAGTTCTGCGCATAAAATGAGCGCAATGACGCTAGGATTGATTGAAAATTTTTATAAGGTTGGATTTGATAATGATGTGATTTTAGAAAGTGTGAATAAACTACTTGCAATTAACAATCAAGAAAGTTATTCAACTCTTGATGTTTGCTTGCTTGATCTTGAAAAAGAAATTGCGGATTTTATCAAGGTGGGTGCTCCTGTTGGGCTTATTAAACGAGAATCAAACATTGAAATGGTTGAAGGAAGTGCACTTCCAATTGGTGCGCTTGAAAACATAACGCCAGCAACTTATAAAACAACAATTTCAACAAAAGATATTGTTATCATGACAACCGACGGAATTGTGGACGCATTTGAAACATATGAAAATATGATTGATTTTGTAAGTGGGCTTGCAACCAACAATCCGCAAACAATAGCTGAAGCGATTTTAAATGAAGCACTCACTTTAAATAATATGTCGGCTAAAGACGATATGACGGTTTTGGTTGCAAGAACATATTTAAAATAGTTTCGAATTGCGTTTTACTTAAGTGCTTCGTGAAGTCGAAGAATCCAACATAACGAAGCAATATTTGTTTTTAAAATTAAAAAAAAATTGCAAAAAACGTGAAAAAACATGATTTTTTTGCGTTTTTTTGTGTTAAAAATTAATTTTAAACTATTTTAATATAACTTATTGCAAAAAATCGTAATTTGTTGTATAATAATTTTGACTTAAAAAATTAAGGAGCTTGATTATGGAAAAACAAACAAATGAAAAACTTGTTCAAAAACTTATTGAAAGATTGCGAGTTGCAAAAACAAATGCGCAAGAGCAAAATAAAAAGGACAAGTTTCCTAAACTTTTAATTGGTGGAGAGGAAAGGATAAATCAAAAATACATTTCAAATGAACAATATTTCCAAATTGTGCAACTTTATAATTTTTTGAAAGAATATGAGGATTTAACCCATGAAGAGTTTGAAGAGATTTTAAAAACAAAATTCGGCAAGTTTATGTTTTTAAGAAGATTAAATAAGATTGTTAAGAATTTGGATGAAGAACTCAGAGATCATGGGGTGAGATATGTAGCAATAAAATTTGCGGAAATCAAATACTCAAAAGATTTTTTTAAACATTGGTTATATAGTTAAGACTAGATAAAAGGATATGATTATGGAAAACGTTATTGATTACATTAAAGAAAATAATATGATTAAATCAGGTGAAATTATTGGTGTTGCTTGTTCTGGTGGAAGAGATAGCATCAGTTTGTTGCATTATTTAAATTCAATCAAGCAAGAATTGGACTGTGAGATTGTTGCAATAAATGTTGATCATGGAATCAGACAATTGAGCTCACTTGACACTGAATTTGTTATGCAGTTTTGTAAGGAACACAAAATTAGAGCATATAAATTTAAGGGTGAAGCTCTTAAAGTTGCAAAAGAAGAAAAGTTAACGGTTGAGCAAGCTGCAAGAAAAGTTAGATATGGAATTTTTGAAACAGTAATTCAAAAAGGTGTGTGTGATAAAATTGCTTTGGCTCACCATATGTATGACCAAGCGGAAACAGTGCTTTTAAATATTCTCCGTGGGGCTGGGCTTAAAGGTGCACGTGGAATGGAACCTGTTCGTGATGGAATTTATATTCGTCCCTTGCTCAACACTCCACGAGAAAACATTATGGCTTACATTGATGAATTTGGTTTGGAATTTGTTGAAGATGAAACAAATAAGGACACAACTTATTCAAGAAATTATTTAAGAAACATTGTTATGCCAGCACTTCGTCGCCACTTTAAAGGTGCGGATAGAAGTCTTGTTCACTTTGCTGAATTATGCGCGAAAGATGATGATTTCATCAGTTCAAAAATTGACACAAACACAATGATTGAAACAAAAGAATATGTTAAAGTTCCGCTTACATATTTTTATCAAGATGAAGCAATTATTAACCGAATTTTAATGCAAGTGTTTGAAAAGTTTTCTCGCCAAGATTTTGAAAGAAGACACGTTGATATTGTTAGAAATTTTGCCATTGAAGCGCAAAATGGAAATATGATTAATCTTCCTTTTAAAGTTAAAGCTCTTAAGGAATACGATTATATCGTAATTGGATACATAAAGAGAAAGGAAAATGTTGGCGAATACGCTTTCCAAAGCGGGAAATTAAAAATTGAAGGATATGGTATTATTCGTTCAACGTCAAGCAAGGTTTTAACTGAACCAAAAATTCATCAACACATTGTTGATGCGGATAAGTTGCCACAAAATGCAGTTTGGAGATTCCGTCAAGAAGGAGATGTTTTCTCACCATTAGGTCTTGGTGGAAGCAAAAAACTTAAAGAATATTTCATTGATAAAAAAGTTCCACAAAGAATGAGAAACGAAATTCCGGTTTTGGCGGATGGAAACAAAATTTTGGCAGTTGCAGACATTGAAATTGCTGATGAAGTTAAAGTAACAAACGACACTAAAAGATTTTATAAAATTAATTACGAAAAAGATCTTATGTAGATTGGTTTGAATAAAAAAAGGATTGCATTTGCAATCTTTTTTTTTAACATAAGATAATTGAATTGTTTTATTCTTCTGTTTCAATGATTATCTCATTTTCAGTAGTTAAATTCTCAGTGTTTTCATCATTTGAGTTAAGATTGTTTTCAATAATTTCTGGTTTAATTTCGTTTGAGAGTTTGTTGTTTGGTTTATCCAATAAACTTCCGTTACTTAATTCTTTTGCCTTTTTTTCTTTTTTCTTTGGTTGATGTTTTACATTTCCCAAAATCATTTCAATAAATGTATATCTTTTGTTTAAATATTCTGCAGTGAATCTAAAACACACATATGTTAAGAAAATAATACCAAAGAATGATAAGATATTTTGATAAACAACAAAACCTTTCAAATATTCGCCATAACCGAATTCGCAAGCAAAGTAAATGATTAATTCCAAGAAACAAAATATGCAGGCGATAATGAATAAATCTCGAATACGTTTCATCAAATCTTTATCTGAAAATTGCATAAACAAGATTGCGAACACTATACCTAAAATGGCAACAAAATTAATTGCAACGCCACCGAAAAAATTTGATAAGGTGTGCCATGCAATTAAAATGGCTGAAAAAATAAACATAAAAATATAACTTAATTTCAAATTTTTTGTCATAACGCTCTCCATAAATATTATAATCAATTTAAATTTTTTTGTAAACTTTTTTATTGCAAAAATGACACAATAGGGGTCTGTTTTCGCGTTTTTCACATAAAATATGTGGAAAATTATGTCGAAATTAAAGGAGATTATTATGCAAGACTTGTTGGAATTGGCAATGAGAAGAATTGAAACACTTGAAAAAAAACTGGAGAGATATTACATGTTACTAAAAATTGAAAACGAATTGGATTTTATTTTAAAAGGAACATATGTGACCACAGAAGATATGAATGCGATAATAGAAGGGACTTATTAAGGAGGGGGAAAATGAAAAGTTTAAATGCATTGAAACAAGAGTTAATTAATCAAAAAGAAACAATTGAAAGCAAGAGTGGGTTTGTTAATTGTGCTCATGAACATCCATCTCCCGCAGAGATTACAGAAGGGATTAAAACAATTCCTTCAACAGATTTAAGTGCTGCAAATGCAACAGAGTCAGATGTTGCGCTTGGAAAAACCTTCTATGCTGGGAATTCTGAACTTAAAACGGGAACAAGTTTATTTGATGTGGAAGTTTTGAAAAAGGTGTTTATGTATAGCAGAAATACGGTGGATACAGAAGCTTATTATTACACAATGCCAACAGGAATTAAAGAAATTAGAAGATATTTATTTAGTGAAAATGATTACACGGTTTACTTGAGAATTAACCCTGATGTTGAGCTTATTGAAGACTATGCTTTTTACGAATCTAGAGGTATTGTTGTTGAGAATTTTGATGAACTTGTAAATCTAAAGAAAGTTGCAACTTTTGCTTTTGCAAATGCACGTGCAGTTGGGATAAATATTGGAAATTTACCAAATAATATTGAGATATTGCAAACCAGTTGCTTCCAAAGCTGTTGTAATAATACCTACGATTATAGGTTTCCGGATAATTTAAACAATTTGGGTATTGCGGTTTTTAAACAAGAATGGAGAGTTTATTCTGGCAACCTGGATTTGTCTAATTATAATTTATTAACTAGTTTGCCAGGCTCAACATTTTATTTCCATTCGTTTAATTGCGATTTGGTTGTGCCGAGTCAAGTTACATCTATTGGTTCATATTTTAATTATAATGGTAGTTTTAAAAATATAGAAATTCATAGTGGGGTTAATGAAATTTTAGCTTATGCCTTTGGTGCAGGGGTTAATGACTTTTTAAGTAATTATCATTTACAAACTGTAACAATTGGGGCAGAGACTCCGCCAAAATTTGGAACTGAGCCTTTTGCACCACAACATGTACTTAACGGTTTTAAAATTTATGTTCCTGACAATTCTGTTGAAGAATATAAGGCTGTAACAGAACTATATAGGTGTGTTAATTGTATTTATCCAATGAGTCAAAAAGATTAATCGAAAGCACAGTTGAACTGTGCTTTTTTTTAATCCTAACAAAGTAAAGGACGCATTGCTAAAATATGTAAATTTCGGCTTCTCTTTTATGAGTTCCATAGATTTTTACTGTGTTTTGAACTTTAAATTTGTCATGACGCAGGAGCTCGGTTGATACAAGCGTGTTGTTAATATATTTTTCTCGATAGGATTTTATTTCCATTCCGCGTGAACCATTTTTAAGAAAGAAAAATTCGTCTTCAAATTTGACTTTGTTTAAATATTCTTGTTTTTCATCAACATAAACTTCTTCTATTGGTTCAACAAGATTAAAGATTTCGTTTGTGAGTTTGTATTTAACATTGTTCATGCTTTCACCAAAGATTCTGATTCTAGCTGAATGTTCTGAGAAGTTTGTGATAATGGTCAGTTTTTCGCTGGTGTTGTTTCTAAATTTCAGGTCACTGCTACCAAAATTCACCATGGCGTCAAAACCATGTTTGACGTAACTTACTTGTTTACTGTGTTTATTCGCTTCAATTATTTCAAGTCCAGCCATAAGAGCTGAGTTGTAAAGAGTTGATGAAACTTGACAAACTCCACCGCCAAGCCCGTCAACAAACTCATTGTTTACAATAATTTTAGCTTCGCGATAACCATTTTCTGCTGTTCGCTTGCCAACAACTTTATTGAAAGAGAAAATTTGATTTGGTGCAATTTCCACTTTGTTTAAACTTAAAAGTGCGTTTTTTATGTTGTGTTTTCTGTCTGATGAAGAGGTGGAAATATTGGTTGAGAAATCTGCGCGTAGGTTTGTGAATTTTTCAAAATCTTTTTTAGTGGTGGTTGGAATGAGTTTTTTCAATGGAAGATTGAATTCCATAGGTTTATTTAAAATATAATTGTTACAAATATTGTCGATTAAAATATTTTTGTCCAGTTCTTGCCCTATGACTTCATTTTTTATGAAGAAAACTTTTTCACTATTGGGATTTGTTGTTAACCTTGCACTTTGTGGTTTTATGTAAACGTTTTTTGAAATGGAATTAATTTTCTTTATTATGTTTGGGAAAAGATAATCTAAAGCTACTTCTTTATCAAATCCAAGCGAAAGCATTTTTTTCATTAGTTCAATTCGTTCTTCCTTGCCACCAAAACGATTGTATTTATTGATTTCATAATTTAAGTCAAAAATGTTACTGGTTTTGATGTTGGACTGTAATGAATATTCAAAAATTTTTTCGTTATGAACAAATTCAATATGTTCAGGCATGAATGCGTAAACAACACCAACACTTGTGCTGATTGCTAAAAAAATTACACATAACAAGCATGAAACAATAAATTTTTTCATGTGCGTATTATGTGTAATTATGTCGAAATTATAATTAAGTTTTGTTTAAAATTTGTGTCAATTTCTTTGCACTTTGTTTAGTAATTTATTCAATTGGTGGAAGTTCTTCAGGCTCTTCGTTGTCATTGTCGTCATATTCAATGCCAACAACTTGAGAAACGTCGCCAAGCTTCTTTGCAATCTTTTTTGAAGACTTTGTTGCAAGTTCAATGGTTGAATTTGCTTCACCAAGTTTGTTTTGAGTTTTCAAAAGAAGTTGAACAAATTTTTCAAATTCTTGCTTGAATGTTGAAAGCACTTGCCACAATTCACTGCTTCGCTTTTCAATGTACAAAGTTTTAAATCCAAGTTGTAAACTATTTAAAAGAGCGGTTAATGTTGTTGGACCACAAACAACAATTTTAAATTGATTTTGAAGCGTGTCCATAAGTTCAATGTCACGAACAACTTCAGCATATAAACCCTCAATTGGAAGGAACATAACAGCAAAGTCGGTTGTTTCGGGAACATTTATGTATTTTTCTTTAATTGATTTTGCTTCTTCCTTAATGCGCTTCATAAGTTGTTTTTGAGATTTATCAATTAAATCTTTATCTAAAGTTTCGCTTGCTTCAATAAGTTTATTATAGTCTTCAAGTGGGAACTTGCTGTCGATTGGAAGAAGAACTTCATGTCCATCTTTTCCTGGCATGATAACGGCAAAGTCAACACGTTCTTTGCTGTTTTTCTTAACTTGAACTTGAGCCATGTATTGATTTGGTGCAAGCATTTGTTCAAGAAGAGAAGAAAGCATAATTTCGCCCCATCCGCCACGAACTTTAACATTAGATAAAACTTTTTTTATGTCGCCAACACCATTTGCAAGATTTCTCATTTCACCAATTCCAAGGTTTACACTCTCCAAACTTTGTTGAATTTTTGAGAAGCTGTCGTTTAGTCTTTGAGATAGAGAAGAGTTTAATTTTTCATCCACAGTTTCACGCATTTTTTCAAGTGCTTTTTCATTTTCTTGACGAATGCTGTTTAATGACAACTTAACGTCAAAAGTAAGTTTCTCAATACGTTGTTCGTTTCGAATTGTTAACTCGTCAACACGTTTTGACATGCTTTCAAATTCTTGCTTTTGAAGAATGCTGAGATTGTTGATTGTGTTTTGAGTGCTAACTTCTGTGTTTTTCATGGCTTGCATAAGCATATTGTTAAGCATTATATTTTGCTCTTTCTGATTTGCAACAATTTGTTTAATTTGTCCATCGTCAGATGAAATTCCGCCCAAACTTTTTTTCTTGTATAAAACAACAAATGTGATTGTTGTGATTAACCACACAGCGCCAAAAACGCTGCCTAAAATTATAAATTCCATATTTATTCCTTTTAATATAAATATTGTAAAAAAATGTAACAAAATTGTCAAGAAGATTTGTGGAGTGTCAATCTGCAAAAAAAACAACGATTGCTCGTTGTTTTAGTTAAAAGTTGTTGGGGTGATTGTTGAGTTGACTGTTATTGTTGCTCCATCTGGAATTGCAATACGCTCAATTTTTTCAACTCTTGGAGTTGCCAATTCATATAACACAATCATATTGTGTGTAGACAAAATTGATTTCCATTCTTGCAAAGTATAGCTTTGTGCAACAAAACAATCTATTGAATGGTTGGTTGTTGTTCCAGTTATTCTAATTTGACCAGTAGACCCATATGGCAACAAAGAAGAGATAACTTTTAATGTATGAGCCTTATCAGATATGGCTGTATAATAACTACCTGAACCATACCATTTTTCAGTTCCATTCAAGACTTTTTGCCCAACATGTCGAACAACTTTGCCAGTTTCAAGATCAAGATAATCCATCACGTCACCAACTTTTCTTAATGGTTCATCAAGATAAACATATTGTATTCCAATATATGGTTCATATATTCCTGATGTTTTACCTAATTCAATTTGAAAGTTTGTGCTTGTTTCTCCCCATAAACCCCACATCACATAATGAATATCTTGTGTTATTGTAACAGTTTCAACATATCTATCGCCCACTAAGTTGTCAATTTTCCAATAATTAATGCGTTCTTGATTTTCATTATAAACAGCAACTCTTCCTTGGCTAGAAGTGTCTGATGAAAATGTCAATATTGTTCCTTGTGGAATAAACAAAGGATATAAAACTGTTTCTGTGCCACCATACAAGTTTTTCCCCTGAATATTTACTGGAATTTTATAACCATAAGGCTCAAATTCAGTTGCTATATCGCTTTCTTCTAGTTGAATGTTAGAGATTTTGAAGTTGGCGTTTCCCACATTTGACATACATAAAAATCTAAATGAAAGATATAGCCCATTTGCTTCGTTTGGCACAACAAACGTTGTAACCATTTTTCCTTTCATAATAGAACTATCATAAGTTTTATTCACAATATCGGCTGTGTAAGTATTTAATTCTCCATACCCAACCGCTAAGAAATAATTAGAACCATAATCGCTTATGTTAGCAATATCGTAATCAAAAGATAGTGTATAAGTTTTTCCATCGACAAGTTTAAATTCGGTATATGTGTTTCTACTTCTCATTGCAATTAATTCGAAATCTAAAGTGCCCACATTAATTAAATTCTTTGTTCTCTCGCCAACACTTTGAATTTCAACTGGGTTGGTTGGGCTTGGTGTACCTTTTGATGTGTCTTGAATTGAATTTCCATAAATTTTTGTTGAACTATATTCAAAATTTTCCATCAAGACATTTGTTGCAACTTTGGCAGACTCTTCTTCAGTTGCTGCCAAATTTCCTGTTTGGAGTGCGTGTGCACGAACTTTGTAGGTTGCAGTTGCTTGGTTATATTCATTTCCATATTCATTGCCAGTAAATGTATATGTAAGGTTGAAATTTCTTGTTCCGTCTTTTAAGATTATTCCGGCTTGAGTTGAATAGTTGTTTGGATTGCCATGAATTTCTTTTTTGGTGTAAGTTGTTCCATCTTCACTATTTTCAAAAGTGTAATATTCTTTCACATGAGTTTCTGAAAAGGCATCATTTATCTTTTTAATTTCTAGAGAAAATTCAATAATTACATAACAAGAAGTTGAGCCTGAATTTACAAGAGTTCCATTGATATTTAAAGTGTCGCCTGGAACTAATTTTTGAATTTTGCCTTCTTCCGTTTCAGAAGTTACACGAGAAATGGAATCGCTAACATTATTCAATGAGATTTTAATTATGGCAGTGTTTGTTGTTGATTCTTTTTTCGTGGCTGTTGCGGTGAAATATGCATACGTTGCGTTCATGGAAATAAAAAACAAGAGGAAAGGTATGATTATCCCCAAAAGAATCGTATGCCTATCTAATCTATTATATTTTTTCAAACTGCCACCTAAAAATTTTTTTACCCTAAATTAAGAATAATAAAATAGTCGAAATAAGTCAAATAAATTTCTAAAAAATGTTTTAAAAAATTAAAAAACAATAAAATATCGAAAAAAAGAAAATGAATTTTTAATTTTAAAATCCATTGTTTTACAAGCCTAAAACATCAAATTTAAAGATTGATTTTTGTATTAATTAAATTTGTAAATAAAAATTTTTAATTAAATTTGTTTCAAAAATATTGCAAAATTTTTCTAATATGGGTATACTAATATCATGCTAAACATAATTGTGGCGCCAAATGATTATAATTCAGTTGCAGAACGTCACACAAAACGTATTGTTAAATATTTAAAAAGTGAACAGGTGGAATATTCTGTTTATTTTTCCTTAAATTTTGACCAAATTAAAGAAAATATGAAACAACTTTTGAATTATGGTGAAAATGAATTTGTTGTTGTTGGCGATGATGTTGTTCTTAGCACAGTAATGTCGTGCGTGAAAGACCTTAACAAAGTTAAAATTGGAATTGTTCCAACCAGCAAACATGACGATTTTTCGAGTTACCTTGGAATTAGTCCAAACCCAATTCAAGCAATTAAAGATATCTTATTGAAAAATGTGGAAAGTGTGGATATCTTAGTTGTTAACGATATGACAGTTTTAAACAACATTATAATTGGTGCAAGTGTTGAAGTTTTCCATCAGTTCAGTCAATATAAAATGAAAAATTTCATAAGTGAAAAAGTTGCAGTTTCCAAATATGGAAGTAATTTCTCGGGTGTTGAATTAACACTAGAATCAAAAAATAAAGCAAAAAAAGAAACGATTTTTGAACTCGTTATTGCAAACGGCGGTTTTTCTAAAGGCAAACCTGTCGGTCCGCTCAGTAATTTGCAAGATGGTTTATTTAATGTAACTTATTCAACAACAACAAACTCAGTTGGAAAGAAAAAATATATTAAAATGTTCAACAAAGGTGAACATATCTATAATGAAGATACAAAGCAACATTGGATGAATCAACTTAAAATCACAAATCCAGACAAAAAAATCAAAGCTCTCATTGACGGAAAAATTCACAATCTTGAACAACTTAACATCTCAATCATTGAAAATGGTTTGAAGATTTACAAAAAGTCATAAAAAGAACGAAAACTTTCGTTCTTTTTTCATTATGCTTTTTAAAGTGATTAAGCAAAGCAAAAAACAGCAAGCAATCAAATTCCAAAGTTGACTTTAAATAATCATGATTACAAAAGTAATCAAGTCTATTTGTTTGCTTCGTTGAGCATTTTGATAAATGTTGAAACAGAAGGAACGTTCTGAGGTTCTAAATTTAAAATGTCATCAATCAGTTTTTGCTTTTCTTCTGGCAACATTTTCTTGTCAATAATGTTTTTGTCATCAAGTCCTGCCAAAGTTTCCAGGCTGCAGTTTAAAAATTCCGCCATTTTAACAAAAGTGTCTAAAGGTGGTTGATGAGTTCCTTTTTCATACGTTCTTATTGTATTGGTTGTTATGTTACAATAGTCTGCGAGTTGCTGTTTAGTTTTCTTTAATGTTTGTAATAAATGTTTAATTTTCATAATAAATCCTATTACAATTATAAAAACGCTAAACATTTTCGACATTTTTATATAAAAAGTTGTTTTAACACTAAACTTTTATAGCGTTTTTACTTGACATGTATTGACATATGCTATAAATCTTTAGTAAAATTTCTATGTAAATGCAGGATAACATAAAAATATTTAGCATTTTCAATACAAAACAATCAAATAAAAAGGAGAAAATTATATACGAAGCAAGTTCGATATAGTTAAACCTTTTTATCGCTTGTCTTTGCAAGCAAAACAATCAAATAAAAAGGAGAAAATTATGAAAGAAGTAAAATTGTTTACAGAAGAAGAAAAAGAAAAATTAAAAGAGAGAATTAAAGATTTTGAAAATGTTGAGTCATATCAGATGATGAAAATTCGATTTATGTCAGAACTAAACAGAATAGATAAAGCAATTGTTTTTGCAAAAGGTGAGCAAGTTGAAGAATTAAAAGAGTGTGCAGAAAAGCATATTAAACAACTTGAAAATTACAGAAAAGACCTTATCGATTGTTTGGGGTTCATTTTTGGGTATAAGGATGAACAATATTGTTAAAGATATAAATTTAAATAAATTTAAAAATTTTTTAATTTGTGTTGACAAACTCGTTTTGATGTGTTATTATACTTGCACACCGAAGCGGGTGTTTTTTTAACGAGCGTTTGAAAAAATGTAAGTTAACAAGACATATAGTTTCACGTTGTCTTATTAACTAGCAGATCATTTTGTTCTAAAACATCCAAAATGTAATGGTAAAAAGGAGAATAAATTATGGCAGGAAAGAAAGCTAAATCTAAAAGAGAAAAAATCGTTTTAGAATGTACTGAATGTAAATCAAGAAATTACAGCACAACTAAAAACAAGGCAAACGACCCAGAAAGAAAGGAACTCAACAAATATTGCCCTAAGTGCAAGAAAACAACAGCACACAAAGAAACAAAATAGAGGTGAATATGTCTAATAACAATCAAACTTCCACAAATGAAGTAGAAGTGAAGGCAAACAACAAAGTTGTTGAAGTTAAAGCCAAAGATGCGACAAAAGACAAAAAGAAAAAAGAAAAAGTTAAAAAACCAAACAAAGTTGCAAAAGCTTTGAAAAATACTGGTAATGAACTTAAAAAAGTTACTTGGCCAGGTTTCAAACAGGTTGTTAAGCAAACAGGAATTGTTCTTGCGTTCGTGTTAGTTTTTGCAGTTGTTATTTTTGGTTTTGAAAGACTTTGCGCTTGGCTTACTGGTCTTTTGATCTAGAATAAAGGAGAAAATATGGCTATTGTAGATAAAAATATCGATAAAGAACCTAAATGGTATGTGTTGCACGTTTTCTCTGGATATGAAAACATTGCAAAACAAAATCTTGAAATTACAATCGACAAATACAATCTTCAAGACAGAATTTTCCAAATTGTAATTCCAATGGAAGATGAACTTGTTGAGAAACGTGGCAAAAAAGTTCTTGTTCCAAAGAAAACAATGCCAGGTTATATGTTGGTTAAGATGATGTATGGTGATGACATTTGGCACGCTGTAACACGTACTCAATATATCACTGGTTTCGTTGGACCTAAGGGTAGACCAATTTGTATCACTGATGACGAAGCAAGAAAAATGGGCGTTGATGGTGGAAATGTTGTTGAAGCAAAACTCGACATTGAAGTTAACGTTGGTGATATGGTTGAAATTATTGAAGGCTCTTTGGCAAGTTTTGTTGGAACTGTTAAAGCGGTTGACAATGAAAACAAAAAAGTTACTTGCGCTGTTGAAATGTTTGGTAGAGAGAGTGAAGTTGAACTTTCATTCAGTCAAATCAGATTAAGCAATAACTAAGCATATTGACAAATCCTAATTTTGTGATATAATTAAGCAACTTGGAGGAAATATGCAATATTTTATAATGCCATTAAACTGCAGAGATAAACATTATGATTTTGACATGGTTGTTGTAAAAGACAAAGATTGGATAAAATTTGCAAAATCAGTTTTGTTGGCAAGAACAGATGGTGTGAGTAGTGTTTCATTAATAGGCTTTAAAGTTATAATAAGAGATAATATTGCAAGGTTTAAGTTGTTTTGGCAAGACGTTGCTTATCACGAATTGGAATTTCGTTTAGATCCGTTTGGAAGAGATAGTAAGAATTATAGTGATTTAATTTCTGAAATTTGGCAAAACATAATGTCTGATTATTATGGTCACAAAGGTTATGATATTGCTCTTGAAAGAAAAATGAATAATTATAACATTTAACTTATTAAGGAGGTTTTATGAACAAGAAAGAAGTGTTCACAGAATTAAAAAATTCACAAGTGATGGAATTTTTGAAAAATTTTGACAACGAATGCGGATTAAATATTGAAACTAGAGATGTGAGAATCTCAAGAGAATTGGAGCATGTTGTACATGTTAGTATTGTTGGTTCTCCAGAATATGATTCAGAAGGAAAATTGGAAAGATATAGATTTGATATGAGTTGTAAATTTTATGATGATGGTAGACTTTCTATTAGTTATCTTGCTAGCGACATTGGAACTTTTAAATATTTCAAACCCGGAATGGAAGAAGCTTACAAAGAATTGCTTTTAACAGTTTTAACAGGTGAAAAACTTGAAGAATTTAAATCAAAACAAGAAGCAGATGTAAATTCAATATAGAAAATAGGAAACTATATTGAAAACAAGTTTCAATATTATATACTTTTTAAATTGCTTATCATTTGTAAGCAAAATTATCAATTAAAAAGGAAACTAATCAGCCTTTAAAGAGAGAGAAAACTTTTGTGGGAGAATTACTAATTCAGTAACACCACACCATAGCGGAAAAATATGTTATTCGCAAGCTCATAAACATATAATTCATCTCATTGATTTATTTGTTGGAATATGTCAACGCACTAGTGCGTTTTAAAACAATTCCTTCAAATGTGTCTTCAAATAAATTTGAATTCAAATTGAGAGAATTGTTTGTGGCGAGTTCTCGCCTTGACATAATTTCCAAAAATAAGTAAAAGGAGAAAAATTATGGCAAAGAAAGTTAAATCAATCGTTAACATTCAACTTCCTGCTGCAAAAGCCACTGCTGGTCCGCCAGTTGGTTCATCTCTTGGACCTCACGGAATCAACATTGGAGCATTTGTTAAAGAATTTAACGACAAAACTGCTAACCAAGTTGGATTCACAATCCCTTGTGTTATCACAATTTACGAAGACAGAAGTTTTGAATTCGTATTAAAACAACCACCAGTTGCTGATTTACTCAGAAAAGAAGCTGGTATCGAAAAAGGTAGCGATAAGCCACCAAAAAACAAAGTTGGAAAAATTAATGTCGATCAATTAAAGAAAATTGCTGAAATGAAAATGCCTGACTTAACTGCTGCTAGCATGGAAGCTGCAATGAGCATGGTTGCTGGAACTGCAAGAAGTATGGGTATCGTTGTGGAGGGTTGGAATGAAAAGAAGTAAGAACTATCAAGAAAGTTTAAAGCTTATTGACAACTCAAAACTCTATGACGCTAAAGAAGCAATGGAATTAGTTGTTAATTCAAGCAAAGCAAAATTTGATGAAACAGTTGAATTGCACGTTCGTCTTGGTGTTGATGGCCGTAATGCTGATCAACAAGTTCGTGGCGTTGTTGTTCTTCCTGAAGGAACTGGTAAAACTGTTAAAGTTTTAGTTGTTGCTAAAGGTGACAAAGCTGAAGAAGCAAGAAAAGCTGGTGCAGACGTTGTTGGTGATGATGACGTTGTTGCAAAGATTATGGGCGGATGGTTAGATTTCGACGTATGTATCACAACACCAGACATGATGGGTGTTATGGGACGTTGCGCTCGTATCCTTGGACCAAAAGGTTTAATGCCAAACCCTAAGAGTGGAACAGTTACAATGGACGTAACAAAAGCTGTTAACGACGTTAAAGCTGGTAAAGTTGAATATCGTCTTGACAAACAAAACATTGTTCACGTTCGCGTTGGTAAAGTTAGCTTCGGTGCTGAAAGATTATACACAAACTTAAGCGCTGTTATGGATGCAATCATCAAAGCTAAACCAGCAGCTGCAAAAGGAACATATTTGAAATCAACTTATGTTGCAACAACTATGGGCCCAAGCATCAAATTTAACTACACTGAAAATAAATAATAAAAAAAAGAGCGAATTGTCGCTCTTTTTTAATGTTGACAGGTTTGTTAATGCGTGATATAATAATATTAGGAGAAAAAAATGGCAAAAGAATATCACATATCGACAATTAAAAAGATTTACACAGATGGAATAAAAATACAAAGAGATATTGAGTTTTGCTTAGATTTAAATAAAGCATTAGAGCATGTTGATTTCAATGAAAAAGATTTGGAGTTTGTTCGTGTTATAGGATATATAATTCCAGAAGATGGTGGATGTGAGGATTTGTATGACCAAAGTTATTATATTGGAAAAGTTGTTGCAAAAGAAGGTTTGACAGATAGAGAAATAAACTCGGCAATGTTAAGACATGCTGGTTTTGTTAAAGAAAATGAAATTGCTGGTTTTGTTAAGGCGAAAAGTGGAACTGTTTATATCTTTTTTGAAGGTGACAAAATTATAGACATAACAAAAGAAAATCATTACGAAGTTTAGCAAATCGCTAAACTTTTTTATGGTATAAATTATTAAATGTTTTCATAAAATAAAGTATGAAAAATAATGTTTTGAGAATAATTAGTGTGGTTGCGCCGATTGTTTTGGTGGCAGTTTTGGGTTCAATATTTGTCAATCTTGGGATGGATTGGTTTAATGGTTTAGTAAAGCCAACTCAGTGGATTCCTAATTGGGTGATTCCCGTTGTGTGGACTGTGATTTATGTCACTTTTGCGGTAGTTTTGCTTATTTGGTCAAATAAAGAGGAAATTCCAACAAACACGAAAATATTGCTCATTATTAATGGAATACTCAACATTTTGTGGTGTTTGGTGTTCTTTACGTTAAAACTAACATTTGTTGGTAATATTATTATCATTTTAAACTTGATTGCAGGAATTGCTTTGTGGGTGAATATTTTCTTAAAAAATAAAGCGTATGCTTATGCGCTTGCAATTTATCCAATTTGGCTCAGCATTGCCACAACTCTAAATCTTGCATTGTGGATTTTAAATTAAAACAACAAGATTTCCATATAAAAAAGTTTAGCGATTTGCTAAACTTTTTGTTTAAAATGTAATGCATCGCGTAAGGAGATTTTGTTTTTCCTTGAACGATTATGCTTGATTCTTAGTGAAAGGGAAAACAAAATTTTCATTTTTATTTAGAGCTACTAACGAACGCTCTTAAAATAAAACTCCGCTTAATTTCAAAGTGAGTTTGTTTGAACTTGCGACTTAGCGTAGGCGTTTAGCAAGTTTAAATTAACGAACATCTTTATTGTTTACCTGTTGAGCCAAATGCTCCGCGGTCGGTGTCGCCAAGTTTTTCCACTGTCTTAATTGTGTGCGGTGGTTGGTGTTCGAAAATTCTGAATTGACAAATTCTATCATTTTTGTGGATTACTGTGTCACGAAGGGCGATTGCTGCAAACATCCATTGGTCGTTATCTCCGCAGTAACTTTCATCAACAACACCAATGCTGTTTGCTTGAATAACTCCATAATTTTTATAGGTTGAACTTCTTGGTGCGATTATTGCTTCATAACCTTTTGGAAGCGCAATTCCAATTCCAAGTTTAATAAGTTTAAATTCTCCCGCTTTCATTTCAACGTCTTCAGCTGCGCGAAGGTCATACCAATCACTTTTGTTTTCAATAAATTTAATTGGTTCAATGTCTGCAAAATATTTTATTTTTATTTCTAACATAATTTCTCCTTTGATTATTTCAATTATATCATATTGTATATTTTAAACAAAATAATTTTATGCTAATGTTAGAGGTTGATGTAGAATATTGGTAGAAATAAAAAAGCAGTTAAAATCTGCTTTTTAACGGATGACAACTTTTCCTTCAAGCCAACTTGAGAAAAAGTTGGATAAATTATTGCCACAGGATTCTTCAAAAGAACAAATTAAATCGTCTGGAATTGCGTTTTTATATTTATTGTTTTCAAAATAAATTTGAAGTCCTTTTATAAAATCTTTCTCACCAAGTAATTGATATAAACTTTCATACATTAAAACACCCTTAACATATGTGCAGTAAGTATATTCAGGCTCGGTGGAGTATTTATCAACAGAACGCATGCTAGTGTCGATTGTGCCTAAAACATCTTCGTAAACAGAAATAAATAAAGAGTAGTTTTCTTTTGTTATGTTAACCATTTTTTCATGAGTTAAGTTGTAATCCTCATTGTTATCGTAGAATAATAATGTTGAAAATTCAGTCAGAGCTTCGTCAAGCCACGGAAACTTAAATTCATCATTCCCAACCATGCCGTACCACCATTGATGTGCGGTTTCATGAACAATAACATTTAAATAATCGTCAGAATTTTCAATGGTGTTGCTAACCATAATCAATGTGGGATATTCCATTCCGCCATAAATAAAATCATTTTGAACAATTGTAAAATTTGAATATGGATAATCTCCAAATAAGTTTGAAAATGTTTTAATTGCATCAACACCAGCTTTTAGTGAAGCATTAGGATTTGTGTTATTTGTAAAATAGTATTCAATACAAACATCATCAACAGTTTCACTTATCACTTCAAATTTGTTGCTTATAACGAGAACAAAATCTCTCACGAGTTTGGCTTCAAATATAACTTCTTTTTGTCCATCTCTAATTTTTTCATCAATTTTTTTGCCGGTTCCTGCAACAACATATTGTTTATTAAGTGTGATATTTACGCAATAATTTGCCATTTCACTATAAAACGGATCTCCATTTGAATTGTAGCCGTTTGTGTTAAATTCGTTATTTTCAAAAACACATAAAACAGGATAGAAATTCCCAAGGTTTATTGTGTTTTCGCCATAACCAAATCGGTGGTTGCAGTTTGGAAGAGTGAAGGAAAATTCAATATATATGTTAGTTCTTTCGTTTGGCATTAAACTTGAATTTAATTCAACACATAGAATGCTATCAAACTCGCAATTATATATGATTGTTTTATCTGTTCCGTCAACCACAACTCTGTCAACGTTAAACTCAGCATAACTCATTCCGTTAGGGTAAGCATTGTTAACTTTTGTGTTTGAAACAATAAATTCAGTTGCGCCCTCTTCAAAAAATTGCGGATATAGGTGAAATTTGATTGTTTTTAAAATGTTGCTTGTGTTATTTATGTAATCTACGCTTTGCTTTGCAATAACCGTTTTTGTTTCTGTGTTTAGATCCAAAGAAATTTCATAATTGGTTAAATTTTTACTTAGGTTGTTTACATTATCTTTTTTCTTACATCCTGAAAATGAAAAAATTAAAACGAAAGAAAATATAATTACAAAAAACTTCTTCATATAATAAGTTATGCACAAGTTGTCCACATTAGAACTTTAAATTGTGGATATCTATTTAGTAGTTTTAATTTACAAATAAGCATTTTTGTGATAATATATAGATATGACATTTTGCAAGTTTAGTCCAAGTTATCAATCAAAAAATCAGACGTTGATAGACAATGTGTTTATCACTGATTTTTTGCCAAAAGCTCCAGACCTTTGTGTTAAGGCGTACTTATTAGGATTACATAAATGTAACACTGCGGATGATAGCGAAAATAATTTGGAATATTTTGCAAAAACTTTAAATGTGGGCGAAGATGACGTTGTGTCTTTGTTTAAATATTGGGAAGATATTGGTCTTGTGCAAGTTCTTTCAACAAATCCAATTGAGGTAAGATATCTTCCAATCACAGCAAGTTCAAGCGGAGTGAGAAAGTTTCAAGTTGATAAATATACAAACTTTAATATTCAAGCGCAAGAACTTATTGGTGAGCGCATGATAATGCCAAACGACTACGCTGATTTTTATAATTTGATTGAAAAAAATCATGTTGCCGAGAATGCTCTTTTGGCAATAATAAAATATTGTGTTGACTACAAAGGTTTTAACATTAATCCTAAGTATGTGATTGCAGTTGCAAAGGATTGGGCAAGAGAAAACATAACAACATTAGAGCAAGTGGAAGCAAAGATTGAGGAACTTGGTGTTATTGATGATAAAATGAGTATGATTTTATCTCAAATGGGAACAAAACGTAAAGTTCAACTTGAAGATAAGGAACTTTTGAATAAGTGGCTTAATCTTTATGGCTTTGATTTAAATGTGGTGATATTTGTTGTTAAACTTTTGAAAAACAAAAAGCGTAAACTAGATGTAAATGTTTTGGATGATAATTTAACAAAATATTTTGAAATGAAATTAATGAGTGTTCAAGAAATTGAAAACTATGAAAATGAAAAAGAAAATTTATTTGCTATTGCAGTTGCTGTTAATAAAGAACTTGGAATTTATTATGAGGATTTAACAAAAGAAATAGAAACATATATTGTTCCGTGGATTAATATGGGTTTTGATGTTGAAACTTTAAAAATGGTTGCAGATAATTGTTTTAAATCTTCAATTAAAACATTGGAAGGTTTTAATAATATTATTAACAAACTTTTCCGCTTGGGAATTGTGAATGTTAATGCTTATTTGCAATACATAAACGATAATCTTGCTTTGGATGAAAATATTAAGAAAATTCTTGTTGAACTGAATCTAACAAGAAATGTTAACAACATTGACAGAAATTTTTATAATACATGGACAAATGATTGGGGATTTGTGTTTGAAATGATTTTATATGGCGCAAGTTTAAGTAAAGATAAAACTAATGCAATGCAATATTTAAATAAGATTTTGGCAAACTGGAATTCTCAGGGTGTTAAAACAGTTGATAAGGCAAAATTAACAAAAATTGAAACAACCGAATCAAACACATTTATTCATAATCAATATTCGAAAGAACAAATCAAGAGTTTGATTTCAAATCTTGATGAAGTGGAGGTGTAGTATGAATAAGCAAAAATTACTCACCAGCATAAAACAAAGTTTTATGGTGAAACGATATAAAGCTCAAGAAGAATGTGAGCAGTTTGTTCAAAACCTGAGAACAAATCCTGAATTTAACAATATTTATGTTGATTTAACAAAAAAGCAACTTGAACTAGCTAAAACTGATTTGGTTGAAGAAACGTTAAAATTGAAACATGATATTGCTGAGCTAAAAACTAAAATTTACAATTACTTAGCGCTAAACAATATAGATACGGCAAGGTTAACACCCAAATATGATTGCAAAATTTGTAACGACACTGGTGTCGCAGGTGGAAGAATTTGCAAATGTTTATCACATGAATTGAACGTTCAACTATCTCTTCGAGCAAGTAGTCAATCTGAATTTAGAAGTTTTTCTGACATGAATAAAGATATTATGGACGAAACAGATATAAAAGTTTGCGAAAAACTACAAACTTGGTGTGCAAGATATCCAAACATAACGAAAACAAACATCAATTTAATTGGTGTTCCGGGTTGTGGAAAAACTTTCATGCTGGAATGTGTTGCAAATGAACTCATAAAAAAGGGTGTTGTTGTAAATTTCAAAACTGCTTTTGAAATCAATGAACTTGCAAGATTGTATCATATGGGTAAATCGTATGATTTCAGTGAATGTTTAAATGTTGATGTGCTGATTATTGACGATTTGGGAACAGAACCAATTCTTAAAAATGTAACAAAAGAATATTTATATAATTTAATCAATACACGTCAAATAAACAATAAGCCAACACTAATTTCAACAAACTTATCACTAGATAACATTCTTGAAAGATATGATGAAAGAATATTTAGTCGTGTTGCAAATAAAAATCTTTCAATAACAATCACGCTTGTGTCAGACGATAAAAGACTAAAATAATAAAAAACAAATAAAAATTGTTAAAAAATTAATAAAAACACTATTTTTATGGTGTTTTTTTAATATTTTTACAAAAAATTAATTAATTTACAAAATAAATAAAATATAAAATTATTCGAGAAATAAATAAAAAAAACAAAAAGTATTTGTAAAAATATTTTTTAATGGTGTATAATTATTAAAATGAAAATGTTAATGGGGTATATTAAAAAGCATAAGTGGTTCATGATTCTTGGACCGTTTTTCAAACTGCTTGAAGCTTTGCTTGAACTTTTAAACCCAATTATTGTTGCTCAAATTATTGACAAAGGTGTTGGCTCAGAAAGCATATCAACCATAATTAGATTTGGAGTTATCTTGGTTGTTACTAATGTTCTGGGATTTATTTTTGCTATGATTGGGCAAAAATGTGCGTCGCTTACAAGCACAAAAATTGCAGCGTCAATGCGAAGTGATGTATTTAAAAATGTTTCAACATTCTCACATGCGGAGTTGGATAAATTCGGAACAGCTTCGTTGGTGAATAGATTAACAAACGATATAAATCAAATTGAGCACTCAATTGGTGTGTTTATGAGAACCATTTTGCGAGTTCCTTTCCTTCTTGCTGGTGCATTTGTTTTAAGTTTGATGATTAATGTTAAAATGTCGCTTATATTCTTGGTGTTAATCCCATTACTTACGATTGCTCTTGTGATTTACACAAAGAAAACAACTCCATATTTCCAACAAATAAGAAATAAACTAGATAGAATCAGTAAGGTTACAAAAGAAAACTTGTCTGGAACAAGGGTTATTAGAGCGTTTAATAAACAAGCGGATGAACAAGCAAGATTTGAGACAGTTAGTGCAGATTATACAAAAACAAGCATAAAAGTTGCAAAAATTTCAGCTCTTCTCGATCCAATTATTTTCTTAATTGTTGATATTGCAACAATTTTCTTGCTCGCTGTTGGTGGTTGGCAAATTAATATTGGAAGAATGACACAAGGTGATATTATTGCACTTATTGATTATGTGGCAATTATTTCAATTTCACTTTTGTTATTATCACAAATTATTGCAATGATGGTTAGAACCGGAGCAAGTTTAAAACGAGTGGATGATGTTCTTGTGACCAAGCCAAGTATTAAAGATCCTGAAAATGCGAAAAAGTTTAACAAGCTTGATTATGAGGCATTGTTGGAATTCAATAATGTTTGTTTCAACTATGCATTTAATGTGAAAGAAAAATCGTTTATTAAGGATTTGTCATTTAAAATTTATCCTGGCCAAACTCTTGGCATTATTGGTGGAACAGGAAGCGGAAAAACAACCATTGCAAGTTTGATGACAAGGTTTTATGATGTCACTCAGGGCGAAATATTATATAAAGGTAAAAATATTAAGGATTTTTCTCTTGAGCAACTTCGTCACGAAATTAGTATTGTTCAACAACGTAGCACATTGTTTAGTGGAAGTTTAAGAGAAAATATGCAACTTAGAAAAGAAGATGCAACAGATGAAGAAATAATTGAGGCATTAAAAATCAGTCAGGCATGGCCGTTTGTTAGCGAGTGGAGCAAAGGCCTTGACTATCAAATCATGGCAGGTGGAAAAAATGTTAGTGGTGGTCAAATGCAAAGACTCACAATTGCAAGAGCTTTAATTGATAATCCTGAATTGTTGATTTTGGATGATAGTAGTAGTGCACTTGATTTCCTAACAGATTCAAAGTTAAGAAAAGCAATCAAACAACTTAACACAACAACAGTTTACATTTCTCAACGTGCAACATCAATCAAAGGTGCGGATTTAATTATTGTTCTTGATAATGGTGATGTTGTTGGAATGGGAAAACATTCAGATTTAATGAAAAATTGCGAAATTTACAAAGAGATTTATGAATCGCAAAGCAAATAACATAGATTAAAAAAATAGGATTGATTATGAAAAAAGACAAAGGGTATAAGAAATTATTAACTCAGTTAATAACTTATGTTAAACCGCATAAGTCTTCTTTTGCATGGTCAGTTGTTTTTGATTTGCTGGCAATTGGGTTGAATATGACAATACCAATTTTTAGCGGACTCACAATTGATTGCCTAATTGGTGAGGGGTTGGTTCAATTTAAACTTATGTATGAATATTTGTGTGTGATTGCATTGCTTACAATTGCCAGTTCGCTGTTTAGTTGGCTTGGAAGTTATTTTATGAATATTCTAACATATAAAACAAGTCAATCAATAAGAAATAGTTTATATTCAAAACTAAATTCAGTTCCAATTAAATATATAGATAATAATTCGCATGGTGACATTATGAACACTATGGTGAGTGACGTTGAAAATATAACAGATGGATTCTTGGAAGGATTCAAATCGATTGTTTGTGGAATTTTCCAAGTGGCAACCGTTATGATTATGATGTTAGCGCTAAATTGGAGTTTGGCATTTATTGTTATTGTTCTTGCTCCATTGTCGTTAATAGTTGCATTTTGGATAACAAAGAAAAGTAAAAAAATGTATCAATTAAGAGTAGATACGCAAGGACAAGCGAGTGGTTATAGTGAAGAAATGATAACAAACATGAAAATCATTAAAGCCTTCAATAACGAAGAAGCAACCACTGAAGAATTTGATAAAATTAATCAAAAATTGTATAAGGCAAGTGAAAAATCAATGTTTTATGCAAGTATGGCTCACCCAACAAGTAGGCTTATTAATGGATTGTTGTATGGTGTTGTTGGTGTTGTTGGTGCGATATTTGCTTTGCAAGGAAGAATAAAAATTGGTAAGATTTCAAGTTTCTTAAGCTATACGGATAACTTCACAAAACCTTTTAATGATATCACAAGTATATTTGCGGATTTGAATATCGCTGTTGCGAGCGCGAATAGGGTGTTTAATTTGCTTGAAGAAGAAAATGAAATTGACGATAGTATTCTTGTTAATATGAAAAAATGCAATGGGGAAGTTAGTATTAAAAACGTTAAGTTTAGTTACGATCCAGCGTTTAAGTTAATTGAAAATTTAAATTTGGAAATCAAACAAGGACAGCGTGTTGCAATCGTTGGTCCAACTGGATGCGGAAAAAGCACAATCATAAATTTGCTTATGAGATTTTATGATGTGAACGATGGAAGCATAAAAGTTAGTGGAAAAGACATTAGAAAAGTCACCAGAAAATCTTTCAGACAGTTTTATGGGATGGTTTTGCAAGAAAGTTGGCTTTATAATGCAAGCATAAAAGATAATGTGGCATATGGAAAACCAGATGCAAGCATGGATGAAATTATTGAGGCTTGTAAACTTGCAAGAGCTCATGCGTTTATTGAAAAAATGCCACAAGGATATGAAACGATAATAACCGAACGTGCGGACAATATTAGTGCTGGGCAAAAGCAGTTGTTGTGTATTGCAAGAATAATGCTTCTTAAACCTCCGATGATGATTTTGGACGAAGCAACAAGTAATATCGACACAAGAACTGAAATGAAAATACAAGAAGCTTTGGATGTTATGATGGAAGGAAGAACATGCTTTATTGTTGCACATCGCCTTTCAACAATTGAAAATGCTGACGTTATTTTAGTTATGAACAAAGGAAACATTGTTGAACAAGGAACTCATAAAGAGCTTCTTGAAAAAGGTGGTTTCTACTTCGAATTATTTAATAGTCAATTTGGAAATTAAAAATGGCAATTTCGCCATTTTTTTATATTTTTTTGCAATTTATAGATATTTTTATTTATTTTTTAATATTTTTTCAAAAAATTCTTTATTTGTTTTTAATCTTTGATCTGTTGGATTAAATTTTATTGCGATGTTAATAAAGGAAATTGCTTTTTTGAAATCTCCTAATTCATAATAACAAAGAGATAGATAATCAAACGGTAAACTTCCCCAACAAACTGGAGATGATATATAATTTAATTGTCGATTGGTAATTTTTAACATTTCATTAAAAATGACGGATGATTTTAAAAAATCTTTTTGTTCGAAATAAAAAACTCCCAATTCAAAATATGGTTCACGAATTTGACTGGCTTCCAAAATTGCAAGAAGTAAATACTTTTCTTGATTGATGATATCATTTTTATGCTTATAACAATTTGCGATATAGCGCAGACTTGCTGAGCGTTCCAAATCCCAAATGCTATTTGGTAATTCCAAATGTCTTTTTAGTGTTGTAATTGCTTGGTCGTATTTTCCATAAAACATATACTCTCTTCCAAGATAATGAACATTTCTGTCGTTGTTTGGGTCTTCTTTAACTGACAATTCAAGTAGAGGAAGATAACTTGATCTGGATTTTGTGTGGTCTGCAAGGTGATTGACTTGAATGTTTGGAATATTTACAATATTGTTTTCAAAATTTTCAATTGGTGATAAAACTTCATGTACGGGATGAATCCACTTGAACAATTTGTTTTTGTGGATTTTTTCACTCATAAAAACAACTCCTTCACTGCCGTCTAGGTTGAAATTCCAAGTGTATCGGTATCTAGCTTGGGTGGTGTCTGGTTTCCAATTTTCTTTTAATATTTTAGACCATCCAGGAACAAAAACTTCATCCAAATCAATGCAAACGCAAATTTCTGTATCGTCTGGAATTAATTTCATGCTATCATTTCTTGCAATATCAAAACGAAATTGCTCATAGTGTTTTTGTTTTGTTATAATGCTTAAGTTTTTCAATTTTTCAAACGTGTTATCTGTGCTTCCTGTGTCTAGAACACAAACATAGTCGGCTTCTTTAACCGAATTAAACCAACGTTCAACAAATTTGCTTTCGTTTTTCGCAATTGCATAAACACATATTTTCATAGTTTATAATATGAAATAAAATAAAAAATGTTAAAATAAACAAAAAATCTGTAAAAAATATTCAAAAAATCATATAAAAACATGATTTTTTACGATTTTTACATATGTTTATAAAATTTAATATTGCTTATTTCGAGTGAATTTAAAATTAAATTGAAACATTCAAGAATGTCAATAATTGTTTTGTTTGCTATTGATAAATAATACGTTTTCTCTTCGGTTTGTTCCCATGTATGAACAAGAGAGAGGATTTTTGTAATTCGTTTTAGTAGATTAAAAATGTTTGAGTTTGAAACAAATGTATTGATTGGGTTCAAGCTAAAAAGACTTGTTAAATTGTTAAACAGTTTTAAGAGAATAGAATTTGTTGTTGTTAATGCTTGTTTTATTTTTGTGTTGTGATCTGTAAATAGTTTTGTGCAAGTAACTGCGCAATTGTTTAATTCTTGGCAGATGTTAATCAAAAGATCTTTTCTGTTTGATGTGATATTGTTTGTGAAATGTTTATTAATTGTTTCGTATTGAGTGTTGTCCAAGATTGGGAAGTCGTCGTATTTCATGTTTTATTTTATGCTTACGTTTTTAAATTTAGAAGATTAAAATTGTAAGAATGAAATTTTTATTGAAAAAAGAAGATATTTTTTGTTAATATATTTTGTGTTTTAAATGTAAAAAAATTCAAAAACTATTTAATTTTTATAAAAATAACGCAAATTATTTAAAAAAATCCAAAA
>JAZNKB010000008.1:0-185783 GCA_045578345.1 Candidatus Onthoplasma sp.
AAAACTTGAAATGTTTAAACTTGTTAAACCAACACATCCCAAGAACATTGAATCCATTGTTGTTACATTTCCCGTTCCAAAATTTGATAAATTCAAACTTGTCAATCCAGAACATCCTGCAAACATATATGCCATATTTGTCACCGCAGATGTTGTAAAATTTGATAAATTTAAAGTTTGTAGATTTGAACAATTTTGAAACATCAAACTCATATCTAACACATCTGATGTATCTAATGTTAAAATGTTTAAACTTGTTAAACTTGAACATCCTGAGAACATATATGATGTATCTTTTAATTCCCCTGTGCCAAAGCTTGTTAAACTTAAATTTGTTAAACCTGAACAATTTTGGAACATTGAACTCATGTCAACAACCGATGAAGTATTAAATTTTGATAAATTCAAACTTGTTAAACCTGAACAACCTTCGAACATGTGAGACATTATTTCAACATCACTTGTGTCTAAATTACTAAATGTGATAGTTTCTAAAGAAGTTTTATTATAAAACATATTTGAAGAATCTTCGTTCAATATGATGTGCTTATTTGAAAGGACATATGTTGTTTTTGTTGTTGAGTTGTAAAACAAACTGATTCCATTTCCTTCACCGTTTGAACCTATTCCAATTCCATCAGTGTCCACAATTTGTTCTGTTAATGACAACACGGATTTATACTTATTATCATCATAATAATCGAAAATAATGGTTTCACAGTTAGAATTTATATGACCATTAAATGTTGAACCGTTAACTAAAACTGAAGATATGTTATATTGAATTGTGATTGAGTTTTTTAGATTAAGATGTTGCGCGGCCAAAACCATTGCAATAGAAAAAACACAAGCAATAAATGTTGTTAACATTAGTGCCAAGAAAACTCGTGTTTTAATACTCAATTCACTTAAACGCATTTTATCCCTTTTTATTAGTATAACTAAAATTTTTAATTATTGCAAATAAAATAATAAAAAATATAATCTAAATTAAATATTCTTCAAGCAACTTTTCAATGCGCTCAACACCTTGTTTTTTGAGTGCACTTGTTGCAACTATAAGGTCTTTATTGAAACGGATTTCTTTTGAAATTTTGCTCATATTTAAGAATAATTCACTGCGTGAAATTTTGTCTGTTTTGGTCATAATTATAACAGCAGGAATTTCGTGTTCAGCAAGATAGTCTAACATTTGTTTGTCGAGTTCAGTTGGCTCAATTCGTGAGTCCAACAAGACAAAAACCAACTTTAACTTCTCGTTATCCACAAAGTAATCATTCATAACTGCATCCCACGCATTAGCAATACTCTTACTTGCTTTGTGATAGCCATAGCCTGGCAAATCCACCAAATAAAATTGATTGTTGATGTTGAAATAGTTCACCAACCTTGTTCTGCCTGGTGTTGAACTTGTTTTTGCCATTTTGCTGTTGTTTGTGAGAAGATTAATTAAACTACTCTTTCCCACATTGCTTCTGCCAACAATTGCGACTTGAGGAAGTTCGTCAAAAATAAACTCTTCTTTTTTGCTGGCACTTTTTATAAATTTTGCATTGATTATTCTCATGAATTTATTATATCATATAAAATTTCATTAGTCAAATTGAATAAACTAATTTACTTTGTTTTACTTGCAAAGTGTATTGTTAAACACGATAAAAAAATACCAAGCATTGCCTGATATTTTCTTTTGGTCGTTTATATGTTCTTATAATCCACATGCAGTGTTATCTTTTAAATCTTCTAAGAATTCTTCTGCAAAATCTTCTGCATTTAAAAGCAATCTTGAAATTCCCATTTCTTTTGAAACTGCACAAGAAGTTGAAGCATTTCCTTTATAAGCAATAAAACGCAAATGATCTTCCATTTCATCAATTCTGATTGTGAAACCTTTTTGAATTAATTCAAATAAATTTTTTAAATCTTTAATTTCTGAAATTTTATCAATCTCTTCATCATCAATATTAATTAAATCAAGCACTCCCAATAGCACATTAGAACCTTTAAGAAAAACTAAATTATACTTTTCTTCACCTACTTGCATAATCATTGAAGAACTGTCTTCTTTGTTAAGTTTTAACTTTAAAATTAATTTCTTTTCCATATCTTCTCCTTAATGTGAATTTAACACACATTTACTGGTTTGTCAATATGGAAATTTTAAAAATTGAATAATAAGTATTTTTTCACTTGACAATATCGAACATATGTTCTATAATGGTTTTAATGATTTCAAATACTTGCACAAAATTCAATAAACGCACCATATTTCATATTGACATGAATAATTTTTACGCGTCGGTTGAGTGTTTGTTAAATCCTAGTATTAAGAATTATGCAGTGGCAGTTGCTGGCGATCCTAACAAGCGAACAGGAATAATTTTAGCAAAGAATTATCTTGCAAAAGTTTATGGGGTTAAAACAGGTGAAGCAATATGGGAGGCAAAGCAAAAATGCCCCACTCTAATTTGCGTTGCTCCGCACTTTGACAAATATGAAGAATATAGTAAACTTGCACATGACATTTATTATAAATATACAGACCAAATTGAGCCGTTTGGAATTGATGAATGTTGGCTTGATGTGACTGATAGTTTAAAATTGTTTAACTGTACACCAAAAGAACTTGCAATAAAAATTCAAAATGAAATTAAAACCAGTTTGGGTTTATCAGTTTCGATTGGTGTTAGCTTTGGAAAAACACTTGCAAAATTAGGAAGCGACATGAAAAAACCAATGGGACTTACTATTATTGATGAAAACAATCATATTGATATAATTAAAAAGCTTAAAATTGAAGATATGATTATGATTGGACGACACACAGCACAAAAACTGCATGCTATGAACGTGAACACTCTTTACGATTTATATTTACTAAAACCTAAATTCTTGCAAGAAAAGTTTGGTGTTGTGGGATTATATCTTCACAACGCAGTAAGTGGAATAGACGACGATAAACTCATAACCCCAAATGATGAAGACACAAAAAGTGTTGGCAACGGCTCCACTTCCCCGCACGATATGACAACACATGATGAAATTAAAGAATTTTTGCATGATTTGTCAGTTAAAGTTTCATCAAGGCTTCGCTCTCATGGATTTAGTGCAAAAACCATTCATCTATCAATTAAATTTGCTGATTTCACATATATGGGTGCGCAAGATACAAAGACATACCACTTCTCTAATGAACAAGACATTTTTAAATATGCTTATGAGATTTTTTGCGGTCTTGTTGGTGACAAGTTTGCACCAATTCGTGCTCTTCGAATTTGCACAACAAATTTAATCACTAAAAACGACCACGAACAAGTAAATCTGTTTGCAAATCAAAAAAATGAAAATCTTTGTTCCACCATTGACCGCTTGAAAGAAAAATTTGGCAATAACATTATATCTCTCGCCAAAGATTATCGTGAGTTTTAATCATCGTTTATCATTCTGAACGAAGTCGAAGAATCCCACAATAAGAAATGTTTAATATTAAATTTTTAAACATATAATAAGTTAATGAAAGTTGGGGCTTGGATTTTAATTTTCTTTTCTTGTGTTGCATTTATACTTGGCGCATATAATCTTTTTCAAACATTCACTCATCCGCTTAAATTTAAAACTGAGATTGTTGAATGCGCGCAAAATTGTGAATTACCCCCAGAACTTATCGCAAGTGTTATTAATGTTGAAAGTTCTTTTAAAAAATCAGCGAAGTCAAACAAAAATGCAATTGGACTTATGCAAGTTAAACTCACCACCGCAAACTATATAAACGATTTATTCAACTTAAATCACATTACCGAAGAAGAACTCTTTCACCCCAAAACTAATATTGAATATGGGTCAAACTATTTAAAATATTTAATTGTTAAGTTTAAAGATGTCAACACTGCTCTTGCATCATACAACGCAGGCGAAACCAGAGTTAGAAGTTGGCTAAGTTCAAATGAATATTCAACGGACGGAACAAGTTTAAAATACATTCCTTTTGAAGAAACAAGAAATTATGTTAAGAAAATAAATAATAATTTAAAATATTATCAAAAACTTTTTTAATCATTTATGAAATGATTAATTTTTATTATTTTCGAGCAAAAAATATTGATTTTTTGCTATTTTTTTATTAAAAAATGTTATTTTTTGAACTTTTTTATATATTTTTAATTTGTGACTTGTTTTGTTTTTTATTATTTTTTCATTATTAATTTTCAATTTTATTAATTTGAAAATCACCATAATTATTAATGCAACAACATAAACGCCACTAATAATTCCAGACACAACATATAAATATTGAACAATAAAATTATAACCAAGATTTGAAATAATAAGATTTGTTATTACAACCATCACGATTGAAAACCAAGATTTTTTACCTTTTGAAATTATGTTGTGAGAATTATAACTGCATATCATAAGCGTTGAAAAAAGCGCCATAACCAACGTGATAAAATATATGTAATAAAACCAATTTCCAACATTCGAACTCAACTCAAACATTGGCATACTTGTTGAAAAATTGTTGCTTGCAAAAACTAAAATGTTTAATAAAATCACCAAGCAAATTGTTAAAATCACAACCAGTTTCCCTTTGCTTTTTAGTTTCGTTTCAAACAACATTGGCATTGCAGCAACAAAATTATTTACACCGAAAAGCAAACCAAAATACACTGCCATCATTCCGTTTTGAACAGTGATTTCCATGTGAACATTTTGTGGTGTTATGTTCTGAATTGAATTAATTACAATCACCGCTAGCATGATTGGAATGATTATATTTGCAACAGCTTTAATTTTGTTAATTCCTCCAAGAAGCAAAAAGAACGTTAAAACTGTTAGCACTATTGATGGAATTTTATATCCAACATTAAAGAACGTTTCAAATAGATAATCCGCACCAGCAAGCATTCCAGCAGATGTAATCAAAAAGTTAATTAGCATAACAAACTTTGTGATTTTACAAAGATTTCCAAATATCACAGTGTTAAACCTATCGTAACTATCAATTTCAAGTTTGTGACTAATATATTGAATTATAAAAAAGAGATAAATATAAAGCAAACCAAATGCAACAAGTCCAATTAATGAGCCTCCACCAAAATTAAAAAAGAAGACGCAAATTTCTTTTCCCGAAGCAAAACCAACACCAATAATTGCGCCTAAAATTAAAAAATAGTCCACAACAGTGGACCATATTTTAAACCCACCTTTCATACTAAAAATATATGAGCAGTTGGGTGAAAAAATTACTTCATCATTATGATTCTATTGCAATGTTCACAGTTTAACATTTTGTACGTTTTAAGTTTTTCCATAAAGTTAAGTGACAACTCAACTTTACATCCATCACAAAAATTGCCATCAGCTAATTCAACAAACACTGGGAAAATTCCCTTTTCCTTCATTGCGTTATATGTGTTGAACTTTTCTAGATCTTGAACTTTTGGTTCTAGTTCTTTAATTTTCTTTTCAATTTCAGCAATTTTTGGAGCAATTTCTTGTTGTTTCTTTTCAATTTGAACTTTTAACATTGCTTGACGCTTTTTAATTTCTTGCAATTTTCCAGAAATTTCAGCAATTTTTCTTACAATTTCTTCAGCACGTCTTACTAAATCTTCAATTCTTCTATTCTCTTCACTAAGTTCAGCAACAAGGCTATTTGTGTCAGCAATTAATGCTGTTGTGTTCTCAAGATTTATTGTTGGAACGTTTCTTTTTCTTATGATTTCACTTTCGCCTTTGCATTTTGAAAGTTTGTTCATTGCTTTGTTATAATTTTTTATTATTTCATTAGACTGAGTTTCAAGTTGTTGATACATTGTTCTTCCGTCTTTTAACATTGCTTTATAGTTGTTGAAATTAACACTTGCAGGACATTTATCAACTTCTCTTTTTAATGCACGAATTTGCCTGTCTAACTTTTGAATTTCTAATATTGTTTTCATTATCTTCTCCCTTTATCGTTGTTTTCATCATCTTCTTCAGCTAAGTCATCACGCAAACGTTTTAATTTTGATGGATGACGCAATTTTCTTAATGCTTTTGCTTCAATTTGACGAATACGTTCACGAGTAACAGAGAATTCTCTTCCCACTTCTTCAAGTGTTCTTGGATGAGCATCGTCTAGACCATAACGCAAACGAATAACTTTTTGTTCTCTTGGAGTTAAAGTTTCAAGCACACTCATCAACTGTTCTTTAAGCATATTTTGCATTGCAATATCTTGAGGAGATAATGCATTTTCATCCGGAATAAGATCTCCAATTTTACTATCTTCTTCATGTCCCATTTTGCTTTCAAGTGAGATTGGATCTTGACTTATTCTTTGAACTTCAACAACTTTTTCAACTGTTGTTCCAAGTTTTTCAGCAATTTCTTCAAGTGTTGGATCTCTTCCTAACTCTTGAAGAAGATCACGAACTGCTTTATTATGACGTAAAATTGTTTCAACCATATGAACAGGAACACGCATAAGTCTTGCTTGATCACTAATTGCACGAGTGATTGATTGACGAATCCACCATGTTCCATATGTTGAAAATTTATAACCTTTTGTGTAGTCAAACTTTTCAACTGCTTTTTGAAGACCTAAGTTTCCTTCTTGAATCAAATCTAAGAATGGCATATTGTACTTATTTTGATATTTTTTTGCAATACTAACAACCAAACGCAAGTTACTTTCAATAAGTTTATTTCTTGCATATTCACTGTGTTCTTCAATAAGTTGACGGCTTAATTCTCTTTCTTCATCAGCAGAAAGCAAAGGAATGTTACCAATTTCTTTTAAATACATCTTCACTGGATCGTTAACATTGATTTGACTGATGATGTTTTCAAGTTCCTTATCATCCACTGGAATATCACTAACTGTTTCAGTGACTGTGATTCCATTTGAAATCAAGAATGACTTAATTTCATTGATTTCATTTGCATCAATTTCCTCATATTTGTCAACCAATTTTCTGCAAAGATTATCTTCAGAAATTGATTTTTGATGATTATTTTTAAATTGTTGCAATAATTTTTGCTCTATTTCATTAACATTAACCATTTGTTTTCTCCTTAAATTCATTAATATTTTCTCTTACGTAATAAACTATATAGTCTTTAAAATCTAATTTAGCTTTTTCATCATATTTTTCAATTGCTTCAATAAGGCCAATATTTGCCACTTGAACTAAGTCTTGAATGTCAACATCTTTATGCAATGTTGAATAGTTCAAACACAAATATAAAATGTCCTTTAACTCAGAATTTATAATCTCAACTTTGATTTTTTCATCATTGGTTTTCTTATATTCTGCTAATTTCTCTTTTAAAACCTTTGAACTTAAGTGCTTGATTTTTTTAATATCAACATAATAATCCAACACTTTTTCCAATTCTTCTTCAGATAAATCTTCTGTTTGACTTGGTCTGAACGTTTCTCTAAAGTAAGTTCGAACGTCGTCAAGTTTAAATCTTCCGTTTTTAGCTAGTTCCAAATAGACTTCATCAACATTTTCAATTTTCAATGCGGTTAAATATTTATACAACGCATCTGTTTTATCTATCTTTATCACTTTTTCTCCTTGTTTATCAGTTTATCAATCTCTTGAATTTTTGCCAAATATTCAAATTGTTCATCAATTGAATTTGAACTGCTCATAAGTTGTTTTAAACGTTCTTTTTCTGCTTCAAATTCGTTTATTCTAACCTTTTTGATTGTGTCGGTTAAAAACTCTTGATAATTCTCAGGGAAGTTATAGTTAATAACCTTGTCTATCAATGAATCAGCTTTAATTTCAAAACTATCAAATAGCGTTGAAACGTTATAATCTTTATTGTTTTCGATTTTAGAACGCAAGAATTCATACAACTCTTTTAATTCATCTTGAGTTAAAAATAAATTGTCCATGTTTTCAATTTGCGCTTTTTTATATAACATTGAAGCAAGAATGAATATTTTACTTTCCTTGATTGCGTTGTTTTTTATATCTTCAACTAAAATTTCAGGTTGTTCATTTATTATTTCTTTTTGTTCACTCTTGCTTAAAGTTTTTCTTAATGCGTCAATTGGAACTCTAACAAGCCTTTGAACCACACTAAGATAAATCTCTTGCTCAGCAGAACTTGCAAATTTTGAAATATAATTCAATGCTTCATTGATATATTTGTTCTTATCTAAATTTGAGTTAAGGTCATATTTCCTTGCACTATCTGTAAGAACAAAGTCAACACAATCAAGACCTGAGTATAATTCATTTAAGAATGCATCTTTTCCGAATTTTTTTATGTATTCATCAGGGTCTTTCGCTTTGTTTAGGCGAACAACCTTGATGTTAAGTCCAACTTCTTTAAGAGTGTCAATTGCTTTATATGTTGCCATGCTTCCGGCATTATCACCATCAAGGCACAAGATAACATTATCAACAAGTTGCTTGATTTTCTTTGCATGAAGTGATGTTAAGGCCGTCCCCATACATCCAATCGTGTTCGTTATTCCTGCCTGATGACAAGAAATGACATCAATATGCCCTTCAACTATTATAATTGTGTCAAGCATATGTTGTTTTTTTAGGTCTCTAACAAAGTTATAGGCAAACAAAATTTCACTTTTGTTGAACACTTGCGTTTGCGGAGTGTTTTTATACTTTGCCCTGTTTTCATTTTCATCCACTGCTCGACCAGAATATGCAACAACATCACCAAAACCATTGAAAATCGGGAATAATAGCCTTGTCCCATAGAAATCATATATGTTTCCGTTGTCATTTTTTCCTGCAACACCAGCAGAAACCATATCAGTTTCAGAATACCCAAGCGACTTCAAATGTTTAATTAAATCATCATAGTTAAGACTCGCTCCGATTTGGAACTTTTCAATCATATCTCCATTTATTCCACGCTTTTTAAGATATTGCGCTTGCAAACTGTTTGGACTGTTTTTAAGATTGTTGTGATAAAACTCGGTTGCACTTTTAAGAACTTGATAAATTCTATCTCGCTCTCTTTTCTTTTTTTGCATTTCTTCACTGTCTGCATTAGTTGGCAAACTCATTCCCGCATTCTTGCAAAGGATTTCAACTGCTGTCATGAAGTCTACATTTTCAACTTTTCTCACAAAAGTGATTACATTTCCGCTTTCGCCACATCCAAAACATTTGAAAAACTGACCGTCTTGTTTAATTGAAAAAGATGGCGTTTTTTCATTATGGAACGGGCAACACGCCCAGAAATTTGCACCACGACGATTTAGAGTGATATATTTGCTTGCAACATCAACGATATCATTTTTGTTTCTTAGCTCTTCCAAAAAGTCTGGTGTGAGATTTGTTGAATTCATTAAATCTCTCCAATTTAATAACTAAATTACACAAATTAAGGAAAAGTCCTAAAAAAAATTTAGGATTTTATTAAAAACATCAGTTCACTAAAAAAAATATGGTGTTTTTAATTACCCCTCTTCATAACTAAATACACCATCACTTTTTAAATTCCTAAACTTTTTTGAAATTATTTAATAACTTTTCAACATTATGACTTTTGTCATAACGATATTATTACTATAAATCTGTTAAACCTAACAAATAATCAGTTGTGACATTAAAAAATAATGCAATAGCGATAATATCATCTAAACTAGGATTACGCGTCCCTGCTTCCCATTTACCAATGCATGGCTGAGTGTAACCTAATTCGTTCGCCAATTTATCTTGTGATATACCTTTTGATTCTCTTTGCTCTTTCAACCTTATTGCAAACTTATTTTTAATATTAACCATATAAATATATTATGGCAATTTGTTTTAAATTGGTTGACTTAGGGCAATTTGCCATGATATACTAATAGCATGTGCTTTAAAATTAAATTTATTTACAAGATTAAAAGAGATTTAATATTTCAGTTTTTAATTGATAAAAAGCTAGATATTGAAACGTTTTGCAATATTTGCAATATTTCCATCAAAGAATTTAGTGATGTAATGAAAAATGATCCCAATATTGACACAATAATATTGGCAAAGATGGCAAAAGTTTTAAACATTAAACTGATTGATTTATTAGAGTAACTTTATTTATCATATAATACATTTTAATTATATCAAAAAAAGCGAAGAATAATCTTCGCTTTTTCTTTATCTTTTGTACATTACTTAAAACGAAAACCCCTGTTAAACGGACTGTTTGGTCGTTATTTTCTCTGCTCGAAGTCTGCCCTTTTCAATCGTTTGCAAAGTAAATTTGCAAACTTCATATTTGGGCAACTTCTGCGCTATCCCATGCGAAGCACTTCGTTTGCTTCTTTGGGAGCCCTAATTAATGTGATTAAGATCTTGGGTTTTTAATGTTTGCTTGAGCAGCGGCAAGTCTTGCGATTGGAACGCGGAATGGTGAGCATGAAACATAATCAAGACCAATTTTGTGGCAGAATTCGATACTAGATGGGTCTCCACCGTGTTCACCACAAATTCCTGCGTGAAGATGAGCATTTTCTGGACGGCCAAGTTTCAATGACATTTCCATAAGTTTACCAACACCTGTTGTGTCTAGACGAGCAAATGGATCGCTTTCGTAAATCTTGTTTTCATAGTATGAAGGCAAGAATTTACCAGCGTCATCACGGCTGAAGCCGAATGTCATTTGAGTTAAGTCATTTGTTCCGAAACAGAAGAAATCTGCTTCTTTCGCAATTTCATCAGCTGTTAAACATGCTCTTGGAATTTCAATCATTGTTCCAACTTCATAAGTCAAGTTAGAATTTGCATTTTTGATAACTTCATCAGCTGTTTCAACAACCAATTTCTTAACAAATCTAAATTCTTTAATTTCACCAACCAATGGAATCATGATTTCTGGTTTAACATTCCATTCAGGGTGACGAGATTTAACTGCAATTGCAGCTTTGATAACTGCCTTAGTTTGCATTACTGCAATTTCAGGATAAGTTACAGTCAAACGACAACCACGGTGACCCATCATTGGGTTGAATTCGTGAAGATCGTTGATGATTTGCTTAATTTGAGCAACAGTTTTTCCTTGAGCATCTGCCAACTTCTTGATGTCTTCTTCCGCTGTTGGAACAAATTCATGAAGAGGTGGATCCAAGAAACGAATTGTTACTGGTTGACCTTTGAGCGCTTCCATCAAGCCTTCAAAGTCTTTTTGTTGCATTGGTTCGATTTTTGCTAATGCAACTTCTCTTTCTTCCTTAGTGTCTGAACAGATCATTTCACGGAATGCTCCAATTCTATCTGGGTCAAAGAACATATGTTCAGTTCTTGTTAAGCCAATTCCTTGAGCTCCAAGTTCAGCAGCACGTTCAGCATCAGCTGGAGTGTCAGCATTTGTTCTAACTCCAAGAGTTTTATATTTATCAGCCAATTTCATGATACGACCAAAGTAACCACTGTTTGGATCAGCTGGAACTGTTTTAATCATACCATCATAGATTTTACCTGTTGAACCATCAAGAGAAAGTTCATCACCTTCATGGTAAACCTTACCAGCAAGTGTGAAGCACTTGTTTTCTTCGTCCATTTTGATGTCGCCACAACCAGAAACACAACAAGTTCCCATACCACGAGCAACAACGGCTGCGTGAGATGTTTGACCACCACGAACTGTCAAGATTCCTTGAGAGTATTTCATACCTTCAATGTCTTCTGGGCTAGTTTCCAAACGAACTAAAACAACTTTTTCACCATTTTTGCCATGCTTAACAGCATCTTCAGCTGTGAATACGATTGTTCCTGCAGCAGCACCTGGAGAAGCTGCAATACCCTTACCAACAACATTGTTTTTGTCAGCATATTTTAAAGCTTCAGCATCAAATGTTGGGTGCAACAACATATCAAGAGTTTTTGCATCAATTTGCATTAAAGCTTCTTTTTCAGTAATCATGCCTTCATCAATTAAATCGCAAGCGATTTTGATTGCAGCAGCTGCTGTTCTCTTACCGTTACGAGTTTGAAGCATATAAAGTTTTTTATCTTCAATTGTGAATTCCATGTCTTGCATGTCACGATAGTGATTTTCAAGAGTTTCACAGATTTTTAAGAATTGAGTGTAACATTCTGGCATAACTTCAGCCATCTTATCGATTGGCATTGGAGTTCTAACACCTGCCACAACGTCTTCACCTTGAGCGTTCATTAAGAATTCGCCCATTAAGCCTTTTTCACCTGTTGCAGGGTTACGAGTGAATGCAACACCTGTGCCTGATGTTTCGCCCATGTTACCGAAAGCCATCATTTGAACGTTAACAGCTGTTCCCCAAGAATAAGGAATATCATGGTCACGACGATAAATGTTAGCACGTGGGTTATCCCATGAACGGAAAACTGCTTTGATTGCTTCAAACAATTGTTCTTTTGGATCACTTGGGAAATCTTTTCCTAATTGATTTTTATATTCTGCTTTAAATTGCATTGCAAGAGTTTTCAAATCTTCTGCAGTTAAGTCAAGGTCGTTTGTAACACCTTTTTCTTCTTTAAGTTGGTCAATAAGCTTTTCAAAGTATTTCTTACCAACTTCCATAACAACGTCACTAAACATTTGGATAAATCTTCTGTAACAGTCCCAAGCCCAACGTGGGTTGTTACTCTTACGAGATAAAGTTTCAACAACTTCTTCGTTAAGTCCAAGGTTAAGGATTGTGTCCATCATACCTGGCATTGAAGCACGTGCACCTGAACGAACAGAAACTAACAATGGATTTTCTTTATCTCCAAATTTCTTTCCTGTGATTGCTTCCATTTTTTCAATGTTTTCCATGATTTCGGCTTGAATTGAATCATTGATTTGACGGCCGTCTTCATAGTACTGAGTACAAGCTTCTGTTGAGATTGTGAAACCTTGTGGAACTGGAAGACCAATTTTTGTCATTTCAGCAAGGTTTGCACCTTTACCGCCAAGAAGTTCTCTCATGCTTGCATTACCTTCACTAAATAAGTAAACGTATTTCTTGTTCATAATTCTCCTTTTTGTTTGATTTTTATTCTTGAATAAACAAGCACTTAAAAGAATTTACATTTAAAAAAACACAAATTAACTTTTAATATTTTAATGCCTGCATAAATCAAGTGAACAAAGTTTAGAACAATTAAACTTTGTTGTGGCAAAATCTATTTTAATTACCACATATAAGTCTACAAAATAACACAAAAAAAAGCAACTAAATTTAGTTGCATTTTTTATTTTTTATAATTTATTCAAAAGTTGTATTATAAGATTTTACCTCTTTTTTAACTGACAATTCCATATCTTCATGCACTTTAGTTCCATTTGCACTAATGACTGCTTCATTCCCTTTTTCATCCACAACATACTCTTCTAGATAATATCGTTCATAGCCTGATGCAATTGTAAACGAAATAGTGATATTAGATTGATTTATATCTTTAAACGTATATTTAACTTCTTTACACTTTCCGTTTCCAATCGCGTATTCAGTGACATTTAACTTTATCTCACTACCACATGATATGGTAAACTCTTTTCCATTGGAATTTGCTCCATTTATTTTTAAAATTGTTCCATCTATTTTAGAAACTTTAAACTTTAATTGTTTAGGAACAAATGTAACTGTATATGATGTCACACTATTAGCCGTCCAATTAACGGACTCATAGTGACACCCTCCTGTGGGTTCTGATTTCACCTCTTGGTTATAAATTAAAATCTTATTTGTTGATGATGAAAACGTCTCTTTCGCATCATCATCATCGGGGATTTTTATGCTATCAGGTATTGTTCCATTAACAGCAGTAAATTCAACTGTTTCCCATTTTTTTATAAACTGTCTTAAATATGGATAACCATTGTTATAGTCTGCACCACCATAATACCATATTGATACCCTATCTCCGCCTACACTACTGCAATCCAATCCAGCAGTTGTATTCGGTTCAGCATAACAATATGTATTAGTATATGATTTCATATTTGAAAATGGATAAACGCAATCTCTAACTATAGAACATTGTAATTTAAAATTACCTCCAATTGAAAGCATACTCGCTAAATGACTATTAAGTGGAGTTGATCCACCTTCTTGTTTCATGTTCTTTAAATAACAATTTATTATATTGACTGATGTAGGATCTTCCACCCATCCAACAAAACCTCCTGCACAAACTAGTGAAATTGTTGATTCTGGATATACCACAGTCATATTTGTTATCATGCAATTTTGTATGGTTACAGAAGCATTTGATTCAATAATTCCCGCTATTCCTCCGCCATATGAATTAACAACACCCGATTGAACTTGACCAGAAACAGCCTCTAACCAACAAGTAATATTATCAAGATGTAAGTTTTGAATTTTTGCTGATCCACCCAACTTATAAAACAGTCCGCTTGAAACTGTGTCCCCGTCTTGATGTCCACCAAAGATTATATTGTAAATTTTGTGATTTTGTCCATCAAATGTTCCTTTAAAAGTGTAACCAAATCCTATTGGAGAAAAACTTTCTTCCTCCCAATCAATATCCGCTTCCAAATAAACTTTTTTATCTTCGAATGAGCATCCATGATCAACGGTTGTTGCAAATTCTCCTAAACCGTCTTCTGTAATATAAAAAATAGTATTATTTTCATAATCATCATCTCCTGGACGTAAACCTGTAGGGTTAAGGTTTTCATCATATCCAACGTCATCAAATTTATATACACTTGATCCACCACCAGCAAGATCGTCATCGGGCACAATGGCCGCAAATGAAGGGGATTTAAACCAAACAAAACCAGCAAAACAAAAAATGATTGCGATCATTGATGAACACAAAATCACTAACCACATTGTTTTCTTATTTCTCATTACCCCTTTCATTTATTATATTTATACCACAAATTAAACAAAAAATCAAACCTTTTTCACAAATCACATAAGATTATATAAACTGAAATGATTTAATTTCAACACCAAAGCGATTAATTATTATATTGTGAAGAAGACGAAGAATTTGCTTTAATGTGTTTTGATTAAAATCTTCAACAATTCCACTGTTAATTTTCTTTAAAGTCAAATATACATTCTTGTCAATTTGTGAACTAAACTCATTTCTAATTTCTGTAAACTCCGCATTAAATTTATCAAAATAAACATATTCTGAATTTGGAAACTCAACACCAAAACCTGAAAATGATAAAAACTTCAAAATGAAATCAATCACCGCAACATACTCATTGTTTTGCTCAATGTTTTTTAAGGTTGAAATTGTTAGCAAAAATAAATCTTGTTCTGGCTTTTGTTCTGGCAAAATTGTTTTGATTATGTCAAGAACAATATAACTACAAATTGTTTTGTTGTAGTTATTCATTATTTGATAAAAATTATCTATTAAGTTTGCGCCAGCCACAACTCTATTATTAGCCCTTTTTGTGAAATTAAAATCAGCAAATGTAAACGGTTGAGCAATTGCTTTTAATTTTGCTTTTTCTTTTTTTACTCCAACAAACTTTGCGGTTAACACTCCGTAATCGGATGTAAAAATAGATGCGAGTTTGTCCGCATCTTTATAATCAATTAATTTCAAAATTAATCCTTGTGTTTTTTCGTCCATCGTGTTTACTTATTGAAAAATCTATACACCAACTATTTCCTCATTTTGGGAAATTTTTTCTTTATCAACTCCCATAATATCGTTGTTTAGTCTTTCGACATTTTTGGCATGCATGAAAAATTCTATTTTCCCAGTTTTATCAAACAATTTTCTATATTTCTCAGCTATGTCTTCTAAAATTTTCATAATGCACCCCTTTTTTGTATTATATGTGATAATAATCCAATTATTCACTCACACTAAGACCAAATTCTTGAATTGCCTTACTATCATTTCTCCAATTTGCTTTAACTTTAACATAAACTTGAAGATTTATTTGTTCGCCAACAATTTTTTCAATTGAACGTCTTGCTAGTGTGCTAATTTTCTTAATCATCTCACCATTTTTACCTAAAATTATTGCTTTATGACTTTCCTTTTCGCAATACAAATCCGCATAAATTGGAATCGGGCTTTCACTTTCCACGTATGAGTTAACAACAACCTGAATTCCATGAGGAATTTCATCATCTAAGCATAAAAGTGCTTTTTCACGCACAATTTCTGCCACCATATGACGCAAGTTTTTATCTGTATATTCATCAACTGGATAATATCTCATCTCATAATCGTATGTTGGTAAAAACTTTTTAATCATATCAAGCAAAACATCTATATTTTTTCCATTTAGAGCTGAAATTGGCAATATTTCATCAACTTTTGCAACTTGACTTAGTTCCATAAGTTGAGGATATAATTTTTCATACTTTGTTTCGTCTATTTTGTTGATTAACAAAATCTTCTTGGCATCCGCACTCACCTTTTTAATGAGTTTGTTATATTGCTCAACAAGAGGTTTGTTTGCAACAATAAGCATTAATAAAATTTCAGTATCTTCTTGTGCATTTTCAATATGCTTATCCATCTCATCATCAATCTTTGTTGCACGTTTGTGATATCCTGGCGTGTCAACAAAAACAATTTGAGTTGTTTTGTCGTTATAAATTCCCTGAATGTTTTCTCTTGTTGTTTGGCTTTTTGGACTTACTATTGCAACATGTTCTCCAACAAGTTGATTAATAAGTGTACTCTTCCCTGCGTTTGTTTCTCCAACAATGGTTACAAATCCACACTTAAATTGCTCTCGCGTGATATTAAGTTCGTTCATTATTTCTTCTTGCATTGCTGTCATCTTTTCTTCATCTTCTTTTTCAATGTGGTCATAACCCGCAATATGCAAAAGTCCATGACAAAGCAAGAAGCAAACTTCTCTGCGCATAGTATGGTTATACTCTTTTGCTTGTTCACTTGCTCTATCTAAGCAAATATAAATATCACCAATTGTAAGAAGTCCTGTTTCCATATCCACATTAGCTTTATAATCACTTAGTTTTAATTTTTTACCAACATTTAAATCAACATACGGATAGGTTAAAACATCTGTTACTTTATCTATACCACGCGTTTCGTTGTTAAGTTTTCTAATTTCATCTTTTGAAATAAATGTTAGATTGACACAAGTTTTTTTAGGAAATGAAACAACTCGGCTTACCTCATCATAAACCCTAATTAAATCTTTCTCAAAATCAGTTGTTTCAAAAATGTTTAACACGTCACAATCCTCACTAATGCCAGTTTGCTATTCGCAAACATTGTCCTTTTGTTCGTTTGTTCCTTTTTCCCATTCGAAGCACTACGTTTGCTTCTGTGGGAGCCCTATAATTTTATTTAAGTGATTTCGCCGTAAATCGTGATTGTTGTTATTGCAAACATTGTGTCATTAAAAACAGTTGTTTCAGTCTTCTCATTTATAATTTGACCAATTGGAAGTGTTTTGTATGCGTTGTTAATGCTTTCATCAATAAGCTTTTGCTTTTCCTTTTCAAAATCATTGATTACTTCCGTTGCTGCTAACTCATAGTAAACACAAACATCACGATTAAGTGGTAATATATCACTTATATTTTCATTATACACAACCAACTCAAAAAGCGCAAATGAATTTTTGTTTTTGCTTGAAAATAGTTTCTTATTTTTAAATTTATAATTATATGTTGTGGTGGTTCTTCCAGTTCTAACTAGTTTTGTTTCCACTTTATTCAACTCACATTTTCCAACAACAAAGATTTCTGCTTTTATTTCTGCAAGAGGGCGAACACTCACCTTTTCTCCATTTGCGCCAATATTAAATGGCAAAACTAACGTGTCGCCAAAGTTAACATAGTCGCCAACTTTAACATTGGTAGTTCCAGTGATTAGGTTAATTTCTTTAATAATTCCAGAATATTTAGCAGTGATTGGTTCAAACACCTTTTCGGTGTACACCAATTTTTCGCTCAAATTTATAATTATTGATGTTCCCTCTCGAATAACCGACACTTGCGCAATTCGGTCATAACGATTTAATAAAATTTCTTCAATTTCATCGCTCGTATGGTGATTTATTTTACCTTTTCTTATTCCATTTTCTTTCAGAACTGAAATAATATCATTTGAAGTTAGTTCTTCAGTTCCATAGACTTGAATTTGCCAAGTGTAATTGGATGCAAAAATTCCAAAAATAATTCCTATAAAACAACCCAAAATCACACCAAGATTATTAAGAAGAATTTGCGGAAGTTGCTTGAATTTACTAAGTGTTTCTTGAACTTTGAAATTGGCAATATATCTTTTAACTTTCTTGTGATCCTTATCTAATATCTCAAAAGAAACTTTGTTATGCTCATGCCTAATAACATTAAATAAGGTTACTTTTCTTGTGTATAAAATCTTTAATAAATTATCTATATTATAGCCAGTTAAATCAATTTTCATAGTGTTTCCACCGCCTTAATTAAGCCAACAATCACACACGTGGTAATATCCAAATACTTTACCTTCAAACTTTCACCAACAACTTTTAGTAAACACTTTTTAAGTTGGAATTGCATTTCATTTTCGCCAAAACTCACAACTGATTTAATTCCTTCAATGTAAAGAGAATTTCCACCCAGATTTATCACACGATAATTTGCGCTCGTTCCAACCGACTCCATCAACTTTTCAATTTCATTCATTAAACTCATATATGAATATATGAAAAGACATAGAAAAAAAGACTTTGCTAGTCTATAAGTCTTGTTTTTTTCTAAGCTCTTCACAATCAGCTTTAAATTCAAAAAGCCCGAAATTTCGGGCTTTTTTCGAGGTTTACAACTTGCTACAAAACCTTTAGCATGCTCTCGGCTGGTTCTAAGTATTCCTCACCCCGAAACTTGTCGACAAGTCAATAGCATTATATGGCTAAAAAATAGAAAAGTCAATGCTTTTTTGTCTTAAAACTAGAAATTCTTTTAAATTTCTAGTTTATAGACTAGCATTTTTTATATGAATAAATTTAAAAATAGATTGAATGAACTAATGAAAGAAAACAACTATAATGAAAAAGATATTGCAAATTTAATAAATTATAAAAATTTATCCACCATTTACACTTGGACAGATGGTACCTATACTCCAAAATTGGATAATATGCTTAAACTATCAAATTTATTTAAATGTTCAATCGAGTATCTTATAGGTAGAACTGATGATTATGAAGAAATTCCTCCAAAAGAATGTCCTCCGTTTTACGAAAGATTGATAAATGTCCTTGAAACGCAAGGCTTAAAGAAAACCCATTTGAGAAATAAAAGAATAATTTCACGAGGTTTGGCTGAATCTATTTTTAGTCGTCATTCTAGCCCTCACATGGATAATGTTATTAAAATTGCCGATTATTTAAAAGTTAGTATTGATGAGTTGGTTGGTAGAGTTTAAAAAAGACCTTTATAAAGGGTGAGTAATGAGAGGGAAACTTGTGTCCCTCTCATATAAAGTGAGCAGGCGACAAAAGAAAAAGTTTGCACTGTTAAAGTGCAAACGTAAATTAATGTCGACCTGCGAACTGAGTTTCACAATATGTTTCATAATCAATTTCTTTATCGTATTCCAAAGTTGAATTAATGCGGATTATTCGATTTGCAACTGTTGAGATAATTTCTTCGTCGTGTGTTGAGAAAATCATGCAACCTTCAAATCTTTCCATACCTTTGTTGAGCGCTGTGATTGATTCCAAATCTAAGTGGTTAGTTGGTTCATCCAAAAGCAAGAAATTTCCTGCTTGAAGCATCATGCGTGCTAACATACATCTAACTCTTTCACCACCTGAGAGAACTTTTGCTTGTTTTTCAGCTTCTTCAGCAGGGAACAACATTCTCCCTAACCATGAACGCAAGAAAGTTGAATCGGTTTCTTTTGTGTATTGACCAATCCAATCAACAAGATTTAAATCGCAATCTTCAAAGAAATCATTGTTGTTTTGAGGTAGATATGTGGTTGTTATAGTTTTACCCCATTTCACTTCGCCTTTGTAGTCCGTATCTTTTCCAGACAAGATATCGAAAAGCGCTGTTACAACATTACTATTATCACTCATGATTGCAATTTTGTTATCTGGACGAACTGTGAAAGACACATTTTCAAACAAACCTTTCTTGGTTAAATTATTAACAAACAAAATGTCGTTACCAATTCGTTGTTCAAACTTCCAATCAATGAATGGATATTTTCTGCTACTTGGTTTAATGTCTTCAATTGTTAATCTTTCTAACTCTTTTTTTCTTGAAGTTGCTTGTTTGCTTTTACTTGCATTTGCGGCAAATCTTGCAATGAATTCTTGCAATTCTTTTGCTCGTTGTTCTGCCTTTTTGTTTTGGTCTTTTTGTTGTTTGAGCGCCAATTGACTGCTTTCATACCAAAAATCATAGTTACCTAAGAACAAGTTGATTTTTCCATAGTCTATGTCACAAATGTGCGTGCAGACCTTATTCAAAAAGTGACGGTTGTGGCTGACAATGATGATTGTGTTTTCAAAGTTTAAAATGAAATCTTCAAGCCAACGAATTGTTTTAACGTCTAGGTTGTTTGTTGGTTCGTCCAAAATTAAGTTATCTGGATTTGAAAATAACGCTTGCGCTAATAATACTTTAACTTTGATTTTGCTATCCACATTTTCCATAAGTTCATAATGTAGTTCGCTTGGGATATCCAAAGAGTTCAACAAACTTTCCGCATTTGCTTCAGCGTTATATCCATCAAGCTCCATAAACTCAGTTTCCAAATCCCCCAAACGAATTCCATCTTCTTCAGTAAAATCAGTTTTTGAAAAATACATTTCGCGTTCGTCCATAATTTCAACCAAACGTTTATGACCCATAAGAACAGTTCTAAGAACTGTTTGATCGTTATACTTTTCTTGGTTTTGCTCTAAGACTGATAATCTTTCTTTTGCTGGAATTGTTACATCTCCACGGTTTGGCTCTAATTCACCTGAAAGAACTTTCATAAATGTTGATTTTCCCGCACCGTTTGCACCAATCACACCATAACAATTTCCTTTACTAAATTTTAAATTAACTTCATCAAAAAGTTTTCTGCTTCCAAATTGTACTGCAACATTATTTACTGAAATCATAATTTCTCCTTTAACTTGTTTGTGTAATGCTTGCATTTAAGCAAGCAAATTTAAGGTGATATTATATCGAACCTGTTTCGATACTTTTTCTCCTTATCTTTATATTTTCTAGTATAATCTACCACAATAAAAAAAATTTTGCAACCCTAAAGCCACAAAACTTTTTTATTTTACTTTATAAACAAACATTTTAAACTAAATTTACTATTTTTTATTTTTCAAATTGGCCCCGCATGCAGAACAAAATTTTGCATTATCTTTATTTTCAGTTCCACAATATTCACAAATATTTGCTTGTTTGTTTTCCAACTTTGAAGTTTCGTTGCTTGTTTCTTCTTCAGATTCATCTAACTCTTCATCAAAATCTTCTTCATCTTCAACGTCTTCTATCTCTTCTTCATCAATATCATCTTCCTCATCCTCTAGTTTTTCATCAAGATCTTCGAATTCTTCGGTCTCTTCTTCATCTAAAAAGTCTTCTTCCAAGTCTTCTTCAACATCTTCTTCTAAGTTTTCATTTGGCATATCGTCTTCATCTTCAATATCACCATATTTTTCAATAATTTCGTCATCAGACATTAAATCAATTTTAGGATTATTTTTTCTTTCTTGATTTTTAATCTGTTCAACAGAACTTCGTTTTATAAGTGGCCACACCATCAACAAAACGAACACAACAAGCAAAACAAAACCTAGGAAAATCAAAAATATTTTAAGTGGCATAAGCGGATGTTTATTGAGCCCATCAGGCTTTCCACCAGACATTACAAATCCGCCAATAATTAATGCCAATGAAGCAACTAGCAACAACCCTTTTAGAAACCATTTCATTTTATTTCTCCCTATCTTTTAAAAATTTAAACATTTTTGAATTATAAACAAGTAATCCTGAAACAAGAATTACATAAGTAATAAGCCAACCCGCCATAATATCTGTTAAATAATGCACACCCAAGTAAATCCTACTAAATCCAATTCCAATAATTATAACTGAAAATATTGAAATTAAAGTAATTTTAAGCGGTTTAATGCGAACATATTTCCAAACAAAATGAATCGCTAAAGCAAAAAATGCAAACGTCATCATACTATGCCCAGAAGGAAAACTAAAACCTGTTTCTTTAATTATCATCAAGTGTTCTGGTCTCAATCTTCTAACAATAATTTTAATTAAATAATTTGCAATGCATACCTTTCCAAAACATATTGCATAAAAAGCACTTAGTCGCTTATTTTTCATCACAAACCAAATTAGAATTACACCAATAATAGCCAAAATTACCAATGTATAGAACGAACCTAAATGTGTGAAAAATTTAAAAAACCCAGTCCAAAAAACATTACGATTATTGGCAACAAACACATTAAATTTATCAATTTTGAAGTTATAATCGCACAAAACTAAAATCATTATTGCAAGAAAACCCAAAAAAGCAACACTTGCGGTTGAAATAAATGCGATTAAACTTTTGTTTACTTTCTTTTGCATGATTATATTATACACTAAAAATCAAATAAAAACAAACAAAAAAGCCCTAAATTTAGGGCTTTTACAATTATCTATTAATAAATCTTCTGATGTCGTCAAAAGTTTCACATTCTGTGTGTTGAGTGAAATAAACCAAACATGCCATTGCACTAACTTCCATAAGCACTTCAAGAGACACGGAAACAATATCCTTAGTTGAAATTTCTTGTTTTTGAAGAGCCAAAAGTTTGCTTTCAATTTTATTTACAATTTCTTCAACTTCCACATTTAAATCAACACAATATGTTGCATATTTAATGCTTTCAGTCAACTTTTCAATTTTGAAAGGTTCACGCATATTTTCAACATTTGTTACCACCATTGGATTTGTTTCAACAGTTTCATAAGTTGTGAAACGCTTTCCACATACCAAACATTCTCTTCTTCTTCTGATGCTTGTGTCCTTAAGATAACGGCTGTCAACCACCTTACTATCAATGTTTCCACAAAAAATACATTTCATTTTTTAATACTCCCTTTTATTTGTTTAGGTTTGTCCCAAACTTAATTTCATACATTGCTATTATGGCACAATTCGACAAAAATTCCAAACAAATTTAAGAAGTTTTTAAAATTTATTTTTTATTATTTGTTTCAATATTTTGAGTTGTATATTTGTTTTTACCACCATCTTTAGGGTGTCGGTCATCCAACCTTGAATATTCATCAATATACAACTCCACTAATATCACATCCACCCCAATCTTGCAAACACAATCGAATGGTATAAAAATATCTTTCCCGCCCTTAAACAAACCCCAAAAGCCTTGATTTGGCTGCGGGACAATAAAACCCAATGCTTTAGCGCACACCACGTCAAAAATAATGTCTGTGATATGTCCCAAACATTTTCCATCAACAGTATTAATCACTTGCTTGGCCTTCAACTCCAAAAAAGTTGCTTCCATATTTTAAAATATGCCAACTTTCGCCAAATGTTGCCAAAAAGCAAATATTTAATTGTAATGCAAGAAAAAAGCCAAACCAAAGTTTGACTTTTTAGTTGTTTAGCACATTTTCTGATTGATGTGTTGCATTGTGGTTTTTGCAAACTTTTACAATTTCTTTTATTGAAAATTTTTTACTTTTGTCAATTCCAGTAAATCTATCCACTTGATTGTAATCTTGAATTTTTATTCCATAATGTTCAACATCTTTAATAAGTTTTTCTCTTTGTTTCTTACTTGGAAGATTATAATAATCTTTGTTGTCATATGCAACAATGATTCCCAACCCCTCAATATCTTGAATTTGGAATGCCAAATCTTTTTCTTTTAATATATATACAAAATCAGTTTTGTCATCAGTGTGAATCAATTGATAACCATCTTTTAATAGTTGTTTTTCCAACTTTTTTGCTTCTTTTAAACTTAATTTTTCTTCATCTTGACTTTCACTCAAATCAAGTTTTCTAAATCCTAATTTTCTAATTTCTTCATCTATTTTAAAACTTGTTCTTAATCTAACACATCTATCTTTGAGTGTTTTGTGCTCACCTATTTCTTCATTTGGTGGCAAATAATAATTCGCAATGGTTCTTCGCTTGAAAAAAACTGAAAACCCTTGATTTAACAAATGTTTTTCAATCTCTTCTTTTGTGCCTGATATTTTTAATTCAATTTCTTCAATCATCATTTCACCTATCTTTAAAATATTATATAACACAAACATATTTTAGTCAAGAAAAAAGCCAAACCAAAGTTTGACTTTTTTAATATCTATTTATTCTTCTTTATTTTTTTCAACTAATTCCATAATCGCTTTTTGAATTTTTAAATCTGGTATTGCAATGCAATACAACCACGCAAATGCTCCAAAGAAGAAACCCAACCAATAATTAGGGCTATAGCCTTTATTTGTTAATATGTTATTAGTTAATACCGCAATCCAATTACTTATGGCAAACCAAACAAGTAACGCAGCTAGTATAATTAAAAAAAGCATATCAAACCTCCTAATCAAACATTATCATACTAATTTTTAAATGTCAAGGAGTATAAATAAAAATCCACGGGTCAAACCCGTGGTTTTCTCTAACAACAAAAAGAGCCAAGCGGCTCTTTTTTAATTTAAGTATAATCCAATATCTTTAAGGGTTAGTTTTGCTTTTTTAACAAGCGGTTTTGCTGTTGAAGTTCTACTTAAAATTGGAATTTCATTAACATCAACTGCATGAAGCCCATCTTTTGTTTCTAACACCACTTCACCTGTGATTATTGGTGAGATTATGCCAAAGATTGTTTCTTTTCCGTTGGTGATTTTAAGTCCTTTTCTGTTTCTTTGACCAACAGGAATTTCGTTCAAACTAAATTTCTTAGCATTACCTTCAGGGGTAACAACAAGAACTCTGTCAAGAGTGTTAACCTGACTTGCAAACATAACTTTTGCATTGTCATTCAAACTCATTCCAATGACACCACCGCTGTTTCGTTTAGTAACAGGTGCAGTTTTAAATTCGCAGTTTACAGCCATACCATCAGTTGAAACCATAAGCACACTTGGAAGATTATCATTGATTTGAACACCAACAACACGGTCAAAGTCTTTAAGTTTAAGTGCAATACTTCCACTCTTAAGACCATTAAATTCACCCGTTTCACAACGTTTAATGTAACCATCTTGAGTGTACATCAAAAGTTCTGGATTACTTAGCATATCTTGTTCATCAAATAAAGCCACAATCTTTTCTTTTGTTTCGGCATTTGTGATAGCATTCAAAGCAGTTCCTTTTGCACTAAATTTACAACTTGGAATATCTCGCACATTTAAGCGGAAGAAATTACCAAAGTTTGTAAACATAACAACTGCACTATTTGTGCTTGTGTGTGCTGTAAATTTATGAAGTGCATTAATATTATCATAACTATACGTAGGGCTTGCATTTTGAACTTGTTTCATGTCGATTTGTTTTAGTCTTAATCCATCATTTGTAACCGCCACCACGCAAGGATTATCAAGTAATTTTTCAATTGGTGTGATGTCGTAAGTTTCAAAAGAGTCAACAATCTTAGTTTTACGCTCAGTTGCGTATTTATCTTTAATTGCAAGCATTTCTTTTTTGATAACTTTATATTGTTTACTTTGACTAGCAAGAATTGCTTGATATTCAGCAATATCTTTTCTTAGTTGTGCTAATTCTTCTTGAAGTTTTGTTGTTTCAAGATTTGTGAGTCTACTTAGTCTCATATCAAGAATTGCTTGAGTTTGAATTTCAGTAAGACCAAATCTTGCCATAAGTTTTTGTTTTGCATCTTGGTTCGAAGCGGACGCTTTGATTATTCTAATCACTTCATCAATGTTTTGGATTGCAATGCACAATCCTTCAACAATATGCGCTCTTGCTTCAGCGCGCGCCAAATCAAATTTTGTTCTTCTTACAATAACATCAAGTTGGAATTTAGTGTAGTAACTGAAATAGTCCAACAATCCCAATTGCTTTGGACTTCCATTCGCAATTGCCACAACGTTATAGTTAAAGTTGATTTGCATATCAGTGTGTTTAAGAAGAATTGCAATGATATTGTCAACATCAGCATCTTTCTTTAAGGTGATAATTGCTCGCACACCTTCACTACTTGATTCATCAGTGATATCAGAAATATCAGCCAATTCATCTTTCATTTTTTCTTTTAGTGCACCAATTGCTTGCAACATGTCCGCTTTGTTCACTTGATATGGAATTTCAGTGATTACAATGTTTGTTTTTCCACCCTTTTCGTCTTCAGTGTGGAACACAGCACGAATTGGAACTTTTCCACGACCTGTAGCGTATGCTTCACGCATTTCGTTTCCAGCACAAATAGTTCCCCCTGTTGGGAAATCTGGACCTTTAACAATTTTAAGCATTTCATCCAATGTTATGTTTGGATTGTCAATATATGCAATCACACCATCAATCATTTCGCCAAGGTTATGCGTTGGAATGTTTGTGGCAAGACCAACCGCAATTCCCATTGCACCATTAACAAACAAATTTGGGAAAGAGCCTGGAAGATAGTCCGGTTCTTTATATCTATCATCAAAGTTCAAACTAAAGTTAACACAATCTTTATCAATGTCTTTCATTAATTCCATAGCAAGCGGTGTTAATTTACACTCTGTGTAACGATAAGCAGCAGGGCTGTCACCGTCGATTGAACCAAAGTTTCCGTGACCGTCAACAAGACGTTCACCCATGACGAAATCCTGAGCCATACGGGCAAGCGCGCCATAAACTGAGCTATCTCCATGTGGGTGAAATTTACCGAGCACGTCACCAACAACTCCTGCGCATTTCCTATATTCTTGCTCTGGAGTAAGTCCTTGAATGAGCATATCATAAAGAATTCTTCTTTGAACAGGTTTTAATCCATCTTCAACTCTTGGCAACGCTCTATCCAAAATTACATATTCGCTATAAGGAAGCATTGAAGCAGTCATCACCTCTTCAACAGTTTTATGAAGAAGTTGTCCGGTTGGAACAATGTTCTTAATTTGGTCGATTTTATCTTTCTTTGCCATTAGTTGTTCCCTCCTTCCTCATCAATTTCTTCAATTTGTTTTTGTTCGAATTCATCAACTCTATTAAAGTTTGCATATTTGTTAATGAAATCTTTTCTTGCACTGATTTCATCTCCCATCCAAAGTGTGATTTCTTTGTCTGCTTGAACAGCATCCTCAACGCCAACTCGAATGATTGTTCTCTTTGCAGGATCCAAAGTTGTTTCCCTTAATTGGTCATAGTCCATTTCACCAAGACCTTTATATCTTTGAACAGTATATTTTTTAAGGTCTTTTGTTACTTTTGCAAGTTCTTCATCACCGTAGCAATAAATGATTTCACCCTTAGTTTTAACACCATAAAGCGGTGGCATTCCAATATACACATTTCCGTTTGTGATAAGCGGACGCATATATCTAAAGAAGAATGTGAGTAAAATGCAACGAATGTGCATACCGTCAGGGTCGGCATCACTAAGAATAATAATTTTGTTATATTTTAAATTTTCAAGTTTAAAATCTTCACCAATTCCTGTTCCCAACGCGCCAATAATTGTTCTAATTTCTTCATTTGCAAGCACTTGGTCAATTCTTTTCTTTTCACTGTTTAATGGCTTACCACGAAGTGGCAAAACTGCTTGGAAATAACGGTCTCTACCTTGTTTTGCACTTCCACCTGCTGATTTACCTTCAACGATAAACAGTTCATTAATATCAGCATTTCGACTTGTACAGCTTGCAAGTTGACCAAGCAACATACTTCCTTCGATTGAGTTCTTTTGTCTAGCCAAAGTTTTTGCTCTGCGTGCAGCATCTCTAACCTTTGCCGCACCTTTTGCTTTTTCAATGATTATATTTCCAATGTTTTCGTTTTTCTTAGTGTTGAAAAACTCTGTCAAACCTTGTGTGCAAACTTGCTCAACTCTACCACGTGCCTCAACGTTTCCAAGTTTAGTTTTTGTTTGACCTTCAAACTGAACATTCTTCATTTTGATAGATAAAACCGCCACCATACCTTCACGGAAGTCATCACCAATGAAAGCAATATCTTTTTCTTTAATAAGGTTGTGCTTTTTCGCAAAGTCGTTTAAAACCTTTGTTAATGCAGTTTTAAAACCTACTTCATGAGTACCACCTTCTGGTGTTGGAATGTTGTTAACATAACTGAAAATGTTTTCAGTGTAGTTATCCACATATTGAACCGCCAAAGATACATAAGTATCTTCAATTTCATTTTCAATGTAAATTGGTGGCACAAAAAGTGGTTTTTTGTCCATTGTAAGACTGCTTACATAATCCCTAATTCCACCTTCATAACACAATGTTTCACGCTTATTTGTTCGCTCATCAATTAGTTCAATGTTAACGCCTTTGTTTAAGAATGCAGTTTCTTGTAATCTCTCACGAACTGTGTCGTAATCAAACTTAATATCTTTAAACACTCTATCATCTGGAAGGAAACGAACATAAGTTCCTTTAAGTGTTGTGTTGCCAACTTCATGAAGTTTTTCAACTGGAACACCACTGTGAATTTTTCCACCCTTTTCAACCGATTCAAATCTCGCAAAGTGTTTTTTGCCATCTTTATAAACAGTAACTTCCAAATAGCGTGATAATGCGTTTGTAACCGACGCACCAACACCGTGCAAACCGCCTGAATATTTATAGTTGTTATCGCCAAACTTACCACCAGCATGAAGTTGAGTGAAAACAACTTCAACACCACTAATTTTAAGTTTTGGGTGTTGACTTACAGGAATTCCACGACCATTGTCAAGAACTGATGCCGTTCCGTCTTTATGCAAAGTTACTTCAACTTTGTTACCATATCCGTTTGCAACTTCGTCAATTGAGTTATCAATAATTTCCCACAACAAATGGTGCAATCCTTTCACACCTGTTGTTCCAATATACATACCCGGACGCATACGTACTGCATCCAAACCTTCTAAAACCACTAAATCTTTTGAATCATAACTAGCCAAAATCCACCTCTCCCCTTAAATAATTTTCATTACTTATCTATTATAACAAATTCAAAAATTTTTAGCAAATCAATTTTAGGTTTATCGAAAAATCACTTAAAATAAATAGTTTTTAAGAACATTATCACTTAAAATTTTCGCAAGAAAAAAGCCAAACCAAAGTTTGACTTTTAATATAAATATGGATTTAATTTGATATCTCTATCTAGTTGTTCCTTATATGAGGCACCACAATTTTCCTCTAAATTTCTTTTTAAACTATTTACAATTTCTTTATATAATAATCGAATTGGAACTGTCCCTGAGGCATTTAGCGAATTTAACTCTTTTATTAAATCAACTAATTCCAAATGCAACAACACAAAATGTCTTTCTTCATACTTTGTTGGATATTCCTTGTTCATATTTTGCTTAATTAAAGTGTAGCTTTCGCTAATTTGAAGAATTTCTCTTCTAATTTCATCATATCTTTCTCTATGCCTTTCTATTGGTGTTTTACTCATAATTTTCTCCTGGAAAAATATTAACACAGAAAACGATTTTTGTCAAGATTAAATTTTTTTGTCTTTAAGAATTTGCGTGTTGAAGTACGCAAATTTTTTTATATCTTCGGCGTTTTCAATTAGGTTTTCGATTAACGTTATATAATCAATTCCAAGTGGTTCGTATAAGTAAAACGCCATACTGCCTGGAATTGTGTTAATTTCATTAAAATATAGCGTGTTTGTGGCTTTATCGTAAATATAGTCAATTCTAACAACACCATTCATATTTAATTTTTCATAAATCTTTGAAGTGTAATTAATAATCTGTTCTTCAAGTTCTGGAGTGATTTTTGCTGGAATTTCCCTATCTTTCCCTTTGGTTTTGTTTAGTGTTTTATATTTATCTTCAAAGGTTAAAAATTCATGTTTACTTATTGGGTGTTCTATTGCACTTAACACTAAACCCTCTTTACCTTTAAAACATGCTTGATTATATTCTGCAATTTCAACAACTCGCTCTTCCACCAAAGCGTCATCACCCATTTCAAAAATTGCTTCAATTTGGTCTTTATAATTTTCAATATTGCATGCCTTAACCCCAATGCTTGAACCAAGCGAATTAGGCTTAACAATCAAGTCAAAAGAATAAGTTTCATCAATTTGCTTAATCATTTCATCAAAATTAATTTTTGTAACTTTCACACCTTTCACGGTTGGCACAATATCTTTAACTAACTCTTTTGTTAAATTTTTGTCCATTGCAATATGAGAAGAAAGCGAACTTGCACTTGTGCATTTAATTTTATTCACTTGCATGTACCCAGCCAAGTCACCCTGCTCCCCAACACCGCCATGACAACAATTTATCACACAATCAACATCAAAAAGTTTTTTAAGAGTGATTCCTTTTTTATAAACCGCACCAGAATGAAAAATAATTTCAGCCAACTTAATATTTTTCTTATCTTCAAAAAATTTTAAGTCATTAACCTTTGTGGCAAGATAAAATTTGTTATCAAGACTTAAATAAATTTTCTCTAAATCTTCCGTGTAAAAATTTTTCGCTAGTTGCATTCCTGTGATTATTGAAATGTCGTGCTCAGAACTTTCTCCACCAAAAATAACACATAATTTTTTCATGTGATTATATATGAATTTGGTTTTAATCTTGTGAGATTTTTAAACCTGTCATCCTGAGCGCAGTCGAAGGATCCCATAAACAGAATGTGTTACATCGCACATGTGATGTTTAGTAGAGCCCAACATGACTATAAAAATGAATGTCAAAAAATGTCGATTATCTGCATATATAAAAATATGCATTACCTATTCAAAAATGAAGTTGTGGACTATGACTTTTTTAACAACAAAAAAAGTGAAACAATTTTATTTCTTCACGGTTGGGGCGGAAACAAATTTTCTTTTTCTCAGACCATCAACTTACTCAAAAATCAATTCAATATTTTATCTCTCACAATGCCAACCATTTCACCCACAACTTGTGTGTGGAATATGTTTGATTACATTCAACTTGTTCAAAACGTTTTATCTCTTCACAACATTCAAAACCCTATCATTATTTGTCACAGTTTTGGATGTCGTGTTGCAATGCTACTAAACAAAAAAATTAAAATTTCAAAAATTATCATTACAGGTGGCGCAGGAATTAAAAAAGAAAATATTTTTTTAGAAATTATTAAAAATAACAATAAAATTCTATTAAAAAATAAAAAATTTAATTATTTATTTAAAAAAATTGCAAGTAATGATTATTTAAATTTATCATCAACAAATAAAGAAACTTTTAAAAATATTGTTAATTTAAATCTTAAGTTTGCAACTAAATTTAACTGCCCAATATTACTCTTCTGGGGAACAAAAGACAAAGCAACACCACTATGGATAGCTAAACATTTAAAAAAGCAAAACAACGCCACACTTACAACAATAAAAAGTGACCACTTTGCATATTTAAAAGAAAATACAAGATTTAATCATGAATTGTTAAATTTTCTTAAAAAAGTTAAATTTTCATTAAATTTGCTTGTTTTTGTGTGATTTTTTGTCGTTTTTATATAAATTTATAAAAATTATTCATTGGTTTAGCAACAACATTTCTTTAAACATAAGATTCTTCAACTACGTTACACTTCGCTCAGAATGACATTATAGACCAATATTAAAAAAGGAAAGTTTTATGCAGATTTATCACCTTTTCAATTTATTAATATTTTTTACAAATTTATTGTTTTTACATAAATTTTTACATATTTATCAATTAAAAGATTATCAAAATAAAAGATATTTTAAATATTTCTTCAATATTAAATCATTTTTAATGTTATTTTGCATTATTTTATTTATTTTTGAATTAATTTTTAAAAATATTTTGTTTTATATTGTAACAAACACTATTATTTATATTTTAAATTTATTCTATTTAAAAAATTTAATTAAAACTTCAAAAACACCATTGAAATTCACACGAAAGTTGTCGAGATTATATATAATTTCAATTTTTATTTTGTTGTTATTATGCTTATATAAATATTCGTTCTTACTTGTCGCCGCCTTAACATTTATCTCTCCACCACTTGCAAATTTTATCAACATATACGACAGAATAAAAAATCAAAACTATATTCACACTGCGAGAAAAAAGTTAAAAAATCATCCAACTCAAATTATTGCAATCACAGGAAGCAACGGCAAAACAAGTGTTAAAAATATTTTGGCAAAAATGTTATCGACACAACACAAAGTTCAGTTCACTCCAGCTAGTTACAACACTCCACTTGGCATTGCAAAATTCATTAACAACGAGTTAAAGTTTGAAACTGAATTTTTAATTTTAGAGTTCGGCGCAAGACGCAAAAACGATATTAGAAGGTTGTGTAATTTATTTGGTGCAGACTATGGAATTATTACTACCATAACAAGCCAACATTTGGAATGTTTTAAGTCAGTTGAAAATGTGTTCAAAACAAAAAGCGAACTTTCAATTTTTCTTCAAAATAAACCTTGTGTTTTTAACATTGATAATCTTTACACAACACGAATGTTTGATGAAAAAATTTGCAACAAAGTTTCCGTTTCAACAAACCAAACTGCAGACATTTTTGCAAGCAATATAAGAATTGAAAATTTCAAAACAAACTTTGATTTACACATCAACAACCAAACATTTTCTTTAGAAACAAACTTACTTGGCAAACATAACGTTTTAAACATTTGTCTTGCCACTGCTCTAGCAAATCATCTTGAAATTTCAAACAAAAACATCATTTCTGCAATTCAAAATCTTGAACAAGTTCCTCACAGGTTGTCACTCACTCAAACGCACATTAATATTTTAGATGATAGTTACAATTGTTCTCCCGCAAGCGCAAAAGAATCATTATGGGTTTTAAAAAACTTTCCAGGAAACAAAATGATTGCAACTCCTGGCATTATTGAATGCGGAAAAGAAAAATACAACATCAACTTCAACCTCGGAAAGCAACTTGCTCACTTTGACCATTTAATCATTATTGGGAATGAAAATAAGCAGGCAATTTTAAATGGACTAAAAAAAGAGATTGAAGAAAACACTCTTCAACCTCAAATCTATTTTTCACCATCATTAGAAGAATCAAAACAACATTTTTCAAAACTTAATCATGGTGACACACTACTTCTTTTAAATGATCTACCTGATGATTATAATTAAGCTTATTTAGACAACATATCATCAATTAATGAGTTTTTAAATTTGTCCAACAATTCGTTATTCGATCTTTCTTCAAGAACAAAATTTAATAAAAACCTTTTAGTTTCTCTATTTACGCAAACAAATTTCCATTTATTAAACCAAATTGGATCAATTTCTTCAGACTCAAGTGAGAAGCTTGGCCAAATTTTAAAATCTTCATTAATTAAATCCACCAATAAATCCCTAGATTCACCATCTAACTTTAACAACAACAAATGTATCGCCTTAGCAATCGCCTTATCATTACAGCTAAAAACCTCAAGAAGTTCATTCCACTCTAACTTTTCGTTATTGTTTAACTTTTTAATAATCACATCTCTTGAAAGTCCAAATCCTTGCATAAATTCTCCTTGTTTGTTTTATATTAACACACATTATAACATTTTGCAATACCAAATTAAATAATACAACCAAAAACAATTAAAAAAAGAGTTGTTTAAACTCTTTTCATTTTTTCAACCTATTTATTTTTTGATTTTAACTAATTGGTTGAGCGACTTAGCGCAGGCGTTTAGCGAACACCAACCGTTAAAATCATCTCAATTGCGTCATCACCATTTTTATAGTAGCTTTTGCGTGTTCTACGTTCAACAAAGCCAAGTTTTTTATATAATAAATATGCTGTGATATTTTTATATGCCACTTCCAAACTTAAAATTTCAATATTACTTTCTTTTGCGAAATCTTCAGCTTTTTGAATCAATTTTGTTGCAATTCCCAAATTTCTAAATTCTTTTTTAACCGCAATGCTATCAACGTTAAGTTCATCACTCATATTTAGCATAATAAAACCAACAATTTCATTATCAACAACAGCTTTAAAAACGGCATAATTTTCATTGTTTAAAGCGTTTCCAATTTGATTTTCACTCATTGTGTTAACCAAAATATTTTCCTTTTCAAGTTCAGCAATTTGAGTTAAATCTTGTTCAGTCGCCAATTCAATTTTAATCTCACTTCTCTTGAGTTTTTCATTTTCTGCTTGCGACAATTGATAATACACAGGAACAAGCGAATTGTCTTTACTATCAGATAAACATTTTATCAACGTTTCCTTATCCTGTTTAACAACATAACAATCTAAATTATCATCTTGCTCAAACATACCAATCGGTTTATTTTCAGCAATAGCTTTAAGTTCTTCAAGTGTTAAATTTCTTTCATATTTATAAACAACACCATGAATCAGCTTTGCAACAAAATAACTATCACGACTACCCTTTATCGCAACCGTTTCAATTATGTTGTTTATGTTTGATAATGCATACAAATAATCTAAACTGTTAATTCCTTTAGCTTTTGCATTTGTTGCATCACGAAAAGCTTTAATTGTTGCAATTCCAACCCTTATACCGGTGAAGGATCCTGGCCCGATAAGCACCCCAAACTCATCAATTTCACCAATTTCAACATTATGTTTTTTTAACATTTCATCTATAATTGGCAGCATTGTTTCGTTATGGTGCATTTTCGAGTTTAAAGATTCAGAAAAAATTTCATTGTCCTTTTTTAGAACAATGAAAAGTTCGTCTGTTGCTGTATTTATAACCAATTTTTTCATTTTATAATTTCAAATTCCCTTTCATTTTCGTTTAAGTATTTTATGTTTATTTTGATTGAATCTTGCGGGATTAAAGGAGCAATATTTTCACTCCATTCAACAAAAATTATACTATCTTTTTCTTCAAAAACCTCGTCAAAACCCGCTTCAATCGCTTCTTCAACAGTTATTCGATAAGTATCAAAATGATGAAGTTTAAATTTACCTTGATATGATTTCAAAATCGCAAATGTAGGACTGCTAACCACATCTTCAACACCAAGCGCCTTAAAAACAAATTGGGTGAAAGTTGTTTTTCCAGCTCCCAAATCACCATTCAATAAAACAACTTCGCCACCGATTAACTCGGCAGCAAAGTTATTCGCTAGTTTCATAGTTTCTTCAAGTCCTTTGACTACTGTTTTCATTAATTAATAACCTTTTTTATCACCTTAATAGGAAGAATTTTTTCGCTTGTTATTCTAACACACCCAGCAATTGCATTTTTATATCTTTCAAAATCTTCTTCATCTTTATAATAGAATGACACAATAACATCACCCTTTTTAACCATTTGACCAATTTTAACACGCAAAATCGCACCAATATTGTCATCATGAGTTTCAGCACATAAACGTCTTATAAGTTCACCTAAAAGTAAAGAATTAATACTTCCCACATAGCCATCCCTATCAGCAACAAAGTTCACAGATTTATAAGGCAAGAAAAGTTTTGATTCTTTAACAACTTGAACATCTCCACCTTGCCACTTAACGATTTGCAATAACCTATTATATGCGGATCCATTATCAAGAGCCATTTTAACCATATCTTCAACATCTTTTCTTTTAAGTTTCTTATCCGCCGCCATTATCATTAATGTCGCATATTCAACACACACATCTCTTAAAACGCATTGGCGACCTTGCAAAACTTGCAAAGCATCAACAACTTCAACAGCATTTCCAATTCCATCACCAATAGTTTGAAGAGTGTTTGTTAAAACAATAATACTTTTAACATTTGATTGATCGAACACATATCTAAGTATGCTAGCAAGTTCTTTTGCTGATTCATAATCTCTAACAATTGAAGCATGTCCATATTTGATATCAACCAAAACAACCTTGGCTCCACTTGCCAATTTCTTTCCCGCAATTGATGCTGCAAGCAAATTAATATCATTTTCAATTCCTGCAACTTCTCGTACATCATACAAAAGTTTATCAGCAGGACAAACAATTTCATCATGAGAAAGAACACAAGCATTCGTTCTATCCAATGCTGTAACAATTGCTTCATTAGTTAATGTTACCTTAAAACTTGGAATTGCACCGAATCTGTCAGCACTTCCGTTTGTGAATAAAAATGACTTTGCTGTTGATTTGATTATTTTATATCCCAAACTGGCAATAAGCGGAACCAAAACAACACTTGAAGGATCTCCAACGCCACCTGTTGAATGTTTTTCAAAAACACATTCAGCAAAGTTGAAAACTTTCCCGCTATCACGCAAAGCTCTTGAAAAATATAAAACTTCCTTTTTGGTCATTCCAAAGGAATTTAAACTCAAAAAGAATTTGACAGCATCTTTACTTACGCCACCTTGAACAAATTTGTCGACTATTTCATAATATTCCGTTTGTGTCAACTCTTGTCCGTTATACTTTTTTTCAATAAAATTACTAAACATACCCCACCTACTACTATAATTTTATAAATTATTTGTTTTTTTGTCAAACAACTTATGCAATTTTTACAAATAAGTTTAAAACATTTTTTTATGGCGAAAATATTATCATGTCAAAATTTAAAATAATTAACCTCATCGATAAAGTTTTCATCACCTGTGCAATCTTTTTAATCATATATGCATGGATTAATTTTTTTATAAGAGATTTATGGACAACATTTTTCTTAAGTTTAATTTTTTCTTTTGCTTGCGTGTTTCTGCTTTTTTATTTTTTCAACAAACGCAATGAAAAAAAATTTATAAGTAAACAAAATTTAAAAGATATGGAAGAAAAATTTTTAGCATTTAGATTATCTCCAAAATCCGATAAATTAAAGTTATTAAAATCCATAATCGAAAACAAATATGAATGCAAAAAGATTAAAGATTGTTTAGTCTATTTTAAAGATGAAAAAATTCATCAAATTACACTCGCAACCGACACTCAAAAATTAAGCCAATTCGAACTTGAAAATTTGATTCAAAATTCAGAAAAAAACGTGTCGGTTTTACAAATCGTTTGTTGCGAAGTGGATGCAAATTTAAATACAAAAATTTTGAAAAATTTGGATGTTGAAATCATAACAAAAAAAGAACTTTATGAAAATTATTTTACGTTATTTAACACCTTTCCAGATTGTTCAAATTTAAACACAAAAACTGATCGAAAAAAGTTTAAAGAAATCGCAAAAAATTTCTTTATTCAAAACAAAGCAAAATCGTATTTTTTGTGTGGACTAATTTTAATTTTTTCTTCAATAATTTTACCTTATCACACATACTATTTAATTTTTGGAACTGTGTTTTTAATTTTCAGCATAATATGCAAACTGCAACCATTTTTTAACCGTTAACAATTTGATTAAGTGCATAAATCAAATACTCAATTTCTTCAATCGAATTATAAAAATCAAGACTAACTCTCACCGCACCCGAATCTAGCGATTTGTTTCTTTTGTGAATTAGCGGTGCACAATGAAGACCAGCACGAACACATATGTTAAATTTCTCATTTAATATGTTTGCAACCATTCCGCTATCAACATTTTTCACATTAAACGAGAAAACATTTAAACTTGATTTTTTTGAAAAAACTTCAAGATTTTTAATATTTTTCAGGTTTTTATATAAAAAATCACGCAATTTACATTCTTTTTCTAATATTTTTGAAAAATTTTCTTTTAAGAATTTAACTCCCTCATTAAGTGACAAAATTGAAATTGTTGAAATTGTTCCCGCCTCAAACCCTTCAATTGTGTCAGTTGGTTGAACTAAATTTTCACTGTCAGTTCCCGTTCCACCTAAAATTATTGGAGTTAAATTTTCAAGATTTTTTACAAACAATCCACCAACACCTGTTAACGACAACAAACCCTTATGACCTGCGTAAGCAAACATATCACAACCCAAATCTTCCAAATTTATTTTCATATGACCACTTGCTTGGGCTCCGTCAATAAGATGAATAATGTTATGCTTTTTGCAAATTTGATTAACAGATTTAACATCACAAATGTCGCCAGTAACATTACTCACAAATGTTGTGATAACAAGCTTTGTGTTTGGCTGAATTTTTTGTTCAAAACTTTCGTGAAATTTTTCCAAATCAGAATCCAAAATTGTCACTTCAACACCAAGTTTTTTTAGGTGTTCAAGCGGACGCAAAACAGAGTTATGTTCATAACAAGTTGTGATGACATGGTCACCCTTTTTTAGTGTTCCAAAAATTGCCAAGTTTAGCGCTTCCGTACAATTTTTTGTAAAGATCAAGTCATAGCTTTTTGCACCGAAAAATTCTTTTAAATTTTCCCTCGTCTCCACAATAATTTCAGCAACGTTTTGAGACAACTTATGACCACTTCGTCCAGGATTTGCTGTAAGATTTTCAACAGCATATAAAACCGCATTTTTCACTTCCTTTGGTTTGTGAAAACTTGTTGCTGCGTTATCAAAATAAACAAACTTTTTATTCTTATAATCCATACAACACAATATGAAAATTTTCAATATTCTGTTATCATATTCCACACTAAATATTTTTGTTTTGAATATTGTGAAATAAGGAGACTAGTATGAAATATCTTATATTATCCTTTAAATCCCGAAACGAGCTTTACTCTTTTGCAAGAGTTCTTAAATCCAATCAAATATTTTTTTCAATTATCAACTCTCCAAAGAATATTGGATCTAACTGTATGCTTTCAATCAAAACTGATTGCAAAAATCTTAGCAACATTTCTTTAAAGTTAAGACAATTTCAACTAAAATCTTTTTTAGGGTTATATTCAGTTCAAACAACACAAAACGGAGAACAAATTATCAAGCTAATGTAAAAAAACGGACTTAATAAATCCGTTTTTTGTTTTATGTATTGACTATTTTGTTGTTTTTTGGTATTATGTTTTTGTGAAAAAAGTTGATGAAATTTGTGTTTATTTTGATGAGTTATTTCCCAAGCCAAAGTGTGCACTCAATTTTTCAAATAATTACGAGTTACTTATTGCTGTGGTTCTATCCGCTCAATGCACAGATGAACGTGTAAATAAGGTGACACCTGAATTATTTAAACTTGCTTCCACACCCGAAAAAATGATTGCTTTGGGAGAAAGCAGAATCAAGCAAATTATCTATCCATGTGGGTTTTATAACAACAAAACAAAATCAATTTTAAGTTTATCGAAAGACTTAATTATCAAGTTTAACGGACAAGTTCCATCAACCATAGATGAACTAACCACTCTCACTGGTGTTGGAAGAAAAACTGCAAATGTGGTTATAGGAGTTGCATTCGGCGGACAAACTATTGCTGTGGACACTCATGTTCATAGAGTTAGCAAAAGACTAGGACTCACAAAGGAAAATTCAACTCCAGAAAAATGTGAGCAAGATTTGTTGAAAGTTATCCCTTACGAGCGAAGAACAAAATTTCATCATCAAGCAATTTGGTTTGGGCGCCTTAAATGCAAAGCACAAAAACCATTATGCTCTACTTGTAAATTGAAAGACATTTGTAAATATTATAAAAGGAAATAAAATGAGTTATACAAGAAATCTAACTTTTGAAATTAAAGATTTGATTGCAACCATTATGATTTTAAACAATAAAACCGAGATAACTAAAGAAGAAGTTTATAATTTCTACTTAGATTTGTATCAGAAAATGGAAAAAGAAAAAGTTTTTGGAAGCGTAATGTACAGCAATGTATATTTAAAATATTTTGAACGCGAATTTTCAGAGCAATTTTATGTTGGAGAAAATTATATAAGTTTAAAGAATGGTTATGATATTGATTGGATTATTAAAAACATAACACCATATATATCTGTGGACAAATTGGAATTTTTAGGGCTCATTAATTTAGAAGACTCAAGTGAAACACTAGTTTCTATTTAATAAAGGAGAAAATATGTACTTAGATAAAGTTACAATTACAATCAAAGCGGGAAACGGCGGAAGTGGTAAAGTTAATTTCCACAGGGAAAAATTTGTTGAAAAGGGCGGTCCAGACGGTGGTGACGGCGGAAATGGCGGTTCAATCTTTTTCGTTGCAGATAAAGACAAAAACACCCTTATCGACTTCCAATATGTGAAAAAATTTGAGGCCGAAAACGGCGAGGGCGGTCATGGAAAACTCCAAAATGGAAAAAATGGCCAACATGTTTACATCAAAGTGCCTCGCGGAACCGTGATTAAAGATGCTGAATCTGGTCAAGTTTTAGCAGACATGTACGAAGATGGTTTCACATATTGTGCACTCAAAGGTGGACGTGGCGGAAAGGGAAACAATTTCTTCAAGTCCCCAACTTGCCAATCCCCAAGATTTAGCCAACTTGGCGAAGTTGTTAAACCATACAAGGTAACTCTTGAACTCAAAACAATTGCCGACGTTGCACTTGTTGGAAAACCTAATGTTGGAAAATCCACTCTACTTTCTGTTATCACAAATGCAAAACCAAAAATTGCAGACTATGAATTCACCACTTTAACTCCTAACCTTGGCGTTGTTAAAATTTATGACGACAGCTTTGTTGTTGCAGACATTCCTGGTCTTATTGACGGTGCAAGCGAAGGTGCCGGCCTTGGACATGAATTCTTAGCGCACATTGAAAGAACTCGCCTTGTTGTACACGTTATTGATGCGAGTGAATTTTATGGAAACGACATTGGTGAAGATTATAAAACAATCAACAGAGAGTTAAAGCAATATAATGAAAAACTTTCTAAATTACCACAAATTGTTGTGTTCACAAAACTTGATTTGATTGAAAATATTGATGAAAAAATTGAAAAATTTAGAAAAAGCATCAAAGATGACGTTGAAATTGTGCCAATTTCTTCTATAACAAGAAAAAATGTGGACGATTTGGTTAAAAAAGTTTACTCAAAACTTATCACTCTTCCAAAGAGCGAACCTATCCCTGTTGAACAAGTTGAACTTGAAGTTAAAGACACAACATCAATTAAAATTGAACGTCTTGCCGAACACGAATGGAGACTTTCTGGTGGTTACCTTGACAATCTTCAACGCGGGATTGTGTTTAACGACACACAATCTCTTGCCTACTTCCAACTTCGTCTTCAAAAAGATGGAATTATGGATATGTTTAAATCTGAAGGTGTTCAAGATGGTGACATCATGCATTTTGGCGCATTAGAATATGAAATTTATTTTTAAATAATTATTAAATTTTATAGGAGTCTCAAATGAAATTGTTGAAGATCTCAACCAATTCACATTATCTTAATAAAATTGAAGAAATTTACAATTATTCATTTCCTGAAAATGAAAGAATAAATTTTGAAGATATGGTCAACTGTAAGTTTTCCAACAGCAAATTATATGCAATTTTGAAAAGTAACCGCTTAATTGGTTTCACATATATTACCCTATGTAACAATTTTGCTTATATCGTTTATTTTGCAATAGATAAATCACAAAGGAATAAAGGATTAGGAACTTTATCCATTAATAAAATATGCAATTTTTACAAAAACAAAACAAAAGTTTTATGTGTAGAAAAACCCACAACTGAAGACCCAACAAAACTAAGAAGAATTAAATTTTATGAAAGGAATGGTTTCCTTTTAGCAAATTTTCAATTTAATTATTTAGAACAAGATTATTTTACAATGTACAAAGGTCCATTAAACAAACAAGAATTTATAGAATGTTTAAATGCTTGTTTTCCTGGATGTAAAGATTTTAAAAATATATAAGGAGAAATTATGATAGACAAAAAAACAAGAATCAAATTGAGAAGTCTTGCAATGACAATCAAACCAACTCTTTGGGTTGGCAAAGACGGATTTAGTGTTAATGTTTTAAAACAAATCGAAGAAGAACTTTTCAACCATGAACTTATCAAAATCGCTGTTCAAGACAATGTTGAACTTCCAAGCGAGTTTGAACTTACAGAAATTGCAGTTAAACTTGGTGCTGACGTTGTAACAGTCATTGGAAGAAAAATTGTTCTCTACAAACACAGCGAGAAAAAGAACATTAAACATGTTTTAACTTAAGTAGATGTGTTTACAAGCAATTTTATTAATTTATTTTTAAAATTGATTATAATCACAGCGAGAAAAAGAACATTAAACACGTTTTAGCTTAACAGCTTCACAAACTTAAAAAATGAGGATTTAAAAAAATGAATACTGAATTATACGAACAAGATTATCTTGATATGATAACTAATTTCATCAACAATTCAATTGGAGTTTTTTGGCGTAAATGTTACACCGTTCAAGACATTGTAAATCATTGTGTTTCAAGTGTTGATAATATCGACAGTGTTGATTTTAATGCAATTCGTAAATTAGCCAAACTAACAGTAGAAGCATTGCTTGATTCTGGTCACATTATCGAATATGAACAAGGTTTATATAGAACAAAAAAATATATCAGTCCAGAGCAATCTCTCATTCTTGAACCAAAAATTCCAACATCTAAAAAAGCAACAAAAGAAATCGCCAAAGCTTTCGACGACATCGCAAAAGATTTATAAAAAATATTTTAATGAGTGCGTTGTTAGATTTGATAAGCGCAACAAACTTTTAGTTAAACAATGTGAAAAATATAATCATAGACTAATTGATACTTCATATGGCGAAAACAGAAATTTAATTTTAAAAGAACTTTTAAATGAAATTTTAAAAAAAGAATATGAATTAACACAAAAAAATTAAGCATTATTGATGCTTATTTTTTTTATTATTTCTTTTCCGCACTCCAAATTGTAATGTGTTTTTTATATTCATTTTATCACTCCAATATTTTATATTTTTTTAGCATATCAAAAAACTATAACTTATTGCAAAAATTTAATTTTAGTGATTAATGCTTTTTATTCCACGCGTGTGTAGTTTTTAATTTCAAAATCTGTTGTTTTGAGTTCTTTTTTTGTGGCTTGTTTTTTGCTAAATTTGTTCAATCCACCACCCTTGAACATATTTAAAATTCCACTCATCATTTCCTTGTTTGACATAAGGTTTGAAATTAAGTTCATCGGATTTGAATTATTTCCAGTTTGAGATTTATCAGCGTTGTTCAACATCCCAACAAGACTACTCAAATCTGCCCCACCACCCATATTAAATAAACTTAAAAGCGGAAGCAGGTTTTTTAAATCAAAACCGAAACCACTTTGTTTTTGCGAATCATTATTATGACAATTGTCATTATGATTATCTTTATTATTTAAATTATAATTTCCGTTGTGATTGCAACAATCCTCTTTCGGGAATAAGTTTCCATATTGATTGATTTTTTTGTTTCTCTGATTGCAATTGTAATCAGGATTGCCATAATTGTTGTTTGAATGATTGTTATGTTTTGCAACACAATCACAATTATGTTTTTTTAAATCGTTGTTTATGTAATAACTAGGCAAACATTCATAAGGTTCTTGAAAGACAATTTTTTTTGTTTCTTTATTTTTTTCAAACCTTTGAATGTAAGCATTTGGATCGCAATAAAGCGAATTTAAATTATCTTCAAAATCCATGTTAATATTTATGTTATAATTATAAAATTTGTAACTAACATAAAAATTTTTTCATATAAACAATAGGAGAAAAAGGAGACGTTAGATGCCAAGAGATTTTAAAAGTTTTGCAAAAGAACACAAACAAGAAACTGAAAAAATAATCAATGAGAACCAAGAAAAAGCAAATGAATTTCAAGACATACTCAACAAATACAAAAACATGAATCAAAGTGACCTTATGTCTAACCTTTTTTCTGAAGCAAGCAAACTTAAAAGCGAAGGAAAATTAAATGCTGAAACATTAAACAATTTAAAATCAACACTTGCGCCATTCCTTAATTCTGAGCAACAAGAAATGCTTAAAAATTTAGTTAACGCAATCAATGAACAAAAATAAAATATCCAAATCATTAATCAACCAAGTTGAAACGTTAAACACAAAAAATATTAAAAATGTGTTCGTTTTTAGTGAAAATTTCAACAAAACCAAGCAATTTTTAGAAAATTTTAAATATTCTTACATAGAATATCCATTTTTGAATTGTTTCTATCTCCCCGCCGACTCAGATGATTTAAACATAATGTCTATGCAAAATCACGTAGGTTTTATTAGTTCAAACGCAGAAGTGCAAACATTAAACACTGAACAAGATTTTATGAATTTATCACTCCTTACTGAAAACAAATTCTTTGGGCAAGGGCAAACAATTTGTTTTATCGACACAGGAATTTATCCGCATTTGGATTTCATTTTTCCAAGGTCTAAAATAATTAAATTCCTTGACTTTATAAACAAAAGTGATTGCCCATATGACGACAATGGACACGGAACTTTTGTTGCAGGTGTTGCGTGCGGAAGCGGAATTTTTTCTCACTCTGAAATCGGAATTGCTCCACAGGCAAATATTATTTCAATCAAAGCTTTGGGTAAAAATGGAGACAGCAACTCAAATGTCATTTTGGATGCTATGCAGTGGGTTTATGAAAATCATAGGGCATACAAAATAAGTGTTGTTTGCATGAGTTTTGGCGCAGACGCCAGCGAAAATTTCGACCCACTAAACAAGGGCGCTGAAGCACTTTGGAAAGCGGGAATCACTGTTGTTGCCGCCGCCGGAAACAGCGGACCAAATTTTAGCTCAATCAAGTCACCTGGAAGTAACCCATACATAATCACAGTTGGTGCGTTGGACGTTACGAATTTACAAGTTGCAAATTTTTCAAGCCGTGGTCCAACAATTTATGGTCACAAACCAGACCTTCTTGCTCCCGCTGTTGACATCATTTCATGCAATAACAAATTTTTGCCATACACCAAAATGAGCGGAACAAGCGTTGCCACTCCAATTGTTGCTGGAGTTTGCGCCATAATTAAATCCAAATATCCAAAAATGACAAATGTTGAAATTAAAAAATTCCTGCTATCTCATTGCACAAAAATAACAGGAAACGTCGACCAAGAAGGCGCGGGCTATTTAAAGTTTTAAAAACAACTTTTCTTTACAATTTTATTGTTTTGTGATATAATGCTTGCATGATTGAATTTAAGCATGTGTTTGTTCAATATGTGAATGAGTTTTATTCGCTTTATGATTTTAGTTGTGAGATTAATTCTCACACTCTTTTTATTGGTGATTTCTTTTCCGGCACAAATGCAATTATGCGAACACTTTCAAAAATTGACAAAGACTACAAAGGCGATATTTTTATTGATAATATTAACTTAAAAAACATTAAAGATAAAGATTTAAATTTAGCATATTTGCCCGAAACACCTGTTTTATTTAAAAATAAAAATATATTTGATAATTTGTATTTTCCACTAAAAATTAGAAAAATTGAGAAAAATACTTCAAAAAATCTAATAAATAGCATATTTTTTGAATTAAAAAATAATAATTTTGAAATTTTTAATGAATTTTTAAATATTAAAAATTATGATTTAAATGATGAAAACAATTTAAAAAATGAAGACCATAGAGATTATTTAATTGAAAATATTTTAAAATTAAAAGTGAAAAAACTAAGTTTAAGTGAGCAAAAAATCATTACACTTATTCGTGCAATTCTTCGCAAACCAAAATTTGTTTTGATTGAAAACTTTTTTGAAAATTTAAATGAAAAACATTTTCAACTTGCTGAATTCTTGCTCAACAAAATTAAAGAAACTTCAACCGTCATTGCATGCGAAAAAGAAGTTAAAGATGTCTTTAAAAGTTTTCAAATCAACAACTTAACAAAATAAAAAAGGAAGACTAAACTTCCTTTTTTAATAATCCATTGTCATATCTTCTCTTTTTGATTTTTCATGTCTAACACATTTTTGATAATCAGATTCTAAAGTCATATCTAATTTGATAACATTTGTAACTTTAAAATGTTTCGGCGAATTCTCAAGTTCTTTAACTTTTGATTTTAAATAATATCTTGAACAATAAACAGGAAATAATTGACCATCACCAGTAACTATCAACAAATAATCCCAACCTTCTCTTAGAGCAACATCATTAAGCCAATCATTAATAACTGGATTATTATTCGTTTTTCTAAATTCACTTTCTAACACTTTCATAATCTCTCCTAAACAAGATTATTATATCACATTTTTAATATTTGTCAACATTGTATTATTCGCTTGTTTTGGTCATGAAAATTAGTTTGCCGTCTTTAGTGTCAACAAGCACATTGTCACCTTTTTTGATTTCGCCTTTAAGCATTCTATCTGCCAACTCATCTTCAATTTTGCTTGTGATTAATCTTCTCATTGGACGAGCGCCAAAGTCTTCGTTTGTTCCGTTCTTCACAAGATAGTTCAAAGTTGATTGAGTGAACTTCAATTCAATGTCGCTTTGCTTTAAGTTTTTGTTTAAGTCACTGAGCATTTTCTTTGCAATATCTTTCATGACTTTTTCGCTAAGTTTGTTGAACACAACAATGTTATCAATTCTGTTTATGAGTTCTGGTTTGAAATATTTTTTAAGTTCGTTAAGCATAACTTGTTGTTTATCTTCATCACTACTGTTTTCGCCAAAACCAAGACTGACATTTGATTTGTTAAGTTTATTACTTCCAATGTTTGAAGTTAAAATGATTATTGTGTTTTTGAAACTTACAATTTTTCCATGTGAATCTGTTAATCTTCCATCATCAAGAATTTGAAGAAGCATGTTAAACACTTCTGGGTGAGCTTTTTCAATTTCATCAAACAACACAACACTATATGGTTTTCTTCTAACTTGTTCAGTGAGTTGTCCACCATCATCAAAGCCAACATATCCTGGAGGAGAACCTATAAGTTTACTTACGCTATGCGCTTCCATAAATTCACTCATGTCAAGACGAATGATTTTGTTTTCATCATCAAACAAACTTTGAGCAAGAGCTTTGCTAAGTTCAGTTTTACCAACACCTGTTGGTCCTAAGAACAAAAATGAGCCAATTGGACGACGAGGGTCACGAATTCCAATTCTACTTCTTCTTATTGCCTTACTTACCTTTTCAATTGCTTCATCCTGACCTTTAACACGTTCAGTCATCATTTTTTCAAGGTTAAGAAGTTTTTCTGCTTCACCTTCAGTTAATTTAGTTAAAGGAATGTTTGTCCATTTGCTGACAACTTCGGCAACATCTTGCTCTGTAATCACCGCGTCACCACTTCCACTTGCAACAGGAAGAGATTTTTGACGCATTATTTCTTCTTTGATTTCAGCAATTTTATCTCTAAGTTTTCCAGCGCGTTCAAAATTTTCTTGATTTACTGCATCTTCTTTTTCAGCTTCAAGTTTAACAAGTTTTTCTTTTAATGCTTTTACTTCTGCACTATCATAATTTGACTTAACTTTTGCTCTGCTTGACGCTTCATCAATAAGGTCGATTGCCTTATCTGGAAGACTTCTATCTTGAATGTATCTATCAGAAAGGGTTGCTGCTGCCTTGATTGCTTCGTCTGATATTTTCACTTTATGATATGCTTCATAAGTATCTCTTAAACCTTTCAAAATTTCTATTGTTTGTTCAACAGTTGGTTGATCAACCATGATTGGTTGAAATCTTCTCTCAAGTGCTTTATCTTTTTCAATATATTTTCTATATTCGTCTGTTGTTGTTGCTCCAATTGTTTGCATTTCACCACGTGCAAGATATGGTTTTAACATGTCCGCAGGGTTTGTTTCACCTTTATCGCTTCCAACTTGAGCAAGAGTATGAATTTCATCAATAAAAACGATAATACTTCTGTTTGTTGTTATCATTTCAATGGCATTTTTAAGTTTTTCTTCCATGCTTCCGCGATATTTTGTGCCGGCCATAAGTCCACCAATATCAAGTGAATATATGGTTTTATTCTTCAAAATAGTTGGAACATCACCAGAGACAATTCGTCTTGCCAAACCTTCCACAACAGCAGTTTTACCAACTCCCGCTTCACCAATAAGCACAGGGTTGTTTTTTGTTTTTCTACACAAAATTTCAATCATACGTTCAATTTCAGAATCACGACCTATGATTGGATCGATTTTGCCTTGCTTTGCTTTAAGAGTTAAATCACTTCCCATTTCAAGCAATTCCTCAGGAAGGTCACTAACAATGTTATCTTGATTTGATTGAGGAGTTTCTTTGCCTTTAACGTTGCCAACTTGAACAAGTCCTTCTCCTTCAAATGAACTTCCAGAATTTGTTATAATGCTTATTGCTTTATTTCGAATTTCAATGACATTAAGTTTTAAAACTCCAGCTAAAATGTTAATTGCAAAACTATCTTCTTGACTCAATAATGCAACAAGTATATGTTCGCTCGAAATGTATGCGCTGTGAGTTTTCTTTGCAACACTGTTTGCGATCATCAACATTTCTTTAACTCTAGGGGTAAGTTCGACAACGTTAGAAGGCACACCAGAGCTTCCATATTTATTTAAAATTTCTTGCACAATTTCACTTGTTACACGACATGCTTGTAACAACTTTTTTGATTTACTCTCAACTTTTGTTAATGCATACAAAATATGCTCAGTTCCAACCTGATTTGTTCTATGAGCAGCAAATTGTGATGCAACTTGAACAACTTTATTTGCTAAGTCAGTTAAATTGTACATATTATTCTCCTTTTAAAATTTCTTTTGCTTTATTTGCAAGGTCTTTCAACTCACTTGGTGTTACAATATCATCATTTTTACTTGTAACTAAATACTGCAATTTGTTTAATATTTCCAAACTCAAATTCACAAGTCCTAAATTTAATCCCATTCTTAAATTTACGATTATATTATATAGTTCGTCGTATGTTAAAAGCACTGCTGAATTTAAAATTGCCATGCTCCTTGCAATCTTATCCAACATTTCATCATGATTATCTACATCTAGCATTTTCACACTTTCAATTTCCAATTCTTGAAGTTTTAAAAGTGTGTTTTCAAAATCTTCACACATTTTCTTTTCACTTATTCCCAAACCACATTTTGTTGACAATGTGTAGATTGCTGGGAATTTTGTTTCATTAAGCGAATAACCTAATTTTGCAACATTAAGTTTTACTTGTTCAATTTTATTTATCTTTGTTATTGCACTAAGCATTATGTTGCTTTCCAACCTGATTCCTGAGCCAATTTTGTTTAAATCACTCATCAAATAACCATACTCATCGTTGTATGCAAATTGAATTTTGTTTGAAAGATGATTTGATATGTCAACAACATTTTTAATCACCTTTTTATCAAATCCAACAACATTAGACACAATAGACAAATGTTCACCATTAAACAAATTTATTGCAGTGTTTTCTTTTGAAACAAATAAGTTTTGAGTATTACCAAGAATCAAGCTGTTTGCAATAAGGTTTTTTGTTATTTTTCCATCCGTTTGGCTTAAATTTATTAACGACATTTTACCTTTCAATGCAGTTTCAAGCATTTCAATGATTTGTTGCTTGTTTTCATTTGATAATTTAGGTTCAAATTTAAAATCTTTAATATTTCTAAAAATTGTTACTCTTGTTGATATTACATTATTCATTTGCACTCTCCAATTTTGCGATTTGTTTCTTTATTTTCGCAGCATCTTCATATCTTTCTTCACTTACCGCTTGTTTCATTTGTTCTCTCAAAACTTTAATTTTTTCTTCTTTACTTAATCTAGTCGGTTTGGCAACTGTTTTTATTGGTTCTTGTATATGTGTCTCAAATGGAGCAATTCTTTTAATCACATTTGAAATTTCTTCTCTAAACATATCATAGCAATTTGGACATCCTAGTCTGCCTGACGACTTAAATTCTCTTAGTGTTGTTTTACAAACAGGACAAACAACATTTTCAACTTGTTCAAAACCTAACAAATCACTAAATGAACTAAACATCTCATCAAACAAACTTGTTTTTTGTTGATTAAAAACGCCCTCCTTTATAGCACAGTCTCTACATAAACTTGTTTTTTGACTTACACCATTCACTATAAGCGTTGAATGATAAACGCTTGGATTTCCACACTTATCACATTTCATATTACACACTCTCCTTTCTATCTTTTAATTTCATTGTTTCAATTATAACCTGACATAATATATTTGACCTAAGTTTATTATCTATATTTAAGGGGTTATTTAGCGATTTTGCACTAATTGCGCTCTTTAACAGTTCCATTTCCCTTAAACTGATTAGTTTTCTATCTTTCATTTGCTCCAAAAGTTGATTCCCTTCAATAACTGTTATTGGTTTTGAACAAATATGCAAAGCATTGTTTAAGAAATTGTTGTTATTATCTTGAACACGAACTACCTTAATATACCCACCTCCGCCACGCTGACTTTCAACAACAAAACCTCGATTAACAGTAAAACGTGTGTTCAAAACATAGTTGATTTGACTTGGGACACATGAAAAGAACTTTGCTAAATCGTTTCGACTAAGTTCAATAAAACTATCATCATCTAAACTTGACATTATAAATTCTTCGATAATATCACTAACTGTTTTATTATTCATACTTCTCCTTTTTGACTTTCTTTGACCTTTGATGTTATTATAATACTATTTTCTATCGTCGTCAAGCATTTTATGCCAAATTTTTGAAAATTTTTAGCAATCTTTTGTTTATAGTGCTAAAAAGTATAACAAAAAAACACCATTTCGGTGTTTAGTTTTGTTTATAAAAGTTCTTCACAAAAATTATCTTCTTCATAAGAAACAATGGTTTTATATTGCAACAGTTTTGCAATAAGATTTAAGCATTCCTCATGCTTCGAATGTTGAAAATCTTTTTAAAGGACTTTGTTTGAAATTGAAATTATCCAATCATCAAATTGCAAGTTTGGCATCATTTTCACTTGTTTTAGCGATTTATTTAAAACAAATTCAAATGACAAATCATCAAAATTTTTAATTAAATATTCTCTTAGTGTGCTTCTTATTTGCTTTATTTTTATTTTGATTTCTTTTAAATTCATTATGTATCAATCCTTATAAAAACTTTATTTATTAAAAATAGATATCATTTGTTGTTGCTTCTGCAATTGCCACATTATTCATGCTGCAAAGATATTCATCAATAAGTTCGGTTAATGTTATGTCATTTTCTTTATTTTCAAGGAAAACACTCATAACTGATGCAAACCACTCGTCAAATTTTTCGCCACTCATATTCTTTAATTGTGAATCAATCGGTAGTGAAATATTATAATCTCTTCTAATTTCACTTTTAAGCATTATAAGATAATTTCTCAATGCGGTTCTTGCCTTTCTTCTTTGTGATTTACAATAAGTTAAATCCATATTTCCTCCTTTTAGCCTTGTTATTTTACCATATTTAAACAATTTGTCAAGTTTATTTTTTTCTAAAATGATCGAAAATTACTTTTGCTGTTGGCTTTGTGATGCCTTTTGTCGATTCTAACTCTTCTAAGGTTGCATTTTTGATGTTTTCTATTGTTCTAAACTTACTTAATAACGCTCTTCGTGTTTTGGGGCCTACACCTTGAATTGACTCCAATCCGCCCTTAAACATTCCTTTTGCTCTCAGTTGACGATTGAACGTGATTGCAAAGCGGTGCGCTTCGTCTCGAGCAAGTTGGATTAATCTAAGAGAATAACTTCCTCTTGCCAAAATATATGGAATGCTTTGATTTGGTTTAAACACTTCTTCTTCACGTTTTGCCAAACTTATCAAATCATTTGTGAAATGATATTTTTCCATGATTTCAACCGCTGAACTAAGTTGACCTTTTCCACCATCAATAATGATTAAATCTGGCATACTTGAAAAACTTATATCATCACTCGCCAGTTTTTCCATACGGCGCGTTAAAACTTCTTTCATTGAAGCAAAGTCATCAATGAAATCAACTGTTTCAATTTTAAATTTGCGGTACATACTTGGTGCTTTCTCACCATTGATTAAAACAACCATGCTTGCAACAGTGTAAGTTCCATGAGTGTGCGAAATGTCGTAGCATTCAACACGCTTTGGAATATGTTTTAGGTTTAAATCTTTTTGAAGTTGTTTTATTGCACCAATGCTTGCATTTCTTTGTTTTGTGGTTTTGTCCAAATTCTTTTCAATGTGCATTCTGGCATTTTTTTCTGCCATTGACAGCAATTGATATTTAACACTGTCAATTTTAGGTTTTGTTATAATAATTCTTTTTTCTCTTCGTTTGTGGGATTCTTCGACTACGCTATCGCTTCGCTCAGAATGACATGGAATATTGTATTTATTTGATAAAAACACTTCAATTTCATCCGTTTCAATTTGTGGCAAAATTATTTCATCCGCCACCATAGGGTGCGTATTATAATATTGCATGATAAATTGCGAATATGCCTCTTTTTCTTCAAGGAAATTTAATATGTCAAAAGTTTGAATTCCTTGAAGTTTTCCGCCACGAATATTCAACACACACATTGCTGAAAATTCTCCACTAGTGATTAAATTAAACACATCATAGTCAACAAGCGAACCAAGGCTTGTTATAACCCTACTTTCCAACTTTTCAATCATTTTAAGTTTTTCTCTGAGTTCCAAAGCAACTTCATAATTTTCATTTTGTGAAGCAAACATCATTTTTTGCTTAAGAATTTCTGCAACTTCCTTTGTTTCACCCTTTAAAAATCTTATTGCCTTATTAACTTCTTCCATGTATTCATCTTTTGTAACTTTCAAAGCACAAGGAGCTGAGCACATATGCATTTCATGAAATAAGCACGGTTTGAGTGGCTTTTTGTTTTCACCTAGTGGAAGTTTACATTTTCTAAGTTTGAATGCATAATCCATAATCGACATAACATCTCTGGCTGTTACTCCTGCCATATATGGACCAAAATATTTATCGTTTTTGTTTAACTTCCTGCTTATTTCAAAACGCGGGAAATCTTGTTTCATGTTCACTTTGATGTAAGCATACGTTTTGCTGTCTTTAAGCAAGATGTTATAGTAAGGTTTATGCTTTTTGATAAGGTTATTTTCAAGCGCAAGTGCTTCAACTTCACTGTTTACAATGAAAAAATCAAAGTCAACAACATTTTTAACCATATTTTGAACTTTAACATGGTCCTGCTTTCGCAAAAAATATTGACTCACTCTCTTTTTTAAATTCTTAGCCTTACCGACATATATGATGTTTTCATCTTTATCTTTCATGATGTAAACACCAGGGTCATTCGGCAAACGCTTAATCTTATCTTGAATTATATCCATATATTGTTATTATATCACATATTATCTTTATTTCAATGAAATTATTGAATTTTATTTTCTTGATTTTTTCTTAACTTTATAAATGAAATATATCCCCAAATATTAAGCCCAATATATATTAAACTCATTATAATCATCATAATTGCGTTTTGCGAATAGCCTTTTATTAACACAATTATCCAAGTTGTTAATTCTACTAAATTGCACATTATCCACACAATCCAACCCTCTTTATACCTCAAAGCAATTAGTAAAATTCCGCAAATGTTCAATATATCACCACAAGCATCCCAAAACGCTAGTCTCTGAGTTGGAATTAATGATAATAATAATGATAAAATTGCAGTACAAATAATAACTAAAGAAATTGTGAAAATTGATTTTTTTACCGTCATTTTATTTAAATTTACAACATTATCATTATTATACTTCTTCCAATTAACAATACGAAATATAGATAACGGAATATAAACTAACACTGTAAAAATAGCACTACCATACATACAAGCGAAAAAACATACTATTGTAGACATAATAGTTTCAAAAATTCCCACAAACTCTTCATACCATTTTCCTTTTGTCATAAAGTAAGTTTGTGTGAAACCTAAAAATAATGTTGTTGAGCCTAAAAAATATTTATCTTTAAACAAAATACCAAGTCCGAAAGATAAACAAAAAGTCAATATGAAATAAATTTTAGTAAATTTTTTATTCATAAGTGGATTATAACACATATTTCATATCTTTTAAAATAATTTGGTCAAGTTTTTAATATAATTTATTATGAAAGTTTTAAAGTTTTTAAAAAAGCATTGGTTTAAGATTTTAAGTGTGGTTTTGATTGGAACAATTTCAATTTATGTTCTAATGTTTGGAATGAAGCGTGCAAGAAATTATGAAATTTTAAAAGGGGACGAAAAACAGCAAACAATTTACACCATTTGGCATGTTGAAACTTTTGAAGGCGGTGGTAAGGCACGAATTGATTATCTTAAAACAATTGCGCGAAATATGGAAAAAGAAGATAATCAAATTTTGTTTATGATTAAAGCGGTTGATCCTGAAAAGTTAAGTGCAGAATTGGAAGTGAGCAAACCAGACATTATCTCTTTCGGTTTTGGTGTTGGCGAAATTATTTTACCTTATTTAAACACCCAAGAAAACACTTTTGATGTTAGAGACGAATTGATTGAGAGTGGTAGTTTTAACAGAAAGTTTTATGCCGTGCCATATATTGTTAGCGGCTACGCTATGTTCAACCACTCTATGCAAGCAAGCGAATTTCATGTTGGCACGAATAACTACACCGCCCCACAAAATATTTACTCATCATTAAATCTTCAACCAAAAGAAAATGAAAGCCAATATGAAGCATACAAAGAATTTGTTTATGATAAAAATGTGCAACTACTTGGAACAGGACGAGATCTGTTTAGAATCAACAGCCTTAATAACATTGGACGAACAAATGCAATTATTAATCCGATTAACACTTACACTGATTTAATTCAATATTTAGGTGTCATAAACTCAAACAAAACAACTCAAAATTTTATAAGATTGGCGCTTAGTGAAAGTTATCAAAACACACTTGTTCAATATTCTTTATTCAGTTCTAAATATAACAAATTGTATCACGACGGAATATATAATGATATGGAAGATGCTATCATGAGTTGCACAGTTCCAAATGTATTCAGTAACTAATGTTATGTTGAACTAAGTCGAAACATAACGATTTGCAATCATGATTAGTTTTGTAATCACGCTATAATTTTTATTTTTTATTCCTATCTATTTAATATGATTAGCGGATTATTCGATTCCACTAAGAACTATAATAAACAATGACTCAATATCATGTTGAGATGAGTTAAAACTTATCCTAAACGAAGTGAAAATAAAAATATGTTTGAAATTTTAAAAGATGTTTGTTTAAAAGATTTTTGCACTTTCAGTATTGGTGGAAAAACAAAGTTTTTGTTTGTTGCACACGATAATAACACTCTAATTGAAGTGTGTTTATATGCAAAATCACACAATATAAAGTATAAGATAATTGGACTTGGTGCAAATCTTCTCTTTGATGATTTAGGGTTTGATGGCCTTATTATTGTTAACAAAACCAATAATGTTTTATTAAGAAAAGTAAACACTTATGAAGTTTTATATGAAGACAATAGGGATATAAATTTGTCTTGTGAGTTTAATAAATCCACTTCTCTCGCATCATTTAAACTAAATAACAACTATCGTAATCATGATGACAAATGTCATAAGACTAATACTCTCAACCATGACAACAACAGTAGTAATCTCTGCTTTGGCGATAAAAATGATTGTTGTTTTGCTTATGTGGATAGCGGGGTTAATGTAACCAACCTAATTATGAAATGCTGCATGCGATCTCTATGTGGGTTTGAATGTTTGGCTGGAATTCCTTCAACTGTTGGCGGTGCTGTAGTAAATTCATTGGGGGCGTATGACACTAACTTCTCTGACTGTATTGAATATGTTGAGTGTTATCACAAGAGCGATTTAACAAAAAAGTTAAAAATAAGCCATGAAGAATGCCGTTTTGGTTACCGCACTTCTCTATTCAAAAATGGTGAATATATTATCACAAAAGTGAAATTAAGATTGTTTGAAGATGATAAAAGTCTAATTCAAAAACGAATTAAAGACGCAGTTGAAAAAAAGAAATCAACTCAACCGCTAGATAAATTTAGTGCAGGAAGTGTTTTTAAACGCAGTGATATAATCCCCGCAAAAGTGATTGACGAACTTGGACTTAAAGGCACAAAAATTGGTGGTGCTGAAATTTCCACTAAACACGCAGGTTTTATTATAAACACAACTAACGCCACCAGCAAAGATGTGAAACAACTCATCTCTCTCATTCAAGAAAAAGTTAAATCCGCCACCAACGAAGACCTAACCCCCGAAATCGAATTCGTGGAATATTAAAAAAAGAGCAAGTGCTCTTTTTATTTTTCAATATTATTTATTGATGGATTAATTACTTCCACAGGGTCATATTTTTCAACTAATTCTTTGACTCTTTCAACATCTTCAGTTTTTTCATCAAGATTATAGTGGTTTTTAAAATCGTAATACATATCTTTATCTACTTCATAGGTTATTTTTGCATCGTCTTCAAGTTGAGAAACTCTTCCATAAAATTCCCATTTCTTTGTTATAAATGTAATATAAAATTTTTCGTTTTGTATTTTATATTCAAGATAAAAGCCCTTATCCTCAACATTCTCTTTAGAAAGGTTTGTGTTTGCATCATATTCTAACATTTCTCTTATTTCATTTTCGTTTTCAAGTTCAACACTATGCTTCACATTATCATCACCACATCCTGATAAAGTTGATGTTGCAATAGTAAGCGTAATCATTAAAGCAATTAAACGTCTTTTCATTGTAGGTTCTCCTTATGTGCGTATTATAACATAAACTTGAAAATTGTCAACTCTTAACAAAAACATTTTAAAAGAAAAGCTCAAGGGAAAAGATAATCGTTTGATTTATTTTTTGATTAGTGTTATAATAAATCCAAAGTTGAAATGCATGAAATTGTTTACATAGAAACAAACCACAACAACTAGTGTTTTGTTTGTTACTAAACAACAATTTATAAAAAAGGAGAATTAAATGGCACTTCTTGCTGATTATCACACTCACACCAAGTTTTCAAGACACAACCACGGAAAAGGTTCAGTTGAAGATAATGTTCGCGTGGCATACGAAAAGGGGCTCGCGCAAATTGCAATAACTGACCATGGTTTTAATCAAAAACTCTATGGTGTTAGAAGAAAAGATATTCCACTTGTGAAAGAAAAAATTGAGGATGCAAAGGAAATGTATCCTATTGATGTTTTATTGGGTGTTGAAGCAAACCTTATCTCAAGCAATGGCGACCTAGACATTGTTGCTGAAGATATGAATGATCTTGATATTGTTCTTTGCGGTTTCCACCGCCTTGTTAAAGCACCAACTAGGCGTGAACAACTAAAATTTGTGTTTAAAAACATTCTTTGTGAATTATTTCACCACACCAGCAAAAAACAACGCGAAAAGAACACAAATGCTTACATCAACGCAATGAGAAAATACGACATTGACATCTTAACTCACTTAAACCACGCTTGCAAAGTGGACGTTGAAAAGGTTGCTCGTGTTGCAAAAGAAACCAACACATTAATTGAACTTAACGGAAAACGTCTTGGAATGACTGATGCGGAAATTTTGAAATGCTATGAATTAGGTTGTAAATTCGTGATTAACAGTGATGCTCACTCACCTAACCGTGTTGGTGAATGTCATTTAGGACTTGAAGCTTGTCTGCGCCTCAGAATTCCAGATAGCGCAATTGTGAACTATAATCAATTACCAAAATTAAAGAAAGAAAAAAGAAAAAACTAAAAGGAGCTTGTTATGACTGACTGCAAACAGCAAATTCTTAATACCATACCTAACAACAACTGTTGCAGTCATGCATTTTTAAATGTTGTTGTACTAACAAGTCAAATTAATAAAGACAAAACGAATCTCATCATAAATGCTCAACAAAACATACTAGAAAAAGTGACTAAAATTGTTGCAAATTTCTATCCCAACATTGAAATTAATAGTTGGGATGGTTTTTTGTGTTTGGTTGGAAATATATATGAAATGCTTATGGATTTAAATTTCCAAACCAAGTTAGATTTGTCACTCTTCTCTGAAGAATGTGACAAGTTGACAATATTAAAATCTTTCTTTTTGATGAATGGAAGATTTTATTACAATCAAGATAATAACTTAAATTCAAAAGGTTATAGTTTAGAATTTGTCATGAGAGATGAACATAATGCAAATGTTGTTTTGGAACTACTTAAACTTTACAACTTCGAATTAAAAAAGATTAAAAGACAATCCAATTTTGTTATATATACAAAAAACAGCAATATCATAAGTGATTTGCTTGTAACACTTGGTGCAACCTACACTGCTCTTGACATTCAAAACAGTTTGGCAATAAGAGAAATGCGAAACAATGTTAACAGGCAAAACAACTGCTTTGAATCCAACCTTGATAAAACTTTAACTGCAAGCAGTTTACAACTTAAAGCAATAAACTATATCATTAACAACTACTCTATTGATTATTTTGACGAGAGTTTACGTGAAGTTGCTCTTGCTAGGATTGCAAATCCTGATGTGTCACTAAACGAACTTCGAACACTTCTTGGTAGTAATATTAGTCGCGCAGGAATAAAGTATCGACTTGATAAAATCATTGAGTTATACAAAAAACTTAAAGGGGAAAATTAATCTACAGGAGAAAAACAAATGGAAGACACTAACAAACCCGAAATGAAACCTTTTGTTCACTTACATGTGCATACCGAATTTTCACTTTTGGACGGTGCAGCAAGAATTAAAAAAATGGTTAAATTAGCCAAAGAGTATAATATGCCAGCAGTTGCAATAACTGATCACGGCAATATGTTTGGCGCAACTAGATTTTTTGATGCTTGTAAAGAAGTTGGAATTAAACCAATTTTTGGAACAGAATTTTATGTTGATGATGACTTAACTGTTAAAAAAGGCAAGCAACGACTTGCCCACCTTGTTATTTTGGCAAAAAATGAGCAAGGTTATAAAAATTTAAGTATGCTTAACACAATTGCTTTCCGTGATGGATTTTATTATAAACCAAGAATAGATTATAAAACATTGGAAAAATACCATGAGGGTTTAATATGTTTATCTGCCTGCTTGGGCGGGGATGTTCCACGCCTTATTCTTGAAGAACAATATGAAAAAGCAGAAGAATTAATTCAATGGTTTAAAAATTTATTCGGTGAGGATTACTACCTAGAAATTCAACACAACAAACTTGCTGATCAGGAAATTGTTAATGCAAAACTAAGAGAATATTCAAAGAAATTTGGCATTAAACTTGTTGCAACAAATGACGTGCATTATCTTATGGAAGATGATGCTGAAATGCAAGATGTTTTAATGTGCGTTTCAATGCAAAAATTCGTTGACGATCCAGATAGATTTAAATTCCCAACTGATGAATTATATTTTAAAACTTATGATCAAATGCTTGCTGGACTTCCTCAAGACGAAGAAGCTCTTGCAACAACTTTAGAAATTGCTGAAAAATGTAATTATGAATTTGTTTATGGTCATTATCTCTTCCCTAAATACGTTCCAGAAGGTGGCTACAATGCCGAAGTTGGATTAACACCAAAAGAATATTTTGTTAACCTTATCGACAAAGGTGTTGAACGCCGTTATGGTGGCTACACAGACGTTATTCGAGCTCGTGTTGCAAGCGAAATGGCAGTTATTGAAAAACAAGGTTTTATTGAATATTTCCTTATTGTTTGGGATTATATCAATGCTGCAAGAAATATGGGAATTTCGGTCGGCCCCGGCCGTGGTTCAGGTGCCGGTTCTCTTATTGCTTATGCAATTGGAATCACAAACATTGACCCACTCCGCTTCGATTTGTTGTTTGAACGTTTTCTTCATAGTGAACGTGTTACTGCGCCAGACTTTGATATTGACTTCCAAGATAACCGTCGTGAAGAAGTTGTAGATTATGTTAAAAGAAAATATGGTGAAAATCGAATTGCTCGTATTATCACTTTTGGAACAATGAAAGCAAAAAATGCTATTAAAGACGTTGGTCGTGTTATGCGTGTTCCTTATAACACATGCGACAAAATCACAAAAATGATACCTATGTATAAAAGTCCAATCATTCCAAAAGCATTTGGTTTCCACATCCCTAAAGAAGGGGATAAAGATTTTGGAACTGTTTATATTGTTCCGGAATTAGTTGAAATGTATAATTCTGACCCACAAGTTAAAAAGATGATTGACATTGCAATGAAAGTTGAAGATTTCCCAAGACAAAGTTCAACTCATGCTTGTGGCGTTATTATTGGTGCAGATATTCTTGATAAACATGTGCCACTCGCTCGTAATGGCGAAGATATCACCACTCAATTTGAAGGTGCTGATATGGAACACCTTGGCCACTTAAAGATGGACTTCTTGGGACTAAGGAACTTAACTGATATCGTTGAAACCAAAAAATTAGTCAAAAAGAACTATGGTGTTGACATCGATTTTGAAAATTGCACTTATGATGATCCTAATGTATTTAAATTGATTTCAACAGGAAACACAGAAGGTATTTTCCAAATAGAATCTGGTGGTTTCCAAAAGTTTATGAAAGAGTTGCAACCATCATGCATAGAAGATATTGTGGCAGCAGTGTCACTTTATCGCCCTGGACCAATGGACAGCATTCCTCGTTACGTTCACAACAAACACCACCCTGAAGACACAACTTATGATCACCCTATTTTGGAACCAATTTTGAAGGTTACTTATGGTTGTATTGTTTACCAAGAACAAGTCATGAAAATTTGTCAAGAAATGGCAGGTTTCACGCTTGGACAAGCAGACATGATTCGTCGAGCTATGGGTAAGAAAAAACTTGCTGAAATGCTTAAATGGAAAGATGCTTTCCTTTATGGTAAAGAAGCTTACACTGACGACCACGGAAAATTTAACTCTGCAATTAAGGGGGCGGTAAATAATGGAGTTAGCGAAGAAATTGCAAACAAAATTTGGAACGAAATGGAAGCTTTTGCGTCTTACGCGTTCAACAAATCTCACGCAGCAGCTTATTCTCTTCTCACCTATCAAACTGCCTATTTAAAAAATTATTATTTAGCAGAATTTATCACAGCAACTTTGAATGATAGAATCACAAACATTGAAAAATTAACTCATTACATTGCTTACGCAAAACAAGAAAAAATTGAAGTTTTGCCACCAGATATTAACAAAAGTGATGTTTATTTCACAACTGATGGAAAGAAAATTTTGTTTGGACTTTCAGCCCTTAAAAACGTTGGTGTTTCAGTTATGGAAGACATCATCAAAGAACGTGAAGAAAATGGAGAATATAAAGACTTTAACGATTTCATTTGGAGAGCAAATCCTCAAGCACTTAATAAACGTTGTATTGAATCACTCATTAAAACTGGTGCTTTTGACTGCTTTGGAAAAACCAGAAGCCAACTTATGGCAATCTTCTCTATCATGGTTGATAGATGCTTGGATAGAAAAAAACAAGCAATGGATGGTCAAATGAATTTGTTTGGTGACATCATTGAAGATACAAAATTAATTGAAGACAATGAAATTCCAAACCTTAATGAGTTTAATAACACAATTAAACTTCAATATGAAAAAGAAATTGCTGGAACTTACCTATCTGGTCACCCGCTTGATAGTTTTATGGACATCATTAAAAACTTCACTTTTGATTCTTCATTCTTGCCAAGCGTTACGGATGATGAAGAAGATAGTTCGTTCGAAAGCGACAATTCTTTTGATTCTCTTTTGGAAGAAAAAGAAGAATTATATAAAGGTCTTAAGAATGGTGATGTTGTAACCTGCGGTGGTGTTATATCTAACCTTAAAGTTATTCAAACTAAATCTGGCGGAAGAATGGCGTTTGTTGGAATTGAAGATTTAACAGGCAGTTTTGAAGTTGTTGTTTTCCCTAAAGTGTTTGATAAGTTTAAAGATATTTTAACTGCTGATGCTCTTGTTGCAATTAGAGGAAGATTCTCTCTTCGTGATGGCGAAAAACCAACAATCACAGCAGATAACATTGAACTTATGGATGATCATGAAAACACGGAAGAAAATGGAAATTCTAACGAAAATTTATATGAAGAAGTTGAAGTTATTAAACCAAAAAAATTATGGTTAAAATATAACGTTAGCGACGGAATTATTCACGATGCGGTTAAAAAGATTTTAAGTGACTATAACGGAATTGACGAAGTTTATGTTAAAGACACAGGAACGAACCAAGCATTCAAAATGAACACACTTGTCACCATCCGCGAAAGCCTAATTTACGAACTTGAAACAATCTTAGACAAGGCAAACATCTTCATTCAAGAATAAGAAAAAACACTCCTAATTGGAGTGCTTTTTATTTACCAAACACATTATTATTGCTTTGATTGTTTTTGTATTCGTTTTTCCTTTCAGCAACAAATTCATCATAGCTATGATAGAGTTTATGACTTCCAACTTTAAATGGTGATTGACCATTTCCAAATATATTGTTATATGTTTCTTCAAAAACTACATATCTTTCACCATCTACTTTAATTCTATTATATGCATTTCTTAATGTCATGGCATCATCATATGCAAGGAAAATGCAAGGGAATACATATTCTTTTCTATCAAATGGACTTAACATTAAATAATCCATTGGCGAGATTTCGCCTTCAAAAAGAACTTCTTTATAAACACCGTAAACCATTGTGTTTTTTGTTATTTTATCATTATCTTTTTTGTGTTTAAAATAATCTAATATACTCATAATGCTCCTTAAAATTGCAAAAAGTATAGCATACTTAGAAAATTATTTCAATATTACTTTTAAAAATTATTTAGATTTTTTCTTTTATAATACAGGATTAAACCGCTGATTAAGAATATGATTGAAAGACATAAAAGTGTTAAAGCTATTATTGCATGAATGTTTTGATCTAAGGTAACTTCTGGAATCCAACGAGAAAAATCTGCCTTAAATATGTTTGCATCATGAGACAACTCTCTTTGAAGTTCTGGATTTTTAAATTTAAGAAATGGTGGCACCAAATATAATGAATTTATTAAAGTTAAAATAATGCTTGTTTTTAATAGTTTATTGACCTTCAAGAATCGCACTGCCATTAAAATACTAATAATTAAATAGCACACCAAAGTTATTGGAAAACCAATTTTTAAAAACCAATGGTTATTTGCATGTCCGTTTGAAACTGCGAATATGTCAACAACAATTAACAAAATATTAAGCGCAACAAAATCAAAACCAACTGAAACAAAATCGTTAAATTTTCTAATCTTTTCAAACACTTTATATTTTTTAACATAGATTGGCATAAAGATTATTATCATTCCAAACAAAACTGAAAGAGTTGGAATTAAAAACCAATTTCCACCCGTGTGTAAGCAACAAACACCAAGCAATAATGTTAGCGCTAAAAACTCACTAAGAGGCACAAAAATAAGTTTATGTTTCTTTATATATTTTGGAAGATTTGTGAATGTAAAAGCTAGAATTAAACTAGATAAAACAATCCAAAACCAAGTTAAACTTTTGTTAATGGCCAAGTCACAAATGAAACATGGGATGAGGGCAAGTGCATACGAAATAGAAAAGAACAAACTCCAAGAAAAACTGAGTGTTCTCCACTTCTTTGCTTGAACTTTTTCTGCTCTGCTTTTTTCATCAATGCTTGCGGTGATTAGTTCATGTTCACTAACTCCCAAAATTTCACTAAGTTTAGGAAGCAATGCTATGTCTGGATGAGCCACATCTTTTTCCCATTTGCTAACCGCCGACTCTGTTACAAACAACAATTTTGCCAATTCTTTTTGAGTTAGATTTTTTTCTTGTCTTTTTTGTTTTAAAAACAAACCAAAACCATTAGACATAATTTTCTCCTTTTAGATTATTTGTGCTTGAACATAAACAAGCGAAAAGAAAATATATATCAAACTTACTTGAATATAATTTTCCCTTTCTGTTGCAAACATATTAACACAAAATTTTTAAATTTGTTTTAAATTTTATAAAAAAATCACTTGAAAGTTATTCAAGTGACTTTTTAAAATTATTTTTTTATTTAAAAAATTATTAAGAAATACTATTTTATAGTATTTTAGCGATTTTTTAATTAATATTTTAATTATATTTAATTTCAACAAAATTAAAATTACCATATGGTGGAATTGCTTTTTGAAAAAGTTCTTTCTTCTGCTTTTCATATGCTAATCTTTCTTCTTTTGTTAAATCATCAAGCTCATGACTGAAACAAAACTTTTGATATTCTAAAAGTGCTTCTTTAAAATATATATTGTAAAATTCTTCACTCCTAGCCGTATCAACATCTTCTTTTGTTAAGATATCTTTATTCAAATGATGCATCAAAGATAAAGCCAAATCATAATCTTCATAAACATGTTTAGCATTGCAAGGAATCAAACTGAGTTTAACAAGAATTTTTTGAATTATTGATTTCATTTCTTTTCTTCTTAACACTCTTTCCTTTTTTGCCAACTCCATTGCTTTATCTCTTGTTAAAAAGCCTAAATCTTTTGGAATTTTCAAATAAACATCATATAACCAACCAGTATATTGACTATATGTAATCGCTTCTAATTGTTCTTGCTTCATAATCACTCCTTATTATTATATTAATAGTTAATAAGAGTTTGTCAAATTATATAAGTCTAGATAAATCAATGCCTTCTTTGAAAGCGCATGGGGTTGCACATTTGAATCCGCTTGTGCAACGAGCTCCTGTGTTGATTTTCTCTAAATCACGGCGAACAAAATCGTTATCAGTGTTTTTGATTATTCTTTCAATTGTATATTGAGTGTTTCTCATAACTTCAAGTTGAGCTGCAGTGCAAAGTCTTTCTTTTGCTTTTAAAATTAAGTTTTCATAGTCTCCACGTTCGTTGATGTTCAAAAGTTGACCTTGTGGAAGCAAGTGTTCCACTTGTTCCATATCTCTTAACCACTCTTCAACCAAATATGGATTATCTTGCAATATCAAAGGGATGAAATATTCAGGATTTTCATCTAACATCATTTCATAATGAAGAGTTCTGTGGCGTTGCGCTTGGGCAAGCATTGCAAAACTTCCTTTATAGTTCACTGAATAACATTCACCAAATTGTTCTTGACGTACACGTTTACCAATCAATGAAAATTCTCTTCCCTTTCCATCATTCATAAGGTCTTTATCAAGATAGCCAAAATCTTCCATTTTTTGAACGAATTCACTTGCAGTAGGAGCCAACATTTTATATATTGGGTTATTGCTATTTTCAAATTGTTGCATCCAACCGCACATATAATTTAGTTGTTGATAACTGATAGAGTGTCTCATAGATGTTGGAGTCATAACAGAAGTGAAATATCTTGCGTTTTCCATTGCAAGCTTTTTAATTCTTCTTCCATCAAAATAACTAAAATGACCATATTTTTCAGTTATAATCTTTTCAAGTTTATCTGTCCATTTATCGTAAAGATACTTTTCAATGCCGGTTAGTTCCATTTTTGTGTATCTTGCTGATTTCTCGCTTGTATCAAAAACCTTTTCATTATTAAGTAACATAGCAAATAATTTTGGAATATTTTCAAGGTCAAAGGTAATTCTTGAATGTCCAAACACACTATGATGTCCACTTCCCTTAGTTCTGTCACTTCTACTAAATGTTTTTTCAATATCTTCATTTTTAAGAGCTTTAAAATCTAGCGGCATATAACAAACACCCGCAGAACTTCCACCAAATTGGTCTAACTCAAATTTATCAACCACATAACCGATTTTTGTACTTGCAGCAACTTCAATATTCATAAAATTCTCCTTTGTTTCATTAAAAAAGATAAACCAAAAAAAGAAATGTTTTTATTTCTCTAGTTTGTTTACCCCTATGACTAATATTATCACAAATTTAAATTTGTGTAAAGAAAATCAAGATTCAATTTTAAGAAAAAAAGAAGTTCTAAAATTCTTCGACTTCTTCTTTCCTTTGAACTGGTTTTTTCTTTTTATAATTAAAGAGTTTAAGTCTTCCTTTTGAAAACAAAGTAACAACCAAAATATACATACTGCAAAAACCAATGAACACATAAATAATACGACTAAAAACATTTGCTTGAGTTCCAAAAATGCCAGCAATGAAATCATATTGAAGCGCACCAATCATTAGCCAATTTAGCCCACCCAAACAAGTCATTATAAAAGCAACCAATCTAAACATACATTCTCCTATTTATTGTAGTTTTCTTTGTTTGCACAAATTTATTCATATTTGTATGTTGTTAAATTAAGTCAATGTAATAACACCTATTAAAATGTCATGTTGAGCGAATGAAATGAGTCGAAACATCCCATAATCAGAAAGTATTGCTTAGCATTATGGGATTCTTCGACGCACTACGTTTGCTTAGAATAACAAAACGTTTTATCAAAACGGAACCAAATTAATTTTCTTTGTTATATTTTTCAATTTCTTTCATCATTGATTTATATCCAAAAGGTGTTTTAACTTCCACTTTTCCATATGGACATGCAGCAACACATTTATGGCAGAAAATACACTTTTTATAATCAATTTCAGCATATAGTTCACCGCGATTATCATATTTCATCATAATTGCGTTTGTTGGACAAATTTTAGAACAGATTTTACAACCTTTACATTGATTTTTATCGATTGTAACTCTTTGTTGATAGTTGATAAAATAGTTCTTGGAATGTTTAATTTCAGTATGATTATCAAATTCAACTGTTTGGAAATCAACAACGTTAAATCTATCAAGTTTTTCGGCAACAAGTTTATATGGTCTGTTGAAATCAAACAAATCTCTGTTTTGAGCTTGTTTTAAAATTGTGTTATCATACTTGATTTTTAAAATATCAAACATACATGCATCTATTGCGTAAGCACTTTCACTAACAGCCAAAACATTAAGCATTCTTTGAGTTTTGTTTGCTTCAAGAGATACAATTCCATCTAAGATATTCAAAACAATTTTGTTTTTAAATGTTTCATACATGTCAATTATGTAATCATTAAAATCTCCTAGTGTGGACAATCTATTTAACACTAGTTCTTTCATTTGTCCAGGAATTAAACCAAACATATTTGACGTTGCACCTAAATACCCCAATTTATCGTCAAACTTAAGTTTTCCAATGTTTATTATTGCATCAACCTGATTTACAACATCCAAAACCTTAATTCCTTTTGTTTTTACACCATTCGGAACTTCTAGATTTACTGTTCTTAAGTTGTGGTTAAGTTCACAAGTTGTTAAATTTGCCATCTCTAACATTCCGGTGTTTAAATAGACTGAACTAAGGTAACTATCACTGAACTTTTTCTCAGGGCTATCCGCAACCAAACATTTAACACCAAACTGAGATAGATAATCAACCACCGCTCTTACAACAGATGAGTGAGTTGTCTCAGCCAAGTCTTGCGACACAGCATCAGGTAAATGAACCTTAAGAAGAACTTTCATTTGCGATTTAAACTTGTTTTTCAAACCTAAACGTTGAAAACCATTTTCTATTGCAATTTTCAAATCTTCAATGTTATAATCATTTAAATATTCTAATGACACTAAATTACTCATAAAAATATAATATTAAATTTGAATATATTTGTCAAATGAAATGAATTTGTGCATTAGATAATTTAAAATTAATTTTTTAAGATTTAATTTATCATTACAATAAAATAATTTGCTTTTTTTATTTATTTAGAATAAAATAGATATGTATGATTAAAATATGGGGAAAAGTTGTAAGCAACGAAAAAATCGTGAAAAGCAAAACTGTTAAAGTGGACACCGAAACCACAACTTTTTTTGACATGCTTGCAAACTTAAGCCATTTGTTAAACATTCCTACTCCAGTGTTACTTGATAAACATGTTTACGATTTTAATGTTTTCGGTATTTGCACATTTAAGCCGGATGATTTTATTGAAGATGTTGCGTTTGACCGATTTGTGGTTGAAATTTTTAAAGGTTTATAGTTATATTTTAAAATGTAATTTTAAAGATTTATAATTTATGGGGGAAATTATGAAAATAAAAAAAATTGCTGTTTTAACAAGTGGCGGTGATGCTCCTGGCATGAACTCTGCCATTTATGGCATATATTCTGCTTGCAGAGAAAACAATATCAAACTTCTAGGTTTTGTTGGCGGTTATGATGGTTTAATTGATAACAATTTCATTGAAATTGATTTCAGTTTGCTTGATGGAAAAATCAATGCTGGCGGAAGCGTTTTAAAAAGCAGTCGAAGTCCAAGATTTTTAAAGCCAGCTTATTTTAAAAAAGCACTTCAAAATATAAAGTCCAACAAGATTGATGCAGTGATTGTTATTGGGGGAGATGGAACAATTCGCGGTTCAATTGCTCTTCGTGATGCTGGAATTAACATTATTTCTCTTCCTGGAACCATTGACAATGATTTAAATTTCTCTTACACCATTGGTTTTAACACCGCTTTAAATAATATCGTTGACGCTGTGGATAAAATTTCAGAATCACTTTCTGCTTTCAATTATGGTGGTGTTATTAAAATCATGGGGCGCGAATGTGACGATTTAATCAATGCTGCTGCCACTGCTCTTCACTGCGATCTTGTTGTTAAACAAAAAGATTTTAACTTAAATTCGCTTGTAAAAGCAATCAAGAAAACTCACGATAACTATCACTTGCCAAGTATTGTTTTGGTGCGTGAAGATTGTGTGGACTGCAATGAACTTGCTTCAATTTTGCAAGAAAAATGCAAATTTCAATTCCGTCCACATATATTAGGATATATACAACGCGGTGGAAGACCAACCGCTTTTGACAGATCTTATGGCTACTCAGTCGGACTTTATGCTGTTAAATTTATGCTTAAGAATGAATACGGATTCTCTCTAGGTATGCAAGGAACAGAAATTGTAAAAAAATCATTTGAAGAAACTGTTAAAAAATTATAAATTTCTCTTGACAGTAAACCTGTTCAAATGTTATAATGACACGTAGTTTAAGAAAAACAACTGTTGCGATAGGTCTTCTATTGCAACTATTTTGTTGTAAAAACAAAAAAACAATCATTAACATTAAATTTGATTTATTATCTATATTAAAAAATTAGATAACTAATCGATTTAAATTTGTTAAACCATTAACTATAAAAGGAGATATTATTATGGATGAAAAAACATTTATGACTCAAGAAGGATATGACAAAACTGTTGAACGTTTAAACTTTTTAAAAACAACAAGAAGACAAGAAGTTGCAAACAAAATTGCTGAAGCAAGAAGTTATGGCGACTTAAGTGAAAACAGTGAATATGACATTGCAAGAGAAGAACAAGCAAGCACTGAAGCTGAAATTTTTGACCTTGAAAACAAACTTAAATCTGCTGTTATCATCGACCCAAAAAAAGTTGACACTAAAAAAGTTGGTGTTGGATGTAAAGTTAGCATAACAAACATGAAAACAAAACAAAACTTTGAATATACAATTGTTGGTGACACAGATTCAGACCCATTGAACGGAATGATTAGTAACGTTTCTCCAATTGGTGCGGGCCTTATGGGCAAAAAAGTTGACGAAATTGCTGTTATAAAAACACCAGCAGGTCTTGTTCAATACAAAATTACAAAAATTCAATTATAGAATAAAAAAAAGAACATTGTTATGAAGAATTCTAAACAGTGTTCTTTTTTTTGCATTTCATAAAAGTCTTATTTAACAATAACATCAGGTGGTTGACACACATTGTCTTGATTAGATTTTATCAATTGTTCGTCATTTGCACACATTGCTAAGATTAAGAAAATAACTTCTATAATGTTGGTGTTTAAAACAGTTAACGTAAGCAGTGCAATTGTGCAACCTTTTGCATATTTATTTTTACCACTCGAACTCAGAACTTTGATTGCCAAAACAAGTTTTGCAACTCCCATTCCTAATATCACAAAACCAGCGAAGTCGATTATTGTTGTGATAACTCTAACAGTTATGATGATATCCGATTGAGTGGTTATATCCTCTTCACCGTCTTCGTCTATTTCCACAAAATAATAACTACCATCTGCTTCTTCATAATAAACACATTCATCAGATTTATACACTTCTTTCATAAAATCTTCGTCCACAAATGAACCTAATGCAAACAAAGCAAGCCCCATCAACATTTCAAATGCTGAAGCAATTATTATAATAATAGATCCAATTGTTAAATATTTTTTCCTTTTTCTATTCATAAACCCCTCCTTAATTTTATTGTATATTGTTTATATGTTTTTGTCAAGATAATTAAATGATTTGTAAAATTTTAAGTTTTGTGCTATAATATCTCCATGATTGAAACATTGAGAGATACAAACCTATTTAAATCATTAAATTTAAGCAAAAATTCACATCACGCATACTTATTTTATTCCCTTGACAAAGAATTAAATAACAACATTGCTCTTTTGTTTGCAAAATCACTTTTATGTGACAATAAAATTGGTTGCAATTCGTGTCCTGCGTGCAAACAATTTGAAACTTATTCACATCCAGACTACATTAAGCTTGATCAAAATGCAATTAAAGTTGATGACATAAATAACTTAATTGATAAATTAAACACTTTACCAATTTCAAGTTCTCATAAGATTTTTGTTATTTTAAATGCTGAAACAATAAATGAAATTTCTCAAAATAAACTCTTAAAATCATTAGAAGAACCTAATCTATCTAACATTTTTATTTTAACAACCAGCAAAATGGATAAACTTCTACCAACAGTATTAAGTCGTTTAAACAAAATTAACATTCCAAAATTAAACCAAGATGATTTGAAAACAATTCACAACGAATTAAAACAAAACAACATTGATATTTCAAAGTATATGTCAACTGATTTAAATTTAACTGAAATGTTAAATTTTGAAACTAATGAAAACTATCAAAAAACAATTAATGCAATAAAATATATTTTTGAAAATTTAAAATCTTCTCAAAACATTCCTAAAATTGCAAGTTCTCTTCCTGAATATGACAAAAATTTAATTCTTCCAATTTTGCAAAAATTATTTTTAAGTTGCATCAACAATCAAATGGTTTTTGATAATTATCTTACAACTTTAATAAAAACAAATTACCCAACTCAAGCTCTAATAAATTCATTACCTCACATTGAAAATTCATATAAAAAACAAATGTCAAATGTTAATCTTGGATACATTTTGGACAACTTACTATTTAATATTTTAAAGGAGAAATTTTTATGCAAACAATAGAACTTAATCTTATCAATTTACCACAAACAGTATATGCATTGAAAAACAATGATGATTACAATATTAACGATATTGTTATTGTTTCAACAAATGGATCTCTTGATATTGCAACAATTAAAAACTTCACCGATGTTAAAGCTGATGTTGAATATTGTGAAATTGTTAGAATTGCTTCACAAGAAGACAGAAAACAAAATTGCGAAAATTGCAAATATGCTCGTTCATTGTTACCTGAGATTAAACAAGAAGCAAGCAAACTTAATCTCAACATGAAAATAGGTTTTATTTCTGTAAGCCTTGATAAAAGCAAAATAAATGTTAACTACACCGCCGATGAGCGTGTTGACTTTAGAGAATTAATCAAAGTTCTTGGTTCAAAATTTAAGGCAAGAATTGAAATGCGTCAAATTGGAAACAGAGATGAAACAAAACAAGTCGGAGCAATTGGCGTTTGTGGACGTGTTACTTGTTGCAAATCGTTCTTAAATGATTTTGATAAAGTAAGTATCAAAATGGCAAAGAATCAAAACATTTCTCTCAATCCAACTAAAATTAATGGAATGTGTGGACGTCTCCTCTGCTGTTTTAAATTCGAAGATGAATATTACGCTGAAATGCAAAAGAAAATGCCAAAAGAAAATTCTTATGTAAACACACCTGACGGAAAAGGCTTGGTTACTGGAAGAGATTTCTTAAAAGAGACTGTAACGGTAACCTTCACAAAAGATGATACTACCGAAATTAAAATTTATGATTTAAAAGATATTCAAAAGTAATTACATATGAAAAAAATTGATAATTTTAAATTAGAGCATTTCGACATCCTCACTCCAAATAAGGACGGACGAAATGAAATCTCTATTTACCAATCTGATAATTATTATAAGTTTACGCAAGATGCAATTATGCTTGCTAAATTTTGCAATATCAAACATAGTGATGATGTTTTGGAACTTTGTGCTGGAAGCGGCGTCATAAGTTTTTATGCATATTCTCTTTGCCCATATAATCATTTGTATTTCAATGAAATTCAACCTGAAATGTGTGAAATAATTGAAGAAAACATTGCTTTCAATGGTTTTAAACGCCGTAGTAAAATATTTAATTGTAATCTTAAAGAACTTAAATCATCCGATTTTAAAAAACATCTTGATGTAATTATTTGCAATCCACCATACTTCAAAGTTAATCCAAACAATAAAATAAACGAGAAATATGAAATTGCAATATCTCGCCATGAGATTGAAGCAACTTTGGAAGATATCATTTCAAAATCAAGCGAACTTTTGAAGGATAAAGGAAGATTATACATGGTTCATCTTGCTTCTCGCTCAACTGAAGTTATTTCCACATGCTCTAAATATCATTTGGAAGTTAAAAGGATGAAGTTTATTTTCAATGGCGAAAAAGAAGCATATTTAGTTCTAATTGAAGCAATTAAAAATGCAAAACCAGGTGTTAGAATAACAAAAAACAAGGAAGAATAAAATCCCTTGTTTTTTCGTAAGTTTTTAATTTAAATAATTTCTAAAATGCTAGTCAATGTGTCAATTGAAATGGTTTTGAAATTACCATCAGCGTCTATAACAGCATCTGCTATATTTCCGTTTTCATCTCTATATTTAATAAGTATTAATTGTATTTTATCAATTTCTTTATATTTAATATCCGCAATTTCAAGCGTATTAATCTCTTGATCTTCATCGCTATAATATTGTGGAACATCTTCATTGTAATATAACATTGATCCAAACTCATTTTTATAGATAATAGCAGATTTGATGATATAATATTTTGAGCATGTAATTACTGTATCGCTATTTTTGTGATAGATACGGAAAAATTTATCATTTTTGTTCTTTTTCGTTATGACATAAAACTCACTTTCATGTTTAATTTCACAATCCTCTAATTGTTTTTTCTTCATTTTGTTTCCTCCAAATTTAACTATATTTTACACCAAAATATAAATTTGTCAATACCCAACACAAAACTTTACATTTATTTCAAAATGAACTATAATACTTAATAAATAAAAGGAATTTTTATGATAGGAAATTATAAGATTATAACTTTATGTGGCTCTACCAAATTTAAAGATGATTTCATGCGAGTTCAAAAAGAACTAACACTTCAAGGAAATATTGTTATCTCTGTTGGATTATTTGGTCATTCCGGTGATAATGAAGTTTGGGAAAACATGAGCGAAGGTGAATTAACAAAAACAAAAATCATGCTTGATGACATGCATAAAAGAAAAATTGATTTGGCTGATGAAATTTTTGATATAAACAAAAATGGATATATTGGAGAAAGCACAAAATCAGAAATTGAATACGCAATTAAAACAAACAAAAAAGTAAACTATATGGAATATTAATTTAAATTAAAAAAATATTTTATTCGCAACTACAAAAATATTCACAAATTGATATCTTTTAATATATTCACTATCAACACCAAAAATTAATACAATTAATATAAACTTTACTTTCTTTATAGTTTTATGTACAATGAATATATATTAAAAAAACATTGAGGAGTTATTGTGTTATACTTCGTTTCAACACCAATTGGAAATCTTGACGACATCTCATTTAGAGCTGTGAATATTTTGCGATCTGTTGATGTTATTGCTTGTGAAGATACTAGACATAGCAAAATCTTATTAGACCATTATGAAATCACAGCAAAAACTATCGCATATCATAAATTTAACGAAACAAATTCAGCTGAAGGAATAATTTCACTTTTAAAAGAAGGCAAAAATGTTGCTGTAATTTCAGATGCAGGTATGCCAATAATAAGTGATCCTGGGAATATTTTAGCAAAAAAACTTATTGAAAATAACATAAAATTCACAATTATTCCAGGCGCAAATGCTGGTCTTTGTGCTCTCGTTTTGTCTGGTTTCGATGCAACTAAATTTGCTTTTTTTGGATTCTTAAGTGAAAAGAACAAAGAACTAAAAACTCAACTTAATGATATTAAAAATTTCAATGGAACTAAAATTGTTTACTCTTCAAAGTACAACTTAAATAAGGATTTAAAATCTTTATTTAATGCTTTAGGTGATGTTAACATTGCAATTGTAAGTGAAATCACTAAAATGCATGAAAACGTAACTTTTGCAACTCTTCCTTTTGAACTAAATGATCCCAAAGGTGAATTTGTTGTAATTATTGAAAATAAAGAACAGGAAAAAACTGAAATAACTGACGATATTTTGCTTACTGAAATGAAAGATCTATTAAAAGAAAATGACAAACAAACGGTTTTTAAGACTCTTAAAGAAAAATATAATTTAACCAAATCTTATATCTACAATTTATATGAAAAAAACAAGGATTAGACCTTGTTTTTTATTTATTATTCTTGAGTTTCAACTAGTTGATCTTGAACTTCATTATCAAGATCCATATTTTCAATAAGATCTTTTCTAACAAATTTGCCATCGATTCTTTTAAATTTATCTTTGAATAATTTACAAATTCTAAAATTACATTTTGGTCCAAATTGTATATCTTTAATTTCTTCAACAGCTCCTGTATCTTTTAAACAATTTGTGTTCAAATAAAGAGTTCGGATTTTCCTTATGTTTTTTAATGAGGTTGCTTTACACTTTCTTTCATCATCATCAATACATAATGTACCATCTACAATTTGTAGATTACCAAAGTCCTCTAAATTTAAATTGGAAAGATATAAATTTGAACCTATATATTCCACATTATTTAATGATTTAATATTTTCATTTAATGTAATTGAACCATAAATTTTTCTAACATTTTCTAAGCTTTTGATTTTAGAATTTTTAAGATTAATCCCCAAATAAATAGGCTGATGGTTAATATCTGTGATAGGTCCAAAAGCATCTCTAAACTTTTTGCCATAAACAATTTCTAAATTACCTAAACTTGTAACAGACGAATTTTCAAAGTTTGCAAAACCTAAAATCACTTTATATGGACAAACGGTATCATTTGTTTGATTTGCAATATAATCATCCAAACAAATTTCTTCTGGCTTACAATTAAATTTTTTACATAATTCTTCAACTGACATTTTTTTAATTTTATCAATCTTCTCAGATAATTTTACGTTCATAATATCTCCTTTAATTCCCTCATGTATATCTTTATATGCAACTGAATAATACCACACAAATTTCACCTTGTCAATAGTGAAAATTAAAAAAGAACTCAATAGGAGTTCTATAATTTAATATTGTTTTCTTTTTCTTGAATTTTTGAATACACAATATTTTCAAAAGTTTTGTGGTTACATTTTATTGTGTTATCGTCCAAAAAATTTAATTCCAATTCACTATTGTTGTACCCACCAACAGTTTGAGCTCTATCAATAACTATAATAGGCATATTATTAATGTTGAATCTATAATAAGCACCAGCAAATTCCCAAATTTTATTCTTTCCTGGATTCATAACTTCACTATTTAACGCAATATCCACAAGTTCATCTAAAGAGAGAACTTCTAAGCAAGTTCCACAAACCAACTCTTCGTATTTTTCTTTACTTAATTCTTTTCCAATGCTAAGTTCCATTACAAATTATCTCCTAAATATTGCGTATTTCTATCGATTTCATTAAGTCTATCTATCATTTCTTTTGAAAGTTGTTTCATTGGTTTTGGTTCTTCCATAACATATATATCAGCTTTTAAAACATCTTTAACAGCAACATATAAACCTGCACTTTTAGTTAAATATCCTGTGCCTCGTAAAGTTTCTAACGTTTCGCGTACAATATGTTCAATTTGTTCTTCATCACCTTCATCTAATACTTCTGTATTCTTAATGCAATATTTTGTAATAGCTTTAACAGTGAAAGGCAATAAACCTTTAAAACTAGCAATATAATCAACAACCATATTGCAATAATCTTGCGGAACTAATTCATTTCGTGCCATAATTTCTCCTTATAAACTATTTATATTCTCATTTTCATCATAAACAAAATAATCTAAATGTTTTACTTGTGAATATTTATGATTATCAAATTTTTCCAAGCATTCTTTTTCTGTTAAATATTCTAAGCAATATTTAATAACAGAATGTATTTCTTTTTTATCTAATTCTGGATACAATTTAGTACAAAAATGCGTTACCATCTTTGCATTGAAAAATAATTTACCTTCGTGCGTTCCATCTATATATTTCTTAATCGCCTCAACACCATCTTTATTTGTGAATACTTTTTTCTTCATAATATCTCCTTATCTAGTTGTATTATATCATACCATATCTATTTTGTAAATACCCCAAATATATTTCAATCAAAAACCTTATAGAAAAAGGAAAGGAAGCCATGAAGGGAAAACATGGGGTTTCCCTTCATAATGCATCGCAATAGTCTAAAAGTGCTTACGTTGCGATTTGAAATAAAAAAATCGCAACTAGCCATAAGACTAATTGCGATGCAGGTTGATGGCAACGATCTATTTTCTCGGGCCGTCTCCAGCCAAATATCGTCGACGTGTGAGAGCTTAACTGTTGTGTTCGGAATGGGAACAAGTGGATCCTCTCAGCTATAATCACCATCATGGTTCATTGAACATCAGCATTTGCTGATTTAGAACAATGACAACTGCATACTCCGCCAATTAACCTTTTGGCAAATTGCTATTCGCAATTATAGCCCTTATGGTTATTGTCTTCGTTCTATGAAGGAACACCTTAAAAAGTTTTTCCTTCATTACTTCTTTTCCAAAGAAAAGGTGAACGATTTAAAACACAAATACTTTGTAATTCTACAAAAGAATCATTTCTCAAAAGGAAGGTGATCAAGCCCTCGACCTATTAGTATCAGTCCGCTGAATGAATTACTTCACTTACACTCCTGACCTATCTACCTCTTAGTCTTAAAGGGGTCTTACTAGCTTATGCTATGGGATATCTTATCTTATGGCATGTTTCACGCTTAGATGCTTTCAGCGTTTATCACTTCCGTACTTCGCTACCCAGCCGTGCCGCTGGCGCGACAACTGGTGCACAATAGGTACGTCCACTCCGGTCCTCTCGTACTAGGAGCAGCCCCATTCAAATATCCTACGCCTGCGATGGATAGGGACCGAACTGTCTCACGACGTTCTGAACCCAGCTCGCGTGCCACTTTAATCGGCGAACAGCCGAACCCTTGGAACCTACTACAGCTCCAGGATGTGACGAGCCGACATCGAGGTGCCAAACCCACCCGTCTATGTGTACTATTGGGATGGATCAGCCTGTTATCCCCAAGGTAACTTTTATCCGTTAAGCAATGGTTATTCCATGTTAAACCACAAGATCACTAAGTCCTAGTTTCCTATCTGCTCGACTTGTCTGTCTTACAGTTAAGCTCCCTTCTGCCTTTGCACTCTACAGATGATTTCCATTCATCCTGAGGGAACCTTTGAACGCCTCCGTTACATTTTAGGAGGCGACCGCCCCAGTCAAACTGCCCAACTAACACTGTCCTCATGCCAGATAATGGCCACAAGTTAGAACCTCAAAATTATCAGAGTGGTATCCCAACAACCGCTCCACGAGAACCGAAGTCCTCGTCTCTCAGCGTCCCACCTATCCTGTGCAAACAATTTCGAAATTCAATATTAATCTACAGTAAAGCTCTATGGGGTCTTTCCGTCCAGTCGCAGGTAATGTGCATCTTCACACATACTTCAATTTCACCGGGTCCTCTGTTGAGACAGTGCCCAAATCATTACGCCATTCATGCAGGTCGGAATTTACCCGACAAGGAATTTCGCTACCTTAGGACCGTTATAGTTACGGCCGCCGTTCACTGGGGCTTAAGTTCGATGCTTCGATTGCTCTAACATCTCCCCTTGACCTTCCAGCACTGGGCAGGCGTCAGCTCCTATACATCATCTTACGATTTTGCAGAAACCTATGTTTTTGGTAAACAGTTGCTTGGGCCGATTCTCTGCGACCTCTATTGCTAGAGGCACCTCTTCTCCCGAAGTTACGAGGTCATTTTGCCGAGTTCCTTAACAAAGGTTATCCCGCCAGTCTTATGTTTCTCACATCGTCCACCTGTGTCGGTTTGGGGTACGGGCACTCAATATATATCTAGCAGCTTTTCTCGTCAGCGTGAATTCATGCACTTCGTTACTATATTCACTCCCCGTCATCACTTATAGTTAATAATTTGGCGTACTTCACTACCTAATCCTACTCATGATTTAGCCGCGGATTTCCATTCCCGCGGATGCACTATCCTTCTGCGTCCCTGCTTCGACTCTTTATCTATATTAAGTGGTACTGGAATATCTACCAGTTATCCATCACCTACGGCTTTCGCCCTCGGCTTAGGTCCCGACTTACTCTGGGTGGTTCAACCTTCCCCAGAAAACCTTGGACATTCGACCGCGTTGATTGTATCAACGCTCGCGCTACTCATGCCGGCATTCTCTCTTGTATACAGTCCACACGCCCTTTCGATCGTGCTTCTGCCCGTATACATTGCTCCTCTACCAATATATAAAAAATTATACATTCCTAAACTTCGGTTTACAGTTTTAGCCCCGATTATTGTCGGCGCATACCCACTCGACCAGTGAGCTATTACGCACTCTTTTAATGAATGGCTGCTTCTGAGCCAACATCCTGGTTGTCTATGCGTTTACACATCCTTCCACACTTAACTGTACATTTGGGACCTTAGTTGTAGGTCTGGGCTGTTTCCCTTTTGACTACGGAACTTATCTCTCGCAGTCTGACTCCCTGCTATCGATACGTTGGTATTCGGAGTTTGATAAGTTTCGGTAGGCCGCGAAGCCCCCTAGACCATTCAGTGCTCTACCCCCAACTATCTTTACACAGAGGCTAGCCCTAAAGCTATTTCGAGGAGAACCAGCTATATCGAGACTCGATTGGAATTTCTCCGCTATCCACAAGTCATCACCTACTATTTCAACAGGAGTGTGTTCGGTCCTCCACAGAGTGTTACCTCTGCTTCAACCTGCTCATGGATAGGTCGTCTCGTTTCGGGTCTACCGCACGCAACTAACTCGCCCTATTAAGACTCGCTTTCGCTTCGGCTCCAGTACTTAATACCTTAACCTCGCTACGTACGATAACTCGCCGGCCCGTTCTACAAAAAGTACGAGATTGCACTGTATTGCTACGTAGTGCTCTCTCTGCTTGTAAACATATAGTTTCAGGTTCTATTTCACTCCCCTCCCGGGGTTCTTTTCACCGTTCCCTCACGGTACTATTCGCTATCGGTCACTAAATCGTATTTAGCCTTTGGAGATGGTCCTCCTATCTTCACGCAGGATTTCACGTGTCCCACGTTACTCTGGATACTCATTCGCTTTGTGCTCATTTCGTTTACGAGGCTTTTACTCTATATTGCCCACCTTTCCAGGTATGTTCAACTATAAGCATTTCCACTACTCACTGAGTCCTAAACCCCACAGATATTGCTACCCGTGGTTTGGGCTGTTACCTTTTCGCTCGCCACTACTTAGGTAATCGTTAATTTACTTTCTTTTCCTTCAGGTACTTAGATGTTTCAGTTCCCTGAGTTCCCTTCATAACATTATGTATTCATGTTATGATACTATGGCTTCACCATAGTGTGTTTCCACATTCGGAGACCTACGGATCATTGCTCATTTACAGCTCCCCGTAGCTTATCGCAGTTAGTCGCGTCCTTCATCGGCGTTTAGTGCCAAGGCATTCTCTATATGCTCTTTGTAGCTTGATCGTCTTTTTGTTCCTTTGATAAATGTTCTTTGGCAAAATTACAAATTTGAAATTGAAATAATTGCTTAATGCAAATTACTTTCTCGTATTTGTATTTTTCAAAAATATGCAGTTGTCATTGTTCTCATACTATATAATTAAGAGACATAAGTCCCATTATATAGGCGCATTTGCAACTTCGCGATATGCGTTATTACATGTTGCGCATTGTTAATATAACACACTTCAAAACTTTTGTCAACAGTTTTTTCAAAACTTTTTTAATTTTTTTTGAAAATTTTTAAAATTTCTTAAACTTTCGACAAATTCATGAAATTTTGTGTGTTTGTTACGCCCTTGCGGTGCGTAACTGAGCCTATATTACACCATTTTTAAAATTAATGCAAGTGTTTTTTATAAATTTTTTAAAAATTTTTTATTTTTTTTAAAAATGATATTTTTAGCACTTTCAGCCCTTTATTTAATAAGGTATTTATAATAAGCATATATATTATATATTATTTATAGCAAATGAAAAAAGACATTGCAATTGTGATATCTTTTAATCTTCACTATTGTTTTTGTTGATGATTGATTGAACACCAGCAAAAATGAGTAACACACAACCGATATATCTTGCTGATACATGATATTGTTCGGCGTCTTTACGAATTACACCGATTTTTTCAAGGAAAGACAAATGATGATAAAGTTTGCCTGTGGTGGAGAAATTAAGTTCTTCCATAAGTCCGCGTGCAGTTAAGCTTCTTTGAATTAACGTTTTAACAATGTTAATTCTATCTTCGCTTGAGAATGCGTCAATTACTTGAGCCATTTCAAACGAATTGGTTTCGAAAAGTTTTGAAATTTTAATCTTATCCGACCCAAAAGTTGAGCCCATGCTTCTATCTGGAGACTCGTACTTGCCAACATAAGCCATTCTACCATATTCCATATCTTTTGGATTTATTGTGACGTTCCCAAATTTTTCTCGTTTTTGATCTTGAGTGTCATCTTCCATTCTTTTGAGCCTATGCTCCACATCTTTAAGACGATTTAAAATTTCTTCCATCTCAGTCATTTTATATTCCTCCTTGAATTATTACGTAATTACATAATATCATAATATCATAAACATGTCAACAGTTATTAAAAAAGAAAAAAGACCTTGCTATAAGGTCTTAATCATAATCTCTTTTGTCTAAAACTCCAGCAATAAGCATTGCTTTAAGTTCTGGCGATAAGGATTTTATTTCTTCTGCAACATTTTTTGGTTTTTGAGACCTAGATCTTCTTCTTGGCATATAAGGCATACTCATATCTTTAAAGTCGCTAGGAAGTTCTATTCTTTTGGGTTTTGATATGTCTTGTTTTTTTCTTTCAATATAGTTTTGAAAATCATCAGTTGAAATTTCATTTGACACGATCGGTTTTTGAATCTCTTTAGGTCCTTCTTGAACAACTGGTTCTTTAGGTTTTTCTTCCTCTTTAAAATCTGCGAGGGTTTTAATCGGTTCTTTAACCTTTTTTATTTTCTTTTTAAATTTGATTTTTGGAAAAACCATAATCAATGCAATAACAGGTATTGCACACAAAAGCGCTATTAAGAAAATTTCAAATTTGGACATATTTTATCTCCTTTTAGAAAAAGCCCAACTTTCGTTAGGCTTTAGCTTAGAAACCACCACCGTGATTAGGTTTTCCTTCATCGTTAGGTTTTTCATCCTTTGATCCACTGATTGAGTTTCTCATTTTTGTGTCAGCAGCTATGTTTTGAAGTTTATAGTAATCCATAACACCAAACTTACCATTTTTCATTGCTGTTGCCATTGCTTTATGAACTTCACTTTCTGCAGCAAGAACAATTGCTTTCATTTCTTGAGTTTTTGCTTTCATTTCTTGCTCTAAAGCAATTGCTTGAGCTTTTCTTTCTTCTGCTGCAGCTTGAGCAATTTTCTTTTTACTTTCTGCTTCTTCAATTTTGAGTTTTGCTCCAACATTATTTCCAACATCAACATCACAAATATCGATTGACAAAATTTCATATGCTGTGTTTTTATCCAAATGGTCCGCTAAAATTGTTTTTGAAATAACTGATGGATTTGAAACAATTTCAGAATGAGTGTTTGCTTTACCAATTGCAGTTACAACCCCTTCTCCAACACGTGCTAAAATAGTTTCAGTGTCTGCTGTTCCAATTTGACGGTCGAGTTTTGCCTTAAGAGTTACTTGAGCAATTGCTCTCACTTGAATTCCGTTTTTTGCTAAAGCTTCAATCCAGTTAGTTTTAATAACTTTTGGAGTTACACTTATTTTAACAGCCTCTACAACATCACGACCAGCCAAGTCGATTGCTTTTGCCATCTCAAGTGGCAAATCCAATTTTGCGCTGTGAGCCGCAATTAATGCATCTACAACTTTTTCAATGTCTCCACCAGCCATCAAGTGAGTTTCCAATTCTACAATTGGAATTTGCAATCCAGCTTTTTGAGATATGATATAAATATTTACAAGTTTTTTATAATCAACTTTACGCATTTTCATGCCGATTAATCTCAACATTGAAACGTGAGCACCAGACGCAAGCGCCCTAAACCAAACATTTGTTGGCACTAACACTAATATTCCAACAATTATTGCAACAACAACCGATAAAACAATTGTAAGAATTGCCCAAGTTGGCATTAACATCATTGAATTCAACATATTTTCTCCTTTATTCAAACCACTTTCTCACCATAATGGTGTTATTTCTGATTTCGACAACTTTGATTCGTGCACCAACATCAATATATGAAGAGATTGACACAACGTCATATATTTTGCCTCTGATTTTTGCTTTGCCACCTAAATCAAGTTTACTGATTGTTTTTCCATTTCTTCCAACAAGACGTCTCAACTCCTTATCAGCTTTGTCGTAATCCTTCGAAAGGGTTGTCCTTCTTTCAAATAAGCCGGTTTTCCCAAGAATTCCGTATTGCGCGCCCCATATCATAAGCATAACAACAAGCACCAAGAAACCTAAAACAATTAAAATCAGTGCCAAAGATTGACTTAAATTTAAGCCAAAGCAAATTCTAACAATTACTCCAGCAATGAGTGAACCAAAACCTGAAATCCCAAAAAATCCAAACCCTGGAACGAAAATTTCAATAATCACAAGCACTATACCAAGAATAAGCAACAATGCCGGAACCCAATGCATTTCAGTAAAGATTTGAGCAAATTCCATGTCAATTTCTCCTTTGTTTGATATGAGTATATCATAGAATTTCAATTTGTCAAGAGTGGTTTTTCAAATAGATATGAAAAAACTTTCATATACTGAAAGTCTTTACTTAATATTGTTATCTCTAAAATAATAGAAAAAGTATTGTTGAGCATACCCAGACAAATTTCCATAACGCGCAGTTAATAGCTTTGTAATTTTCTTTCTATCCGTTTCAAACGTGTTAGTTAATTTATTGTAAACTTTGTTTATCCATGTATCAACTGGGAAAACATTTTTAACACCAAGTCCAAAGAGCATTATACAATTTGCAACTTTCTCACCAATTCCTTTAAGAGAAACTAAAAATTTAAATTGCTCTTCTTGTGGCATTGTTTTTAAATTGTTAATATCTTGCTCGCTCAAAAATTGAATTGTTTCCGCCATTTGTTCTGCCCTATAACCCAAGCCTGCAAGCTTAAAATCTTCAATCGTTGCCTTTTTCAATTGGTTTAAGGTTGGAAAAGCAAAATAGTCACCTTTGTTATCACCAAACTTTTCGCACAACCATTCAATTGATTTCTTTATTCGTTTTATGTTATTGTTTGCAGAAATTATAAAACTAACAATCATTTCATACGCATCATTGTTTAAGATCCTTATTCCTTTTCCATAGTCCACAGCTGAAGACAAGAATTCATTTTGCTTAAGTTCTGTTTTTATTTTAGAATAATCTGTTTTTAAGTCAAAGAAATTTTCAAAGTAATCAACATCATTGGTTTTTATCACAACTCTATCTTGTTCTGTCTTTAAAATTGCTTGCTTATCAATTGAATGAACAACTGCAACATCCCCATCCATTGTGTAACGAAAGATTTGACCACAATCTAAAATCTGTTTTGCATTGAAATCTTCCAAATTTATTATTACTATATTATCCTTATTCTTGATATAATCCATTAATCCTTCTTTTCCATTTTATACACAGCAACTGTGCCATATTTTTTCTTTTTAACTTCAAAATTATTAAAATTAAATTCAAACTCTTTTTCTTCGCTGGTTTCAAAGATAATTATTGCCTTTTCATTAAGCAAATCTTTTTCAATTAAGGTTTTTATTGCATCAATACCAAATTCAGTTTTATAAGGTGGATCAAGCAACACAACATCAAACTTGGCTGTTGTTGAATTCAAAAATTCAAGATAATCCTTATTTTCAACAACAAAGTCTCCCTCAATTCCTTTCAAGTTATCTTTGATTATATTAATTGCTTCTTTGTTCGAATCAATTAAATAAGTTTTCTTTGCACCCCTTGAAATCGCTTCAATACCAAGCGCACCAGTTCCAGAAAAAAGATCTAACACAACAGCATCTACAATTTCAAACTGAATAAGATTGAAGATAGATTCTTTAACCCTATCAATTGTGGGTCTTGTTGAAATTAAATCAAACTCTTTTAATTTTTTACCTCTATACTTTCCTGCTATTATTCTCATATTTATATCATAAATGAAATAAAAAAAAATTGCAAGTGTTGATTATTAAATCCCTTTTCAATTTTTTTTATTATTATATTCAGTTTTTCATTAAGCATAAAAAAAGTTTGATACTCAAACTTTAATCATTTCTTTTTTCTTCAGATTTTTCTTCTACATTATGTTCAACAGAGCTTTCTTGAGATTGATTTTGTTCCACATAATTTTTTATGATTTCCCTATCTTTTTTATCCATCTTAATAAAAATAACTGCGCAAGCAACTATTCCTGCAATTAAAGCAAATATAACAAAATACCATGAGGTAAACACAAAAGTCATTTTTTTCTCCTTTAATGTTAATCTAATACAACTTTATTGTAACAAAAAAAATCAAGAAAGTCTACTTTTTTACAAGAAAAAAAGTTCTTTTTCAAGAACTTTTTTAATTACATTCACCAACAAAACATATTTTCATTAGAAAATTGTTGTCTTAAATCCAACTTTACTTCTTTGTTGTCTTTTTTGCTGGAGCTTTTGCTGCTGGCTTTGTTGCTTTTTTAGCCGGAGTTTTTACAACTGATTTCTTTTCAACAGGTTTTACTTCCTTTTTAGCTTCAACTTTCTTAGCTGGAGCAGCTTTTGCTTCAACTTTTTTTGCTGGAGCTTTTACTGCTGGCTTTGTTGCTTTTTTGACAGGAGTTTTTACAACTGATTTCTTTTCAACAGGTTTTACTTCCTTTTTAGCTTCAACTTTCTTAGCTGGAGCAACTTTTACGTCAACTTTTTTGGCTGGAGCTTTTGCTGCTGGCTTTGTTGCTTTTTTAGCCGGAGTTTTTACTTCTGCTTTCTTTTCAACTTTTGATTCAGCAGGAACAACTCTTGTTGCCTTAACAACTGGTTTTGGAGCCTCAACCTTTTTGGCTGGAGCTTTCTTTTCTGCGACTGCAGGTTTAACTTCTGCCTTTACTGGTTGAGCTTTTTTCTCTTCAACTTTTTTTGTTGCAACCTTCTTTGCAGGAACTTTCTTTTGAGCAGGTTTAGTTTGTTCAGTTTTCTTTTCAACTGGTTTTACAACTTCTGCTTTCTTTTCAACTTTCGCTTCAGCTTTTTTAACTGGAGCTTTAACTGCTGATTTTGTTTCCTTTTTAACTTCAGTTTTCTTTTCAACTGGTTTTGTTAAAGTGCTTTCCTTTGCAACTTTTTTTGCTGCTGTTTTTGTTACAACAGCTTTGGTTTTTGGTTTTGAAGGCTTGTTTTCAACAACAACTGAATTATTTTCAACTGCTGGAGTTTTTGCTTCTTCTTGCTTTTGTTCAACTTTCTCAATAGGTTGTTCATTTTCAACAATAAGAACCTTTTCTTGGAAGTCTTTTTTGATTCGTTTATCCTTATAGTTTAAAATAACAAGAACAACAGATAAAGCAACAACAAGTGAGAGCAAAATAACAAGCATCCACCAATAGTTATTTGTGAACCATTCCATATAAATTTACCCCTTTTTTATTTTTGATACAAATATCATAGCACTAAAAATTTTAAATTCCAAATGTTTTTTAAAACTTTTTTCAAAATATGACAATTTTTTTAAATTTTATTTTTGATAAATTACTTAACACTTAACAAACTAAAAAAAAGCCACTCATTTCGAGTGACCTTTTTAAGCATAAAGAATTATTTAAGTTCAACTTTTGCACCAGCCGCTTCCAAAGCTGCTTTAAGAGCATTAGCTTCTTCTGCTGGAACATTTTCTTTAACAGTTGCAGGAGCGCCTTCAACCATAGCTTTAGCTTCCATTAAGCCAAGACCAGTAGCTTCACGAACTGCCTTGATAACTGCAATTTTGTTTGCGCCACATTCAGCAAGCACAACATTAAATTCTGTTTTTTCTTCTGCTGCTGCAGCTGCTTCACCTGCAACTGCTGGGCCAGCAACCATAGCTGCTGCAGCACTAACACCAAATTCTTCTTCAATTGCTTTAACTGTTTCATTAAGTTCAACAACTGACATAGATTTAATTAATTCAATAATTTGATCTTTCTTTTCCATTTTTATTTCTCCTTATATATTTTTTGTGCTTAAGCACATAGCCTAATTTTAAACCAAAAGTGGTTTATTCTTTTTCTGCGATTGCTTTGATTGCACGTGCAAGGCCAGATACAGGTGCATTGAGGACAAATAGCAATTGTGCCATAAGTTGCTCTCTTCCTGGGATTGAAGCAAGAGCCATAACTTCTTTTTCATCAATAGCTTTGTTGTTATACAAACCAGCTTTAATTGAAAGAGCAGAATAGTCTTTAGTTGCTTTCTTAACCATTCTTGGAGCAGCTGTTTCGTCTTCACCACTGAAAGCAAAAGCTGTTGTTCCGTTTAAAGATTCTTCCAAACCAGCGATTCCAAGTTGTTCACAAGCCTTATTAAATAATGTGTTTTTAATAACCTTGTAAGTTACATTGTTTTCACGCATAGTTTTACGAAGAGCTGTGTCGTCACTAACAGTGATGCCTTTGTAGTCTACCAAAACGATAGATTTAGAAGATGAGATTAAGTTTTTAATTTCCTCGACCGCAGTCTTTTTAGCTTCTAAATTTGCTGACACTTTAAATCCTCCTTTATGCCTTTAGAAAAACAAAAATTCCTTTTGCCCAAGACAAAAGGAATACAATTACAAAGTTTAATCGACATTCTTTTTCATCTCCTCGATAAGCTACTCGAAACATGTCCGTTGTTATCATTTTGCTAATCGCAAAATTTCTTTATTGGACAATTTCTCGTTTTACCCCATTTCAACATTTGTCTCATGGGGACCCCAGAAATGTCCTTCAGACCTTTGAGTAATTACGCTTAACAGCACTTATTGTCTTTGGCGCGAAAATTTCTATTAATCTGAAACCTATTATACTCAAAAAAATTTGTTTGTCAACACTTTTTCAAAAGTTTGTAAGAAATTTTAATTACAATTGTAGTCACGATACCAAGGTTTATTCTCTTCCAAGCAAATAATCCACAGTCACATTGAAATAGTCCGCAAGCTTGATTAGGGTTTCTGGCGATGGTACAACGTTTTTATTAAACCATCTATCAAAAGCACTTGAAGAACAAATACGGTCTTTCTTCACCATTTGATATTGAGTTTTACTTCTTAAATCCATTAAAAACTTAACTCTATTTGCAAACTTATCAACGACTTTAACTCTTCCCTTACCCATATCTTCCGTTCTATTTAGCATATATTCAACAGAACAATCAAAGTATTCACACATCTTTACAACATATTCTGTCGACGGATAGTGTTTAGAAATTTTCCAAGCATGAACCATACTACTATCCAAATTTAAAAATATAGCTAAATCTTTTATATTTGTTTCCTCATCTTTTAGAAACTCAACAATTCTTTTATCACTAACCATATAATGATTATGTTCTCAAAACCTCAAAAATATAATATTAGGATATTTTGAGAATATCTTTTAAAATTGCTTGACAATGAGATTTTGAGAATATATTATCATTGTAGGAGATTAATATGAACAATGAGTCTTTATTTTTTGCCCAAAAATTAATTAAAAGCGAAAATCATAGGAAAATTTTGGAAACAAAATCCGTTGTTAGTGTTGAAATTAATTTTGCTTATACTAATCTGATTGAAAATCTACCCTTTGATTTATATGATTCATTTTATGATTATTGCGACTTATTAATTAAACATATTTCAGAAATTAATAAAGAAAAAAGCAATATGATGTGCCAAGAAGCTTTTAAAAACGGAATTGAATTTGAAAGATATTTAAAATATAAACATGAAAAAATCGAGCAATAACGCTCGATTTTTTATTATTTAGGGGATCCATTCGACTTCGCTAGCGCTCTGCTCAGAATGACACCATGATTACTATTGTAATCATGGTAATAAAATCATCCACAATTCTTCACTCTTCATTTCTTTTTGTCATGTTGAGCCTGCCGAAACATCCCATTATCAGAACGCGATACTTCATGCAATGTTTTAAATCATCCGCTTTTTCCTAAGGCGAAGGTAATTGCTTTTTTGAACTTTACATAGCACTTAAAACACGTAACAACTCAAGCATTCTTAAATAATAATCCGCTTTTTCTTAAAACGAGAAGCTTTCGCCCGAACGACTTTTGATTTAATGATCACTCTTGTTAACGTGGTCAGAAAATCAACTAAGTGAAGATGAAAGTTTCGAGTTTCCTTATAATAATATGCACAAAATTCCGCCTTTTCCTTCGTTGACAATTCTTCCAACAGTTTTACGTAGTTTGTTTTGAAGATTTGTTGGCATTGCGTTAAGTTTGCTATTAATTCCTTCGTTTACTAAACTTTCAAGCGATTTTCCAAACATATTTGTTTGCCAAATTCCTTGTGGGTTATTTTCAAATTCTTGAAGAAGATATTTTGCCAAATCTTCACTTTGTTCATATCCTCCCATGATTGGACTAACTTCAGTTTCAACATTAACTTTCATAATATGTAAACTTGGTGCATTAGCCTTAAGTTTAACTCCGCAACGGCCACCAGCTCTCACAATTTCTGGTTCTTTAAGTTCCATTTCATCCATAGTTGGAACAACAATTCCATAACCATTTTCTTCAACGTTATCTAAAGCCTCACGGATTTTATCATATTTCTTTTTGGCATATGTTAATTCTTTCAAACAGTTAACAAGTTCAAAATCGTCATGGATGTCTGTTCCGCATTGTTCACTAAGCACATTATAAAACAAACCATCTTTTGGAACAACTTCGAAAGTTATTTCACCTGTACCCATTTCAATGTTACTGTTTAAAATTGGTTCAAAACAAGTTGAATTTTCAAACAAGATTTTGTTTGCATTATATTCTCCAATTCTATCCACACCACTTAACGCACCATTCACTTCATCCAAAATTTCTTTGATTGTTGGATTGTCACTTGGAAGAGGTTTTAACCACTTTGGCATTTTTATGTTAACCACTTCAATTGGGAATTCTTTTAAAATTTCAGTCATAATATTATCCACATCTTCCTTTTTTAATTCGTTCACGTTCATTCTGATAACTGGTGTTTGATATTCATTTTGCATTGTTTCAGCTAGTTTCTTTGTTGATTCATCTTCAGGGTTTGCGGTGTTTAATACAACCACAAATGGTTTATTTGCTTCTTTTAATTGTTTTATTGTTCTCTTTTCAGCGTCAACAAAATTTTGTCGTGCAATTTCACCAAAACTACCATCAGTTGTAACCGCCACCGCAATTGTTGAATGATCTTTAATGACCTTTTCAGTTCCAATTACCGCTGCTTGAACAAACGGAATTTCTTTTTCGCTCCAAGGTGTTTTAACAAGACGTGGTTTGCCTTTATCCATTGCACCTTCTGCTCCATCAACCATAAAACCTACACAATCAATTAGTCGAACAGACATTGCAGTATTATTGATTTTAACCTTAACTGCCTCACTTGGAACAAATTGGGGCTTTGTTGTCATCACAATGTTTCCCGCACTTGCTTGCGGAAGTTCATCGTTAGCTCTTAGTTTATCATGCTTGTTTGTTATATTTTCAAGCACAAAGTTTTTCATGAAATTCTGTATGAATGTTGATTTACCACATCTAACCGGACCAACCACACCAATGTAAACGTCACCATTTGTTCGACGCGCAATGTCTGTGTAGATGCTTGAATTTTTCTCCATTTCTTCCTCCAATTTATCATAACTTATGTGCACAAACATCCATTTATGACAAAGACATAAAAAAAGCGAACTAAATTCGCTATTTTAAATTTATTGAAATGTTGCATTATAACTTTTTAGTTTTATTGTTGGTGTTAATGTATAAGTTCCAGATGCCACACTTGGAAATGCTGCTTGATTTACAACAGTTAAAACTGAAGTTCCTGAAGAATTTGTTACATTACCATATGAATCAATTGTATATATTGGTAAAAATGTGTAAGTAACAGTTTGAGAATTTATTGTATAAGAAACAACAGTTGATGTTGATGAGTAAGCAATTGAAACAGTAAACTTTTGTCCTGCAGTAACAGTTATAGACGACTGGCTTGGTGCCACACCGTTAACAGTTGCAAAATTCAAGGTGTAAATTAATTGTTTATAAACAGCTTTATATGTTAAATTTGCCGTTTTGTCCCATTTTTTAAAAGTATAGCCAGAAACTATCACTGTTGTAACACTTGTGCCACCTAAAGATATTGTGCGCAATGTGCTTCCATTAATACTATTATCTAATTCTGTTATAAAACCACTATCGTCTGGAACTGTTGCTGTAACAGTGGACTGAAATCCATTAGAATCCCACTTGGTTGCCGAAGCAGTTGCCCATGACATAAAAGCTCTAAGATACGGAATGCCCGACTTAAATCTACTATCGTAATACCAATCCTTCCCTGTTTCACACTTTGTCCCACCATTACTGCTACAATTACTCCAAGTTCCAAAGTTTGAGTTGTAAACATCCTTAGCATTTTCATGATTGCCAGAATAGATTTGATTACTTTGAACATTTTTATATGAAGTATATAATTTTGATGCGGTTGAAACACAATCATATAATTTGAAGAAATGCGCAGAATAACCGTTTCCATCGATTGTACATCCATTCGATTCAAAAAAACCACTAACATTAAACGTTCCAGTACTTCCAGAGCCAACTGATATATTGCTTGTTAAGCAATTTTGCACAATCAAACATTCATTTTTTGATGGATTAAAATATCTAACAGCTCCAATAAGTCCACAAACACGGTGAGTTACGCCATTTTCCTTTGATAAAGCAGTTAAATTTTCAACAATGCAATTTTCAATTGTTACAGTCTTATCATTATAAATTTCTGCCTGCCCCGCAATGCCACCAACATAGCATGTGTAATTTCCGATCATCCGATCCTCATCATAATTAAAGTTCATATTCTGCAATCTAACATTTTTAACAATTACATTTGAGGTTTCTGCCCTTAATATACTAAACAAACCCAATATTGGTCCACCCGATCCTGCTGTTGTATTGTTGATATATGTATTTAAATTTGATATTGTATGATTATTACCATCAAATGTACCTGAAAATGCTTTTTCTCCATTGTATTTTGAGTCCATAGAAGCACCAATTGGTTGCCAATTCCAGTCAGACATATCTATATCGTTGCTTAAATACACATTTTTACCTTCAAATGAATATCCATAAGCAACAGAAACTGAAAATTCATGTAATCCTGCAGCATTTTTTATTTCAAAATTTTCATTTTCATAACCTGATGAATTATCATCATCAAATCGACTAAAATTAAGCGTGTCAAAAACATATGGAGAATAAACAGATTTTACAGATTTTTTAGTATCTTGATACTTATCAATAACATAGACCAAAGAAAAAACTATTCCTAAAAGAATTATAGCCAAAAGAAAAGATATTAAAAACTTTCTATTTTTAACTGAATTCAAATCAATCACCGCCCATATTATTTTTTTTATTTTACAAAATTTTTATAACATTTGCAAACTTTTTTATAAAAAAACAAAAAAAGATGACTTTCGTCACCTTAGTTTGATGAATTTTTAGATTTTGGACCGAGATTGAAAGCTTTTAAGATTTCTTCAAGTTCCATTGTTGGATGAAGCGCTTCGTTGAAATCAAATCCGCTTGATGATACATTTTCCATAAGTTCATCTGTTGGACCACCTCGTTTTTCGTCCCCTCCGACCTTTTTTGAATCAAAGCAATCAATGATGTTTCTTAACAATTTTTTAATAGGATCATCAACAACAGGTTGTTTTTTTATGTCTAATGCAACAGTGTCCGCACTCTTTTCGCTAAGATCGGTGAACACCATTGATTTGAATTTTTGGCTCATATCTTTAAGTTTGGAATCTTTTTTAAGTTCTGGATATTTAAGATACAATTCATTTATAACTTGTTCCATTCTTAAATACATAAGTCGGCTTCGTTGAATGTCTAATGAATAAAGTTTTTTTCTGCTTGCTTCAAGTTGATTTGCATGATCAATGCTTGCAATGATTGCACTTGAAATTGTTTGTTCTTTGTTTTTATATTCATCCACTTGAGCTCTGAGTCTGGCATTTGCCAAACGAAGTTCTCTAACTTGATTTTCAAGTTCAGCAATTCTGGACGTTTCTTCTCTTCTTTCCATTACTTACTCCTTTTTTTGAATATTAACAAGTTTGCAACAAAATATACAACAAACAATGCAATCATCAGACCTATATACCAACCCAATATTAGCACCTTTAAAGCAAAAAGTAAAGTTATTAAGCCAAATCCTAAAAATAAAACACACAATTTGAATTGCAATTTATCTTTAAAATATATTCCTGTTACCAAACTTGAAACTGCAACCGCAAACAAATAATAAGGCACAATTTGTTTAACCGTTAGCCATTTATAAGTTTGTCCGAAATATAGCAACAAATTAAGCAAACCAAACAAAAATAATAGTGTTCCAATAAACATACTACTATCAAGTTTCAGTGTTATAGCCCTTGAAATTAGAAGCAAACCAATAAGCATAAGTGACACAGCAAAACTTATTCTAAAAAACGGAAAATTGAGTCCTGGGATTAGATCTAAAATAAAACACCCAAGATTCACAAAAAGCACTGAATAATACAAAATTTTTGATTTCTTACCCATCTATTTTTTCCTTTTTTGCTTTTATCGACTTATATATATTCCAGCAAAGAATCACAATTCCAGCAACAACCAAAATCATGCTTAACAGTTGTGAAACTCTAATCCCTGTTGAACCTATATACAGACTATCAGATCTTAACCCTTCAATCCAAGTTCTTCCAATTCCATACCAAACGAGATACCCTGCCACTGTTGTTCCTGTTTGTTCTGATTTATGATACGTAAACAATAAAATTGCGACACCAATTGCATTCCACAAACTCTCATAAAAGAAAGTTGCTTGATACCACGCTTGTTCACTTTCAATCCAAACCGCAAACGGAAACCACATTAAATTCGGATTTGTTATCATGTTTCCATAAGCTTCTTGATTGAAGAAATTTCCCCAACGGCCCAATGCCTGACCTAAAATCAAACATGGAGCGCATATGTCCATTAAAACAAAAATTAATTTCCAATTCTTTTTAATTAGTGCAAAAATTATCACACCAACAACGCCGCCAATCACTCCGCCATAAATTGCAAGTCCACCTTGCTTAATGTTGAATATTTCCCAAAACGAGTAATTATATTCATAGAAGAAACAATAATATAGCCTTGCTCCAACAACTGCACACGGCAAAGCAATCAGCGCAAGCATAAATATGTCATCACTTTTTATTCCTTTCTTTTTGGCAAGTTTGCACGCAAGAAGAACACCTAAAAGCATAGCAACAGCCATAATCAAGCCATAAAACTTGATTTCCAAACTTCCTATTGAAAAGCCATCTGCTGGCGGATTATAAATTTTTCCCATATCAGCATTATATAAAAAAAACTTACAAAAGGCAAATAAAATGTGGTTCGTTTTTTGTCTTAGGTTGTCACGCATAACAAAATTTTATATATCGCATATAAAAATATATGAAATATTTTGGAACTGATGGAATTCGTGGAAAAATTGATGAGAAATTAAGTGTTAAAACACTAAACAAAGTGGCAAAAGCAATTGTTTTATATCTTAAAAATCAATCAAAAAAGACTTTACTAGTTGGAAATGACAGCAGAAACACCAGTGACTATATTTTGGCAATTTTGAGCGCAAAGTTACTGAAAAACGGAATTGAAATTCACAATGTTGGAGTATGTTCGAGTCCGTGTTTAGCATATTTAACAAAAAAATATAATTATCCGCTTGGACTTATGCTTTCCGCCTCTCACAATTCCGCCGAATATAACGGACTTAAATTTTTTAATCCTCATGGAGAAAAAGTAACGGATGATTTTGAAGAAAAGTTTGAAATTTTAATGGAGAAAAAAACCACGCTAAAAAATAATTGTTTTTCTCATTTAAAGAATTTCGAACATTTAAAGCAGGATTACATCAACCACCTTAAAAAACTAAAGAAATTTACAATTCCAATCATTATAGATTGCGCAAATGGTGGAACAAGTGAAATTTGCAATGTTATATTTCCAAAATTTGAAAAAATCAACAACAAGCCAAACGGAAAAAATATCAACCACAACTGTGGTTGCACACATATTGAAATGCTTAGAAATTTGTGTGTTAAAAAGCAAAAAATTGGTTTTGCTTTTGATGGCGATGGAGATAGAGTTCACATTGTAGACATTGATGGTTCAATAATAACTGGAGATAAAATCATCTACATTCTTTCTAAGTTTTTTTCATCTTCTGGAGATTCTTGTGTTGGAACAATTTACACCAACACAGGTCTTGAAAAGTCATTAAAAAAGCGTAATATAACACTGAAAAGAAGTGATGTTGGAGATAAAAAAGTTTATGCCCTAATGTCAGCCACCAAAGCTAATATTGGCGGTGAAGATTCTGGGCATATCATCTTAAAACACCTAGCAAACACCGGTGATGGATTGCTTGTTGCAATAACACTTTCTAACATACTTGAAATTGGCAAAACAAGTTTGAGCAAACTGCTTAATACTTATTATGAGCATCACCAATGCAGAAAAGACATTAAAATAAATGATAAAATAAATGTTGATTCGATTTTGGAAAATCCAAAACTTAAAGAATATATCGAAAATCAAAATAATAGCGCAAAGATAATCATTCGTCCAAGCGGAACCGAACCTGTTATACGTTTGTTCGTTGAGCATGAAAACAAAGACATTGCGAAACTTACCCTTAATGAATTGATTAATATAATTAATATGTCATCCTGAGCTAAATAATGTGAGTTATAAACAATCACCTTTCACACATAAAAAAAGAGCGAACTATCGCTCTTTTTCTATTCAAAGGTTGTGTTATATGATTTAACTTTGACCACCGCTGTAACTGAAGATATGTTATCTTCCAAGCAAATTACTTTTGAAGGGTTCCCTGCACTAATAATACTTGACTTTTCAATTACATAACCCGCATTTGCTGTGTATGTAACACTACGTTGAACATTATCCATATCTATGAAATATATTGTTATTGATTTATAACCTTCTTTAATATTCTTTGTTCCATATGTAACGCGAACAACTCCACCACAACCAAGATTGTAATTTGTGTTTAAAGACGTGTTAGCCCCACAAGTTGCTGTTGCATTGGAAACTGAAGCAAATTTAATATTAAGTGTTTTTCGTTCTATTTCCATTTTATATGATCCAGCATGGCTGGTGCTAGGATTTGGTGTATAATTCCATTTGGTAAATTCAAAACAATCGCTATAATTCAAACTTAGTGTTCGTTCATAAAATTCCAAATTTCTTGTATCTTTAAGAATGGATGCATCAAGCCCTTCCGGAATATGAATTGAATTTACACTAACATACGAATCTGGGTCGTCTGCAGTATCTCCAGAAAAAACTATAAGTTGCCAAGAAATGAAATCTCTTAAGTATGGATATCCATCGTTATAATCGCCTGCCCAATACCATAATGTTGTTCCCCAAGGTCCACCTGTTGAATTTACTATTGAATCGTCATCTGAAAATATTTTATTTGTAGAATCCCATCCATTTGCGAATTTACCTTCACTATTAACAGGATATTCTGTTTCTTGAACAACATAATTTTCAACTTCACACACAGCATAAGTACATAAACTATACACAAATGATGATGTAACGTCTGCCGTAAAACTTTTCAAATGAACATTTTCCATTCTTGGTAAACTTTCTAAAGTTACATCATAAGGCTGCACAACTCCAACTATACCTGCATAACTAGACTGTGTCACCTTGCTATTTATGGAAAATCCATCAACTGTACAATTCTTTATACTTGTATATGAATTATATGCAGAAGCAAATGCTCCCGCTATACCTCCGACATTCGCATAGCCATGATCTTCATTTAGGTTTATAGTGAAATCTTTTATTCTTAAATTTTCAACTGTTGCATGCTCTGTTAATTGTGTGAAAAATCCTAGATAAAAATGACTACCCCGTGGCGAATCATCAATTGTTGTACTTAGATTTGATACCGTGTGTCCGTTTCCATCAAAGTGACCAGCAAATGTCTTTGTATTATGCAATGTCGTTCCATTCATTGATGCTCCAATTGGTTGCCAATTATTCCAGCCGGACATACTTATATCATTACTTAAATATACTTTTTTATTGAAGAAAGTACACCCATAAGCAACTGAAACTGAAAACTCATGCAAACCTTTAGGTGTTGTTATATAAAAATCTGTATTACTTGAATAATTTGAGTCCGACTCCGATGTGAAACGACCATTTGTATCGTCAAAAGTATATGCCGCATCAACTTTGGATTCATGGTGCTTTTGTTTGCTTAGTCCAACACAATTAAATATTAAAATTGAAATGGAAGAAAGCAAAAATACGCTTACCAACGTAAGCAAAATAATCTTTGCTTTTTTGCTTAAAGCTTTCATATTTCCCCTTTATCTTTTATTTAATTTTATTATAAATAATATACCATAAACTTTTAGTTTTTTCAAACGTTTTAAATATTTTGTGTTAAATTTTGAATTTATTTGCATTATTTTATAGTTGTGTGGTAATATTGTGTTATTAATTAGCAAAATTTTTAACATTGGAGAGATTTATGGATTACACATTAGAGAAAAATTGGAGCGAGAAACTTTCTTCTCGTTTTCCATTAGATTATAAAAGAGAATTGTTTTCCTGGCTTGAGCAAGAATATGCAACAAAAACAATTTTTCCACCAAAGGAAAAAGTTTTTAATGCTCTCAACCTTGTGCCAACAGACAAAGTTAAAGTTGTTATCATTGGTCAAGACCCTTATCACACTTTTGGTCAAGCAGACGGACTTGCTTTCTCTTGCCACAACGGAACACCTCAACCAAGTTTAAGAAATATATTTAAAGAAATCACTGACGATTTAGGTTATTCAATGAGTGCTTCAACCGACCTTACACCTTGGGCAAAGCAAGGTGTTATGCTTCTTAACACAAGTTTGACCGTTATCGAACATCTTCCTGCCAGCCACTCAAACCAACTTTGGCACACATTCACAACTGAAATTGTTAAAATCTTAAACGAACTCAATCAGCCAATAGTATTTATGCTTTGGGGAAATCATGCAAAATCATTCCTGCCACTTCTTAACAACTCAAACCACTTAATTTTGCAATCTGCTCATCCAAGCCCTTTTTCTGCATATAACGGATTCTTTGGATGCAAGCATTTTTCAAAATGCAACAATTTCCTTATGGAACATGGTCTTACTCCAATTGAGTGGAAAATTTAAAAAAGAGAAATTTTTCTCTCTTTTTTATTCAAAATCACTTTCATCAAACCATGTTGGTATTTCAAAACTATTTGTTTTCTTTAATGTTAAATCACTTATTTCAAACATTAAAATTTCATTGTTTACATCTGTTATGTCGTATTGTTTAGCATAGCATGAAACTTGATACAAATTTTCTTCCAAATCAAAATATAACAAGCACACAGCATCAAATTTCACATTATCCCAAATACCAGCAAATTTATAAGACACAACCGTGATATCTTTTTCATATTTTTTTGCAGCTTCATAATATTCATAATATTCAAACTCAAATTCAAAGAAATAAAAGTAGGTGTATGTTCTATATTCTTGAATGATATCCGAATACATATAGTCTTTTTTCTCTTCATTATTTAATGCTTGTTTACTTTCAGCACCATCTTCTCGATATGTGAATAAATTTACACCGTCAAAATATTTTTTTGTTGATTTGGTTTCTAAATATGTTTTATTTTGGCTTTTGCTTGTAAAAATTCTTTTATCTTCAATATCACTTGAATAACCAACAGGTAAAAACAATTCAGCAGAATCCCAATCATCAAATAAAGTTTGGTCAGACACTATCTCTTTCACCTCCTCGTAAGTCATTGATGTTTTGTAATCATCATTATCAAACCACTCAGGTGTAGCAACTATCTCATCACTCTCTTTCAATTCAACTAAAACTTCTCTTGATTTAACATCACTTTCAATTTCAACATTTATATTGATAAGATAATTATTTCTTAAAGTAAAAATTGCTTTTAAAATGGTGTTATGATTTGGTTCAATAACTGCTTTAAACTCATAAGTTGTGATATTATTATTTTCTTTTTTGTTGGATGATTTCAAACCTTTTGAATTATTCCCGTTGAAAAATTCATTCATCTCATTAAGATATTCATTAATTTTGCTTTCAAGAAATTGCTGTCCATCAAATTCGCTATCATCAATATAACTGCGATTTTTATCTTGGTGATATCTAACATTGTCTTTACAATATATCTTTTCATGATTATTTTCAACAATAAAGTTCCAATTTATATTATTTGAGTTTAGAAAGGCAATCTCTCGAACTGGAGTTATTTGACTTTCGATTTTGTTTATTATGATTTTTTCCTCTCCGTTTGAATCTTTTCTTGTTGCAGAAATTTTATCCCAAGAATTTGGTGTTTCACTTGTGGCAACACTCTTTAAATTTTCATAAGAAACATTAAGAATATCTTCATTTTCTTTAGGTTTTTCACAACCAATAACGAAAAAAGATGTAAAAATTAACAACACAAAACATACATAAGTATACAATTTTTTCATATTTATTCCCTCAATATATATTATAGCACACACATAATTAATTGTAAAATATTTTTCACAACAGAATGTAGTTAAAAAAACATCTAAATCCATTGACAAATTAATTTTAATTTGATAACATACAAGTATGCCAATATTTAGTTTTGTGCTTGCATTCGTAATTATTAGCTACATTATTCTACCAATTAAATTGTAGAATTGCGTTTTGCTGGAAAAAACTAATTAGATGTCAGCGAAAACGCTGACATTTTTTAAAATTAAAGGAGATAAAAGTGAAAAAAGAACAAGGAAGTTTAAATTATGTCAAAATGGAAGAACAAATGCTCAAGTTTTGGCAAGACAACAACACTTTTGAAAAGTTAAAAGAACAAAACAAGAAAACAGGCAAATTTTTTGCAACTCTTGATGGTCCAATCACTGCGAATTATAATATGGGGCTTCACCATGCTTACAACAGAACATTTAAAGATGCAATGATTAAATTTGCTGCAATTAATGGTTATGATGAACATTTCCAAAACGGTTTTGATGCTCATGGTTTACCAGTTGAACTTAGAGTTGAAGGTGAACTTGGCCTTAACAGCAAAAAGGAAATTGAAGCATATGGAATTGATAAATTTGTTGAAAAGTGTATGGCAACAGTGGATAAATATTCATTAAGTCAAACTCAATCTTCAATTCGTCTCGGTCAATGGATGAACTGGGATGATAGTTACTACACTAACAGCGATAACAACATCACAACAATTTGGCATTTCTTGAAAAAATGTCAAGACAATGGTTATATTACAAACAGCCACCGCATCATGCGTTGGTGTACTCGTTGCGGAACAAGTTTAAGTGACCATGAAATGAGTGACCAAGATGCTTACAAAGACGTGACTTGTCTTGCAATCTTCTTCAAATGCCCAATAAAAGACACTAATAATGATATGCTTGTTTGGACAACAACCCCTTGGACTTTGAGTGCAAACGTTGCCGTTGCTGTTAATCCTGAATTTGATTACAACATCGTTAAAGTTAAATCAAGTGATAGAAACGTTATCGTTTGCGCAAACGTTATGAAGGTTTTGAAAGATGATGTTGTTGAAGTTGTTAAAACTGTTAAGGGAAGTGAACTTGTTGGCTTAACTTATGAAACTTGCTTCCCAGAACTAAGTGAACAACAATTCGAACACAAAATCATTGCTTGGGATTTGGTTGATAGTTCTGAAGGAACTGGCGCTGTTCACATCGCTCCAGGATGTGGTGATGCCGACTTTGAACTTGGAAAATCTTTAGGGCTTCCTAAAGTTATGCCAATTGACGAAGCAGGAGTTTATTATGACAATTTTGGAATATTCTCTGGACGAAATGCAAACACTGATGAATTACGTGATTTCGTTTTTGAAGAAATGAAAAAACGTGAAAAGTTATACTACACTCATAAATATACTCACTCTTATCCGCATTGTTGGAGATGTAAAAACCCACTTTTGTTCCGTTTGGTGGACCAATGGGTTATTAAAATGGATGAACTTCGCCCTCAATTAATCAATGCAATTGAACATGTTAAATTCAATCCCGATTTCATGAAAAAACGTATGTTAGATTGGTTAAACAACATGGGCGACTGGGCAATTTCTCGTTCAAGATATTATGGTCTTCCACTTCCTTTCTATCCTTGTAAAGATTGTGGAAAATTAACTGTTGTTGACAGTTTGGAAACTTTCAAAAAACTATCTAGCGAAGAAGAAGTTAACACTCTTCCTCACCTTCACCGTCCTTTTATCGATAATATTAAAATCACTTGTCCTCATTGTGGAAACAAGGTTGAAAGAATTAAAGAAGTTGGCGACTGTTGGCTTGACGCTGGAATCACTCCATTCAGCACTAAAAAATACTTTACTGACAAAGAATTCTTCGAAAAGAACTTCCCTGTTGAATGTGTAATTGAAGGTAAAGAACAAGTTCGACTTTGGTTCTACTCTATGCTTGTTATGAGCGTTGTGTTAACCGGACGTGCTCCATTTAAGAAAATCGGTTGCACTCCAATGCTTCTTGCTCAAGATGGTAAAAAATTAAGTAAGTCTAGCCCTAACAACATTCCGCTAGACACTGCATTTGAAGAAATCGGCGCTGATATTATTCGTTATAACTTTGTTGCAACTCCACTTATTAACGACGTTAAGTTTGGTAGAGATACGTGTGACGAAGTTAAACGTAAACTTCTTGGACTTTGGAATGCATATATTTTCTTCAACACTTATGCTTGCATTGACAATCCTAATTTAACCAACTACACTCCAAATGAAAGCGGTTTAACTTTCATGGACAAATGGTTGATTAATCGTGTTAACGAATTCACTAAAAACGCACATGATTGTTATTCAAATCAAGACTTTGGCGGAGTTAGTAAAGACTTTGAAGTTCTTGTTGATGAATTAACAAACTGGTATATCAGAAACAATCGTCGTCGTTTCTATAAAAGCGAAGACAATTTAGATACAATGAATGCATATTTCTGCTTGAATTATGCAATTAAAAACATATCTATGGCAATGTTCCCAATTATTCCATTTATAAGTGAATACTTGTGGCAAAATGCAGTTAGAGCAGTTGATAAGAATGCCGAAGAAAGCGTTGCGCTTCACCGCTACACCATTGCCGAATTTAAGGTTCAAGATGAAGGTTACACCCGCCTTACAGATTACGTTCGTGAAATCTTCACAATGGCAAGCAAACTGCGTAATGAAAATCAAATTAAGGTGAAACAACCGCTTAAAACAATGTTTATTAATGGTAATGATGAAGTGTCTCGTGCTGTTGAATTATACCGCGATATTATTGAAAGCGAACTCAACATAAAGAATGTTGTTATGGAACATGACAATTCAAAATTCAACATTGAGTTCCTAAACCTTGACTTCAGAAAAGCTGGCGCAGTCTTGAAAGGCGACGTTCAAAAAGTTAAGAACTACTTAACAAACGCAACCGACGAAGAAATGGCAAACTACGTTGCTGGTTTCAAAGCGGGAACTGTGGATGTTCAAGAATTTAAAGGACTAAGCAGTGAATTATTCACTCTTCAAACAAAAGCAAAAGAAGAATTTGTTGTTGCAAACGAAAACAATTTAACAGTTGTTCTTGACATCACTCTTGATCGTGAACTCATGCTTGAAGGTTTAGCAAGAGAACTTATTCGTTCTGCTCAAGTTATGAGAAAGAGCGCAAACTTCAACGTTGAAGATAGAATTGACATTGAATTTATGACTAACAGCTCAGATTTAAATGAAATAATTAATAAGTTTGCAGATAAAATCAAAGCTGAACTTCTTGCTAGATCAATTTCAACAATTGAAAATCCAGAATACACTGAAACAGTTGAAATTGGCGAAGAAGAAATCACAATCAAACTTAAAAGATAACAAAAAAAGAAGCGAAATTCGCTTCTTTTTTTTGCTTGCTAACAAATTTTATCATCAACTGAAAGACCATTTGTTGACGGATCAATATCATGTTCATCAAATACGCTATTATATCTTTCTAAAAGACTATATATTTTAGATCTAACACATAACTTTCTTAATTGTATACCCCAAGAATTACTATAATCTTCAAGGAAAGCTTTACAAGCAACAAGTTTAGCATATTCCTCATATCCACTAGATTCAAGAGTCCTTTCGTAGACATCTTCGTAATATGGCTCTGGAATCCAAAAATCCAAATCAGATGGTTGTGATGGATGCCTTAAAGACGAATAACTAGGTGTCAATCCACTAATTTCAGCAATTTCGTTTTTACATCTAGCAAACAAATAATCCATATAGCGATCATAATACAAGTAAACACTCGACTCTCTACCATCTTCAACAACATATTCTTCATATCTCTTTTTTTCATCTAAAATATCTTTATAATCATCTTTTCTCATAACACAAACTCCCTTTAGTTTTTTCATTATACCAAAAAAATGATATTTGTCAATATGCTGATACTGTAAAAATAACCAAACATGTTTATCATGTGCAATATTAAATTATAATTCAACTTTCAATTTTATGATCTCTATCTTTTATGTAATTGTCAACCAAAATATTTATGGCATTCATAATCTCAGCGCAAGTGATGGTTGCAACATGTTCCACATCCTTAATTCCATCATAAAATTCATAACCACTGTTATAGTTATAAAAATGTCGGCCGTGCATAAGTGAATTTCTTATTCTTCTAATATTTAAGTCTTCCCTAAAACATTTTTTTAGATTTTCTTCACTTTCAAAAGTGAACATATAAAACAATAAATTGTTTATCATTATGGAAGGAATCTTACAATTATCACCCAGCACAAACAAAATCATATGTTGTGCACGCATTGGAAATTTTTCTTCTCCAAAACTTGATATGAAATTTTTTGCAGTAGCTTGCGAAAATTTATTATAAGAAGTGTAATTATCATGCAGTTGATATAATAAAGTTGCCACATCCATAAGGTCGCCACAATTTAAAAAAGCATTTTCTTTAAATGGATATAACATTGCTAAAAAATCCTCATCAACATGTTTACCATCTTCGTAAGAGAAAAAATCTGTTTTTGTTAAGCAATTAAACATAACTTTCTTTTGATGGATATCCATAACTTGCTTTCCAGATTTACTTCTCAGAGCTTCAAAAATGTTTCCAACTTGCGCAACTGTTAAAGTTTTTTCTTTTATTGCTCTTTTTAATTTAACGGTTGAAACGTTAATTGTATTTGTGTCATAAACGGTCCAATCAATATTTGCCAAATACAATAACAACAACTGTACCATATTTGTTAAATTTATTTTAATATTACGTCTTTTCCCTGTTTTATTTTTTGCTGAAGTAATACAAATTTTAGTGTCTTCAACATGCCAATTGGAAATAAGATTATCATTATTATGCGCAAACGCCTCTCTAATGATTGCAATTAATTGTTGTGAGTTTGTTGTTTTTTCAACTCCATCAACATCAATTTGTGTTTTGATTTCTTTAAAATTATATTTTCCTTTTTTTAGTGCCTTATCAAAATTTCCATCTTTAATTAATTCTTTAAAATATACAAATGCTTGAACAACCAATGAAATTTCAAAATAAACCTCAATCTCTTTAATCAGTTTTCGCATATCCATTGATGACTTATACAACCCTGTTTTTTTCAATTCATCACGAAAAAGGCTTGCGAAACTAATCTCTTTATTTGCTTCCCATTTCATATAAGCCAAAACAAAATCACGCATGTAAACAAGTTTTAATCTATTAGTTGATTTAATTAATTTTTGTTCCATATTTATTCCACCAAAACAACTGCGGTTGCATATTCTTTGCAATGGCTTATACTAATTTCAATTCTAGATTTGAAATGCTCTTTTAGAATTGAATTTATGTAACGAGTTTGATTTATGTATGGTTTGCCACTCTCAAGATGCAGAACTTCAATTTCGTTAAACGCTATCCCATCATCATCAAGAGCTTTAACAAATGCTTCTTTAACACAATAAAACCCGCAGAAATGTTCAAGTTTGTTTTCGAACTGATTGCAATATTCAATTTCTTTCTCGCTAAAAATTCTTTTATAACCTTCATCAGTCCACTCTTCAAATCTATTAATTTTTTCTATATCAATCCCTATCATTTTTTCCCTCTAAAATTTTAATTTTTTAAATAAAAATACTTCAAAATATCATTTTATCATTGCTTTTATATCATTTTTTGTAAATTTTGTCAAATATCGTTGTTGTGTTGGTCGCCATTTGTCATCCTGAGCGAAACAAAGTGGAGTCGAAGGATCCCCAAATTGCCTTATGGCAAAATGAAGAATGAAAAATGAAAAGTGAAGAATTGTGGATTATTTGAAATATTGTATTAAGTTTAATTTTCTAATTAATGGATGTTTCGATTCCGAAGGAAACAGGTTTGGGCGTTTACGCACCACCTGACTAAAGCTCAACATGACAAACACCTATTCAGTTTCATATTTTAAATAATTCAACGTCGACTTTATTGTATCCCAAGTGTAACCCATGCTTTGTAAACGGCGAATAAGTTTTTCGATTGTTTGTTTATCAATTAATTTATTGCGAAGATACTTTTCTGCATTTCGTTTACAACTATCCAAATCATCAATATCATTCAAACTTTCGTCCACAATTTGAGATTTAACTCCACTTATAAACAACTTTTGTTTAAGTTTGTTTTTACTAAAATTAGGGTTAGACCTTGCGTATGTTTCCGCATAGTTTTTATCATCAATAATTTTATAATCTTTCAGTTTATTTAACACAACATCAACTGTTTGCTTATGATAATCTTTTTTATATAAATAATCTTTTATTTGTTGTTCGGTTTTTAGTTTACTGCTGATGTATTTTGTTGCAATATTAAATGCAATAATTTCACTGCTCTCTTGCACGCAGTCATAGAATTTTTCATCATTAAAAGGTCCAACTTTAATTCCCGATTTAACAATAACATCACAATGCAATTCATGCTCACCGTTGTCAGTTGAGCATATGAACACATTAGCATTATTTTTACTTTTTAATTTCAAACTAAATATTTCCATATCTTTATATTAACATAAATAAGAAAAAAATAAAAGTAATTTTTTAGTTAATAATTTTATTGATTTTAATTAAAATTTATAAAAAATTATAAAATAATTATAAAATTCATATCTTTAGTGGTTTTTTATGGTTTTTTTAATCAATTTGATAAATTATAAAATTTTTTAATTCTTAATCCCAAAAACAAATTTTTAAAATTTGCTTTGTTATTTTTTTTGTATGTGCTAAAATAATCATAATGAAATATTTAAAGGAGAAAATTTATGTCAAAAATAAAAAACATTTCTGCTTACGAAGTTATTGACAGTCGTGGCAACCCAACTGTTGAATGTTGTTTAACTTTGGAAGACGGAACAAAGTGTTTTGCAATTGTTCCAAGTGGTGCTTCAACTGGTGAACGAGAAGCTCTTGAACTTAGAGATGGAGGAACACATTTCCATGGAAAAGGGGTTTCAAAAGCTTGCGAAAACGTAAACAAAATTATTGCTCCAAAACTTATTGGAAAAGACGTGTCAAAACAAAAAGAAATTGATCAAATCATGCTTAACTTAGACGGAACCGAATTTAAAACAAATTTAGGTGCAAATGCAATCTTATCCGTTTCACTTGCTTGTGCTAAAGCCAATGCAATTTCAAAGAAAAAATCACTTTTTAAATCTTTGGGTTCTGGCACAAAACTTCCTGTTCCAATGATGAACGTTATCAATGGTGGCGCTCACGCAGATTCTAATGTTGATTTCCAGGAATATATGATTATGCCAATTGGCGCAAAAACTTTCTTTGAGGCAACACAAATGGCAAGTGAAACTTTTACGGAACTCAAGAAAATTATTAAAAAGAAAAAATATTCAACAGGTGTTGGTGACGAAGGTGGCTTTGCTCCTAACTTTAAAAACAATGAAGAACCACTTGAAGCAATCGTTGAAGCAATCAAAAATGCTGGTTACATTCCTGGAAAAGATATTTCAATTGCCATGGACGTTGCGGCAAGCGAATTTTACAATCCTAAGACAAAAAAATATGATTTAACAAAAAGCAAAGCAGGAAGTTTTTCGACTTCAGAAATGATAAATTGGTACACTTCTCTTATTAAAAAATTCCCAATCATATCCATTGAAGATCCGCTTGGTGAAAACGACTGGTCCGGTTGGACAAAGATGACTCAAAAACTCGGCGGAAAAATTCAAATTGTTGGCGATGATGTGTTCGTAACAAATCCTAAAATCTTACGCGAAGGAATTGAAAAAGGTGTTGCAAACGCAGTTTTAATTAAGCTTAACCAAATTGGAACTTTAACTGAAACTCTTGAAACAATTCGTCTTGCAAAAGAAAATGGATATAACACCATTATCTCTCACCGCTCTGGCGAAAGCGAAGATACATTCATTGCTGATCTTGCAGTTGCTGTTGAAGCTGGTCAAATTAAATCAGGTTCAATTTGCAGAACTGACAGAGTTGCTAAATACAATCAACTTATTAGAATTGAAAGAGAATTAGGAAAAAAGGGAAAATATAGTTTATGATTATAACAATTGATGGACCTGCAGGAAGTGGAAAATCCACAGTTGCAGATATTATTGCAAAAGAATTGGGCTTTGTGCATTTTAATTCAGGAGCACTTTTTAGAGCAATCACAGCACATCTCTATGAACAAAATTTCAACATTGCAAACATCACCACAGATTCACCAATTCCTAGTTTTGATTTAAAAGTGGAAATTATTGATGATGTTCAAAAAGTTTTTGTAAACAACATTGATTACACTCCTGTGCTACGAGATAATCACATAAGCACACTTGTGGCTAACGTTGCATTGAACAAGTTTTGTAGAGCAAAAACTTCTGAATGCCAACACTCATTCTGCTCAGCAAACAATGTTGTTATTGAAGGTCGAGATATCGGAAGTCACGTCTTCCCTAACGCTGAATATAAATTTTATTTGGATTGCTCAATAGAAGAACGTGCTAAAAGAAGATTTAAAGAAGAGAAAGCAAAAAATATCAACATAACTCTTCAAGAAATTGCTGATCAAATTGCTGAGCGAGATTATTTAGATAAAACTCGTGAAATCGCTCCTCTTATTGTTCCAAAAAATGCAATTGTGATTGATTCAACAAATCTGTCAATTGAAGAAGTTGTAAAAGAAATAACATCACATATAAACCCTCATCAAATTTAAGACAAGCAGTGCTTGTCTTTTTTATTAATATAATTAATACGCAAATGAAGTAACAAAATTCAACACGTTTTTGCTTTGTTTTTCATATGTATTACATAACTTTGAAACTGCCACATAAATTTATAATATCTATAAAAATCTCGCTATAAGTTATAAAAAAATAAGTTTTTACGTAAATATTTTTAAAAAATGGGTATTGACAAACTGCCACATGTGTATTATAATTCAACTAGTTCGATGAGGAAAATGAATTAAAAAACAAATTCAAAGTTTTAATTCAACAAAAGTTATTATAGGAGGAGCATAATGGCTACCAGAAAAAGTATAAAATTAACATATGACATTGAAAAATTGTTTGAAGATTTCGCAACTTCTCGTGGGCTTTCAGAAGATGAACAAATTCAATTGACTAATTTAAAAGAAGAACTTCAACAAAAAGAAGAAGAACTTAATTCAACAATTGAAGAGTTTAATCCAATCAAAATGTCAGCACACGCTGAAATTATGAAATTTTTGGCAAAAGAAAAAGACAATTATGAATTGCTTGAAAAATATATCAGACTTCTTGAATTAACTGAAAAAGTAACAACCGGTATTTCAAACGCAGAAATTAACGAATTATCTAAAATTTCAAGTGAAATTTCAACAAAAAATGATGTAATTGAAGAAATTAAAAAAACATATAGCACTTTGGAAGAAATGAAACGAGAGCTTAATGCTTATCAACATGTTATGTCAGGTGAAGACATTGACGAAATTGTTGATGCTCTTATTGATGATATTGGAAATGAATCAATTAAAAATACATATCACACATTAAAAGCAGATTTTGATAAGTTGACTGAAGAAATCAATACATTAAAAACAACAATTGAAGGATTGGAAGTTAAAGCTTTAACAAGTGAAGACTGCTCTCTTGAAAGATTTGTAGAATATTTACAAGACAACAAACTTTCAACTGTTCATGCAGAAGAAATATATAATGCTTTTTATAATAGCGCTGATTTGAAAATGACAAAAAATTCAATCAAAATCAGAAAAGGTGAAAATAAATTCCAACCAATTCGTGACCAAGCAATTAAAAAAGGATTAATTCCAACCGCAGTTACCTCTGCCGGCATTGGTGGAGTTGTTTCAACAATTGTATCCTCAGGTCTCCCTGCTGGTTCAAAACTCTTAGGAATAATTCCAGTTATGAGTTCACAGGCATTAACAACCGCCGTTTCTGCAACCATTGGAATTGGTGCAGGCTTAGTTCTCACTCCTGTTGTGTTCTACGCAAAAGGGAAATTAACCAAAGCACACTACAAATTCTGGTATAAAAACGCTGAAAGCAATTTAAATGAATATGAAAACGAAACAGCGATTGAAGATTTACCAATCACAAAATTAATGTTAAAAATTGAAAAGACAAAACATAAAATTTTGGAATTAAATAATGGTAACTGGTTCACTAAAGCTCTTAAGTTTATTCCTAAACACATTTTAAATGCTGTAAACAGAAACAGACTTCACCATGTTGAAGCTTACACTCAAGATTTATTTAGAATCTATGCAAACAGACAAAAATCTGAACAAGACGTTTCAAAAATTCATGATTTGATTGAAACTGTTGAAACTTTTGTTGATTCTGACTCTTTTGAATCAAAACTTAACGCAATGCTCACTTGCAAAGAAAAAGGTAAACACACTCACAGGTCAACAATCGAAAACATTGATATCTATGCAAACTTAAAAATAACTCTTTCAGCAATTGCAAAACAAAATGAAAAATCAGCAAAGGCAACAAAGAAAAATTTAACTCACAAAAAAGCAGTTGCAACCGATGTTTTAAACAATGGTGCTGGATTCACAAGTTTATTAGGAAGAATGATTGATGAACGTGAACTTATAACCCCAGAAACTGAAAGTTCAAACGATTTAGAAAAACCTAAGAAACCAGACACAACACCTTATGTGGATAAAGATAAAGAAGTTGACAAGGATTTAGTTTCTAATCCTCAACCAAGAACCCTCATTGATGAAACAAAAATCACAAGAAGCGTTATATTGGATAGATTGAAAAATGATGAGGAATTTAAAAAAGGTTTAATATCTAAAGGTTACACTAAAGGTGATGTTAAAAATCTTATTAGAAAACTTACCGAAGCCCTTGAAAGCGGAAAAAGAACATCAATCAAACCTAAAACAAATTATGGAAAACTCTATATAGATGCAATTGACACAGTAAACAAAGAAAAGAAACTTGCTGAATATATTAGTGATGAAGTTGTTGTTGAAGATGACACAACTGTAAATCCATAATACAACTAGAAAAAAACACATCAAATTGATGTGTTTTTTTGTTAATAGTTTTTTGATTCCAATTCAAAATATGCTTGAGGGTGAGAACAAACTGGGCACATTTCTGGAGCTTGTTTTCCAACATGTTTATGACCACAGTTACGACATTCCCAAACTGCAACTTCTTTTTTAACAAAACATTTTTTGTTTTCAACATTTTCTAGCAATGCCTTATATCTTGCTTCATGCTCCGCTTCAATTTTTGCAACACCTTCAAACATCACAGCAATTTCTTCAAAGCCTTCTTCTCTTGCAGTTTTAGCAAAATTTGCATACATATCTGTCCATTCATAATTTTCACCAGCTGCTGCATCTTTTAAATTTTCAACAGTTGATGGAACTGCTCCACCATGCAAAAGTTTAAACCACATTTTAGCATGTTCTTTTTCATTGTCTGCAGTGCGAGTGAACAATTCTGCAATTTGTTCATAACCATCTTTTTTAGCCTTGCTTGCATAATATGTATATTTATTTCTTGCTTGGCTTTCACCAGCAAAAGCTTCCCATAAATTTTTTTCTGTTTGACTACCTTTTAATTCCATATATTTCTCCTTAAAAATTTTATATTTAAGTTATTCATATCTCATAACTTTCAAATTTATTATAAATTATACTGAGCAAAAATTGCAAATGTTTTTACTAAAATTTATCTTTTTTCTTCACCATTCCTTTTTCTCTGCCATTGTTTGACGGTGTGTAATAAACCTTGTTCTTAAGTTTGTTTGGCAAATATTGTTGCTTAACATATCCACCAAAATTATGCGGATATTTATACTTTGGAACATCATTTTCTTCATAATGATAATTTTTGAGATGTTCTGGAATTTTATCATCAGGATTAAATTCTGCATCATATTTTGCCGCATCCATTGCAGTTATCACACTATTGGATTTTTCCGCCTCACAAACATATATGATTGCGTGACATAGTGGAATATTTCCTTCTGGAAGTCCCAAATTTTTTATTGCATTCATTGCAACCATTGCCATTAGGGCCGCGTTACTATCTGCCATTCCAACATCTTCACTTGCATGAGCAATGAGTCGCCTACAAATAAGCAACGGATCACACCCAGCAGATATCAATCTTTGTGACCAATAAAGCGCAGCATCACTATCACTTCCCCTTAAACTCTTGCAAAACGCACTTAACATATCATAGTAAATGTTTTCATCCACAGAAATCACAGGTTGTTGAATACATTGACTTGCAACCAAATTATCAATTATGATAACACCATCTTTATTTGCTGGCGTTGTTGACACCGCCAATTCCAAAGCATTGTATGCTGAACGCAAATCTCCTTGAGAAAACATTGCAAATCGGTTAAGCGCTTCTATTTCCAACTTTACATTAAGACGCCCAAAACCACGTTCCTTATCTTTAACTGCCAAGATTAAAGCATCTTTGATGTCGTTTAATTCAAGAGGTTTGAATTTAAATAATCTACATCTACTCACAATTGCAGGAGTCATACTAACGTGTGGGTTTTCTGTTGTTGTGCCAATGAATGTAATATACCCACGTTCAACCGCCTCTAAGACACAATCGCTTTGTGCCTTGCTCCATCGGTGACATTCATCTAATATTAAAACTGTTGATTTGCCTGTAAACTCAAAGTTTGCTCGAGCGCTTTCAATAACCTTTTTTGCTTCCGCTACACCGCTTGAAACGGCATTAAGTTTCACATATTCAAGATTGAGTGAATTTGCAACAATGTAAGCCAATGTTGTTTTCCCAACTCCTGGCGGTCCATAAAAAATACAACTGCCCAAACGATTAACTTTTAATGCACGTCTTATTAAACTATCTGCGCCAACAATATGTTTTTGCCCAACAAACTCATCAATATTTCTTGCTCTCATTTTTTCAGCTAATGGTGTTGAGTTGATATTTATTTCGTTAAAATTTTCTTCCATATGTTTATTATATCAAAATAATCAAATTTGTCAAATTGTTTCATTCACTCTAACACGCTTAACAATGTTATTTATCTTATAACTAACCACATACGAAAGTTTAAATTTATTTTTCTTAATTACAATTTTTTCTTTAAAAACATGAATATTTAGCACATTTTGAATGATTTTTATATATTTTTTTGTGTATTTACAAAAATTTATATCAAAGTTGTTGTTTAATAAATCCAAAATTGCAATTTGTTTTTGTTTGTTCAAATTAAATTGGTGCGATTTAAATTCAAGAAGAAAGTATCTATAGTATTTTGAGCAATCAAATAAAATTTTCACATTCCCTAAACATTTAAATGTTAAGTTGTTATCAATTATTCTCGAATCTTTAACATTTGAAATTATTATGATGTTGTTTTCAATTTTAAGATACAACAAATTTTTAACCTGCATTAGTTTCACTTTCCCAACTTTTATTGTTTGCTCACTTTCAGAAAAAAAACTAATTCCGCTTTTGCTCATTTTTAAATGCGGAAAATTTGTTTTCTTGAGTTTAACTTTTTTAAATCTTGTAACACAAAAAAATGAAACAAAATATGCTATTATTGCAATAATCATGTTTAAATGTTTACCCACTGGAAAAAATTTAAAATATGTTTTAAAAATATATTTGACAATAAGTTTTTTAAATTATACAATGTTTATATATTTATTTAGGGGGTATTTAATTTTATGGCAAAAGCTAAAATTGGTATTAATGGTTTTGGAAGAATCGGAAGACTTATAATGCGCGCAAGTGTTGGACGTGACGATGTTGAAATTGTTGGTGTTAACGACCCATTCTTAACCGCAGATTATGCTTGTTATCTTTATAAGTACGATACTGTTCACGGCAAAGCTAACAGCGAATTAAAAGTTACTTCAGATGGAAATCTTAAATTAAACAGAAAACCTGTTGCATTCTTTGCTGAAAAAGAACCAGAAAACATTAACTGGAAATCTGTTGGTGCAGATTATGTTATTGACTGCACAGGAAAATTTACTCGTGCGGATGACGCAATCCGTCACTTAAAGGGTGGCGCGAAGAAAGTTATTATCAGCGCACCAGGAAAAGAATGCCCAACATTTGTTTGTGGTGTTAATGAAGATAAATATACAAGCGACATGACAGTTGTTTCAAATGCAAGTTGCACAACCAACTGCCTTGCTCCACTTGTTAAAGTTATTGATGACGTTTACGGAATTGAAGAAGGTCTGATGAGCACAATTCACTCAACCACTGCAACCCAACTTACTGTTGACGGAATTTCAAAGAAAGACTGGCGTGGCGGACGTGCTGCAAGCGCAAACATTATTCCAAGCAGTACTGGTGCAGCAAAAGCTGTTGGCGAAGTTCTTCCTCACTTGAAAGGAAAACTTACAGGAATGAGTTTCAGGGTTCCAACAATTAATGTAAGCGTTGTTGACTTCACTGTTAAACTTAAGAACCCAACAACATATGAACACATTTGCAAAACAATTAAAAAATATTCTAAAGATGTTATGCCATCTGTTCTTGGATATACAGATGAACCAGTTGTGTCAAGCGACTTTGTTGGAGATTCTCACACTTGTATTTTTGATGAAAAAGCAGGAATCATGCTAAGCCCAACTTTTGTTAAACTTGTTGCTTGGTATGACAACGAATGGGGTTACAGTAACAAATGTCTTGACCTTGCTAGCCACATGTGCAAAGTAGACAGCAAAAAGAAATAATAAAACAAAAAAAGACGCAATAAGCGTCTTTTTTTTAAACACCGACATAGTTTTTCAAAAATCCAGTGTATATTATATTTTTATTTTCAAGTTTTAAGAAATCAATTGGTTTGATTATGTTTGGCAACTCTTTTGCATTTTCAATGTCGAAAACCATCAAACAAGTTTTAACAAATTCACTACAATAAAATCTTTTTCTGCTCTTATGATACATTTTAAAACATGCAAACAAAACACCTAAATAGTTGTAATGAAATTCTCGTTTATTGGTTTTAAAATATTCAATGAAATATTCTATTGCTTTATACTTTTCATTGCTAACTGTAAATTCAAGAACCATTGCTTGAGTTTTGTAAAAACGCTTAAACGTTCCATGATTCTTCCCTTCTTCAACAAAACCACCAATGAAAGGATTATATGGATTAAGCCTACCAAAAGAATACATTTTATCCAATGACGAAGTGAGTGAAATTGAAGCATGATTATATTCTGCACGTGTGAAAAACTTCAATGCTCTTGAAAACATTGTTCCAGTTTGACTTAAAACAACATAAATGCTTTTCTTCTCCATCAACTTAATTATATCACAAAAATAATCTTTTTCACAACTAATATATGCCAAAAAATTTAAGAAAATTATTCTATCTTTGACAAAGAATGTGTTTTAAAGAAAAAGTGCTTTATTGCTAAATAAAAGTAAAAAGCACCCTTGTGGGTGCTTTTTGTTTTATGTTGTTTTATACTGTAAAACCATTTATAACATTTAAAAAAACTTTAGTAAGCTAATATAACTTGTTAAGCATATAATCTCACCAATATTCAATTCAAATTTAATAAAAAACAATCTTTTGCAAATACTATTTAAAAGTTTAAAAGAGAATTTTTTATGTTTTCTTGTTTAGCTATATTTGCATAAAGTTTATTATATGCGAAACAAGTTTAATATAAAATACTCTTTTCTTGTTTATTTGTAAACAAAAACAAACAATAAAAGGAGTTTATTATGGCATATTCATACAAGGGAGCAATTACTTTTGGGTTGGTTTACATACCCATCACATTATCACTTGGTGTTAAAGAACACGATATTGGTTTTAATATGCTTGAGAAAAAAACAAAATCAAGAGTGAAATACCAAAAGACTTGCGTTGATTGCAACAATAAAATTGTTAAAAATGAAGATATCGTTAAAGGTTATCAATATGAGAAAGGAAAATATGTTATTTTCACGGATGAAGATTTTGAAAAAATAAAATCTCCTAAGGATAAAAATATAACAATTGAGCAATTTGTTGATATTGATGAAATTGACCCAATATATTTTGATAAAGCGTATTATGTTAAACCAACAGGCGCAGATAAGGCATACCATGTGCTTTTAAAAGCTATGGAAAGCGAGAAAAAAGCCGGAATTGCAAAAACAGTTTTAGGAACTAAAGAAACATTGGTTTTACTTCGTGCTCGTGATGGACAAATGCTTGTGAACACATTGTACTTTCATAGCGAAATTCAATCAGCTCCATCAATTGAAAAACCAAAGCTCATAAAAAAGGAAATTGATTTGGCAAAAAATTTAATAAACCAAATGAGTGGAAAATTTGAACCGGAAAAATATAGAGATGAATATCATATAAAATTGCAAAAGGCAATAAAACGCAAAATTGCAGGTAATGAAGTTGTTGAGGGAAAACAAGAAAAAGAGCCTGTTAAGATTATTAATCTTATGGAAGCATTGCAAAAAAGTCTGAAAAAAGACACTGCTCCAAAAAGAAAGGTGCAATAATGAGTTTAAAAGAATATCGTAATAAGCGCAATTTTAAATCCACCAACGAGCCAAAAGGAAAAATTGAAAAAAGCGAAGAATATAAATTTGTTATTCAATATCACGTTGCGAGAGCAAAACATTATGATTTAAGATTAGAACATAATGGGGTTTTATTAAGTTGGGCTGTTCCAAAAGGATTGTCAATAAATCCTAAGGATAAGCGACTTGCTGTTCATGTTGAAGACCATCCTCTTGATTATATTGATTTTGAAGGTATCATTCCAAAAGGTAATTATGGCGCTGGTACTGTTGAAATTTTTGACAATGGAACTTACGTTCCGCTTGAAGATTTTGAAAAAGGTTTAAAAAAAGGACATATAAAATTTTTCTTAAATGGCACAAAATTAAAAGGTGGTTACTCTCTCATTAAATTTAAAGACAACAACTGGTTTATAATAAAAACAGATGATGAATTTGCTGGTGTTGAGAAAAAGAAAAGCAAAAAGATACCTTTCGAGAAAAGTTCTGTTCAACTGGCAACTTTAACAGATAAAGTGCCAAAAGGAAATGAATGGTTGTTTGAAATAAAATATGATGGTTACCGCATTGTTTCTTTCGTGGAAAACGGCAAAGTTAAAATGCTTAGTAGGAACAATGTTGACTACACTAAAAAATTTAATAATATAGCTCAACACTTGAAAAAAATTAATCAAAGTTCGTTTGTTGTTGACGGTGAAGTTGTGGTATTTGATAAAAATGGAAAATCAGATTTCGGACTTCTTCAAGAAAGTATAAAAAAAGATAGCTCAAGTTTATACTATTGCATTTTCGATTTATTATCTCTAAACGGTAAAGATTTGAGAAATTTACCTTTAATCGAGAGAAAAGAAAAACTGGAAAGAATGTTATTTAAATCGGAAAATAACTTGATTTATTCTAACCATGTTGATAATGGCAAAGAAACTTTTGATTTTGCAAAGAAAAATAATCTTGAAGGAATTATTGCGAAGAAAAAAAATTCAGCTTACACTGGCAAAAGGACGGACGATTGGTTAAAAATTAAATGTTATGCCCGTCAGGAATTTGTAATTGCTGGTTACACAACGAGCAATAAAAACACAGTGCTTAGCGCTTTACTATTGGGTTATTATAAAAATAAAAAGTTAATTTATGTTGGTAAAGTTGGGACAGGGTTTGATGAAAAAGAAAGAAAGGATTTAGTTGACACTTTTCAAAGTTCGATTGCAAAAGATTGTTTTTTTAGTGATAAAATAAAAGTGAATAACGCAGTATGGTTAAAACCTAAATTTGTTGCAGAAATTCAATTTGCAGAGTTAACGAAAGACAACTTGTTAAGACAACCAAGTTTTGTAGGCTTACGCTCGGATAAAAAAGCAAAAGATGTTGTATTAGAGGTTAAAAATGGAAAAAATTAAAATAACTAATCCTAATAAAATCCTATTTAACAAAGGTAAGATTAAAAAAATAGATATTATCAATTACTATATAGATATCAGCAGTTTAATACTACCTTTTATTGAGAATAGGTTACTTAGTGTTATTAGGTGCCATGGTGATAATAATAAAGAATGTTTTTATAAAAAACACCCAACTAATGATAAGGATATGGTGAAAACAAAAAAAGTTAATGGCGAAGAATATTTTTATATCAACACTCAAGAAGAGTTGGTTTATCAAGTTCAAATGGGAACCATTGAATTCCATCCTTGGGGAAGTTGTGTGAAAACTTATAGAAAACCTAATATGATGGTTTTCGATTTAGACCCAGACGAAAAATTACCTTTAGAAAAATTAAGAGATGCTGTATTAAAGGTTAAATCAGTTTTAGATGACCTCAATTTGATATCATTTTTAAAAACTAGCGGAGGAAAAGGTTATCATGTTGTAGTTCCTTTCAGAGAATGTTCATCATGGAATGTTTTTTATGCATTTTCTAAACAAGTTGCAGAAGTTATTGAAGCAAAATGGCCAAATATTTTTACAACAAATGTAAGAAAGTCTGAAAGAAAAGGAAAAATATTTATAGATTATTTGCGCAATAACAAAGGCTCAACTTGTGTGGCCCTCTACTCTATTCGAGCAAGAGACAATGCCCCAGTTTCAATGCCAATTTCTTGGAAAGATATTAACAAAATTAAACCAAATGAAATAACTATAAAAAATTATAAAAAATATTTAAATAATTCTTGGGAAGATTACTTTAAGACAAATCAAATTTTACAAAATTCATAAAAAATTCATTTACTTAATATAAAAAAGAAATATAATAGAGATATGAAAAAGATTAACAATATAGATTTTTTTAAAACTGACACAGAAACTTTAGCAAAAAAATTAATTGGAAAATGGATTGAAACTAAGATTGATGGCGAAGTTATTAGAGCTCAAATAAGCGAAACGGAAGCATATTTAGGTGTTGAAGATAGTGCTTGCCATAGTTACAAAGGAAAACGCACATTAAGAAACGAGCCAATGTGGCAAGATGCGGGAACAATTTATGTTTATTTGTGCTATGGAATGCATTTTTTATTAAATATAGTAAGTAAAGAAAAAAATCAACCAGAAGCCGTATTGATTAGAGCTTTGGTGGGAGCGAACGGACCAGCGAAAGCCACCAAATTACTAAACATTAACAAATCAATAAACGGGCAAAGCATTATAAATAATCCAAAAATTTGCTTGTTAGATGATAATAAAGAATACAGCTTTGAAGCTAAAAAAAGAATTGGCATTGATTATGCTCTCAATAAAGATAGAAATGCAATGTTGAGGTTTGTTTTGCTAAATAATTAGATAAATTATCAATTTCATAAAAAAGTTCATATATACTTAAAGATTAAATTTTAAGGAGAAATATATGAATCCATTTAAAGAAAAACCCATGAATTTAACTAGTAGTTTTAGAAATTGGAAACAACTTTATCCAAAGCCATACAATAAGGATAAAATTGACCCTTACACTAAGTGCAGAATTATACTTATGAATGGCACAGAATTTGAGGCAAATTGGTTTTCACACAACTTAGCCCGTCACACAACAAATAATGATCTTCGAAGAGAACTTGCACTTACTCGCTCAATTGAAAAACAACAACAAATCAGATTATCCTTATTGAAACCAGCAAACGAAAGTATTTTAGAGCATACAATAAGTTACGAGCAACTTGCTGTAGATTTAACAGCTGAACTTGCTCAAAGAGAAAGTGATTGTTATGTTAAAAAAGCACTAGATTTTGCACTTCTAGAAGATTTCGATCATTTATATCGTTACTCTAATCTACTTGAAATGGAACAAGGAATAAAAGCGGAAAAATTAGTTGGCAGATACACTGAAATTATGCCAGCAAGACCAACAATTGCTCATCATAGATTTAATGTTGACAATGTTAAAAGGCCATTGTGTTCCAATAAACTAGACAAACAATCAGTTTTAAACACAATGATTATAACCGCCGCTGAGCAACAAACAATGAATTACTACATGAATGTAACAAATTTAGTGAAAAATGATCTATCAAGAAAACTTTATATGGAAATTGCTCAAGTTGAAGAAGAACACGTTACTCAATATGAGTCGCTTATGGATTCAGGTGCAACTTGGCTTGAAATGTTGTTATGGCATGAATACACCGAATGTTATTTATATTGGTCTTGCGCAATGACAGAAACTGATTCATATGTAAAATCAATTTGGGAAGAACATCTTAAAATGGAGATTGCTCATCTTCATAAAGCTTGTGAATTATTAGAAAAATATGAAAACAAAAATTGGCAAGAGGTTATTCCTGATGGGGAATTCCCTGAGCCTTTAACTCTACATGAAAACATAGAATATGTTAGAAACATTTTAAACAGCACTGTTCAATTTACTGGCAATTTTGAAGATTATATTAATATAGATCGACTAGAAAAAGACGCCAACTTCTTTAAATATCAAAATATTATGAATCCTAGCCCAGAAATAGTTCCTTCTCATATTGTTATTGACACACACATTAAAAGATATGGCTGCGATTATAGGTTTGAAGTTGCTCCAAATCCAATTGAACAATTGAGAGATAGGAGAAATGACAATACTAGCGTTGGTAGGGTTCCAAATTCAGCAAAAAGCACTGACTTCTTTTGCAACGCACTAAATTTTAATAATTTTCCAAACAATGAATTGTAGAATAGAACAACTTTCTTAACAAATCACATTTTAATTGTATCTTGAAAATATGATTTATTGATATCTCAATATAAAAAATACAAACTCGAAAGAGTTTGTATTTTTTACTAATGGCTGAATTATCATCCTAAATAATTACTTTTGAAATTTGTTTAAATACGTTTTTGTATAAGAAAGTCGTTTAAATTTTTCTTTTAATGTATTATTTTTTATAAATATTTCTTTACCTTGTGTTATAACTAATTCATTAGATTTTGGTATCATACAATGAGAGAAACAAGAATCTCCAGATATCATCTCTTGATATGCACCAATTCCTAAAACTGCCACAAACACTTCATCAGCGTCTGGCAAGAATATTTGCTTGTTTTTTCCATTTGTAAAAACCCTATCATCTTCATCACAAGTTGAACCTGCTAGATAATACGGATTAAATTCTTCATCCCAATTATTAATAGGTAAAAAAACAAAGTCCTTATGCAATCCCCACAAGTCTGGCATATATCTCATTAGTGAATTATTTATTATAGCCCAAGAATGGTTATTTGTGTTATGTTTTGTTTGAATTTTAAATATATAAATCCCATGTTCTTCAGTTGTATATCTTCCATGTTCTCCTATAATATCAAAATTAATATTATATTTATCAGCATAAAAGCTTATTAATTTTACCATACCATCAACCAAATTATTAATATCCAACTGTTTATATAATTTAGAAGGAAAACCTCCTCCAAAATCCAAATATTTCAAATTCGTATATTTACTTTTAAGTTTTGCAAAAAGCTCACACACAGTTTCAAAAGCTTGTAAATAATTTCTTAAGTTTTGAATTTGTCCACCAAAATGAAATAGAATCAAAGAACAATTATAAATTTTATCTTCATTTATTCTTTCTAACAATTTCTCTAAACTATCCAAATCAAATCCAAACCTGTTGATATCAATCTCAAAATTATCAAAATTGTTTTTGCTAATCCTTGATTGCTTTTGGCAATCATATCTTAACCCTATTTCGATATTTTTTAAATTGTATTTTTTAATTAAATCATATTCAGCTACATTATCAATAATCGTAAAAACCTTAACTCCATATGATGCTATTTTTTTTATTTTAGAAATGTAATTATCGTTTATAACTCCATTGCAAATTATAGATTTATTCAAATCAAATTTACCTAGTTCTATCATTTTTAAAAGTAAATCAATATCATACTCAGAAGAAAATTCCAACATATCAGCATGTTTAGATGCTGTGTACACAACTTCAGAAAAATAATTAGCTTTTGTGGCGTAGGCATAATGATAGCTACCCTTAAAATTATATTTGGATATTGTTTGATTAAAAAGTTGTTTTAATTCATCAATTCGTTTTTCTATAATATCAACAAATGCAACTGCAATAGGGGTGTTATACTTTTGGGCTAAATACTTCAAGTTAACATCCTTCATATGTAAAATGTTGTTTTTTATCTTTAGATAATCTGTATTGTTTACAATGTTATACAAATCTTCTTTATTAACTTTTTCATTATTTGTAAGGGCTAATCTTTCGACTTCGTGTTTTTTCCCTTCAATTGTTGCAAACAGTTTGATTCTTTTATTTATTAGATCAAATATATCTTTTTTATCAATTTCATCCTCTTCAAAATCAGCACAATTCTTGTCAATAAAAATTCCGCCAAACGGATCAAAATAATACGGATATAGTTTACAAACATCGGGTCTAGCATTGTAAATGGCACATTTCCCATTTATAAATGCCTTGCATGATCTGTCTTTATTTAAAGCAACAAACGGCATACCATCAATATATTCTATATATTCATCACCAAAATTATTTACAATTGCTTCCAATTCATCGTCTGAGAGTAATATTTGATTAAATAAGTCTCCATTCGAATGCTTAAAAGCATTAGCCAACCCAACAAAATTATTCCCACAACAGTTATTAGGACAATTTTCACAGCGCATCAGTCTTTCTCCTTTGATTATTATATAGTAATATTATAGCATATAATAATAATTTCTGATATTCTTTTTTTAAAATTTACCCATATTCTTTCTAACAAATTTTAGAACGCCTATTTGTCAGTGGCAAAAACCGTTGATGTGAATGTTGGTTTTGTTTAATAAATTTATAATTAACATATCTTATTTTTAATGATATTGCTTTGCAATGATATTTGAATTTTACAAATGATATTTTGATTACATCAAAATGATATGATATTCACTAATTTTGCGATAGTAAAATATCATTTCGTTAGAAATATCATATTTGTGCTAACAAATATATCATTCACTTGTGAATATCATTGCAAATAAAAAACACCCTTTCGGGTGTTAAGCACACCAGTGCGGTCCGGTACGACAGGGCGAACCCCAGGATGCTGTTAACATCAACGGTTTTCAAGTTTTACCGATTAATTTTTATCTAAGATTATTTTAGTTTATCTAATCTCTTCTAATCCTTTATTTATAAATCAAAACTGCCAATATAAAGTTTAATAAAGATTAAGTAAGATTAAACACTATTAAATCAAGTTTAGATAAGATTTAAACCAAAAACATTCGTTTTATTAGAAATTTTTTAGAACAATCCAACAGTTTTTTAACTACTATTGAAATATTTTTTTAATACATATTGAAATTTTAAGGATTATATGATATTATATAGGCAAGAGGTAGTTATGTCTAAAAGTATTATACAAAAAATGATAGATGAAGGAGTTTTATCTCAAAGAGATATTGCAGATTATTATCAACAAGAACTTAAAGCAATTTATGAAGAACCTCAATTTAGTAAATATGGATCAACGATGATTGCTGGTAAAACTTATGTAGTTCTTAAGAAATTTGATGCAAGGGACTTAACAGAATCTGGAGAACCAATTATTAGAAAAGACACTGCTATAATAGGAGAAGATGCTTTCAGAGGTTGTAAAGATATTAAAAGAATTGTCTTACATAGCGGAATAAAAGAAATAGGAGAAAATGCTTTTGCTGGTTGTAGTAATTTAGAATCTGTAAAATTGCCGGCTCAATTATCTTCAATACGTAGTGGCGCTTTTAGATGGTGCGAAAAATTATTAGATATAAATATCAATGATCTTAAGGGCTATATTGATGTTGGTAAACAAAGTTTATTTGATAAAAGGCGACGTGATGTATTTTATGGAACACCTATTGAAGATCAGTGTTATGAACAGATTGACAACCATAGGAAATCTCTAAACAAATCATCTGGAATCAACGAACCAATAAATAGTTGGGTTGTAGAAGGAAAATTGGTAGAATTTGACGACAGGGACTTGGGTGAACATGGAGAATATAACGTTCCATACGGCGTTGTTATTATTGGAAAAGAAGTGTTTAATGATAATAGAAAATTGAAAACCATAAAATTTTCATCGAGTGTTAAAAAAATTGAAAAAAGAGCTTTTGCACTCTGTAGAAATTTAGAAAAAGTTGAGATGTTGGATAGTGTTGAATGTATAAATGATGAGGCATTTTTTAAATGTGAATCTTTAAAAGAGATAATTCTTTCTAATAAAATTAGTCATTTACCTTATCGCGTATTTGCAGGGTGTTATGAACTTGAAAAAATTAAACTTCCAGAATCTATAGAGGGTATTGGGGATAGGGCTTTCATGAGTTGTTTTAAAATACAAAAGTTTAATATACCGAGGGATTTGCGATATGTAAGCGATCATGCATTTGTGTGGGCGCCCTCTGCTGCAGAGAAATTTATGACAGCTCTTAAAGAAGCTATAGCACAAGGTGTTTTTGGGTATTATAAAATTGATCAAATAGTAGAAGGTGGCTGTTTCTTCTGTGATGGAGAAATAATAAGAGGTAAGTGATAATATTAAATTGCTATAGCACAATTAAAAAGTAATACAAACGTATTGCTTTTTTTAATTAACATTAATAAAACTAACAATAAAAAAGAAGTGGGTGTCCCACTTGCTTTAAGGGTTATGTGGAGCGATTCAAAATGCATCTCGGGGTGTGTTCAACTGAACCACCAAAAATCCCTTTATTTTAAGGGGTTTTTAGAGTTAAAATTTTAATTTTGAATCTGCTCCTTATCCTGCTCCCTAAAATTTTATTAAAAAACACCCAAACTTTTGTTGGTTGAGTGTTAATAAAATTATTTGATTAGAATATCTTCTTCGCTGGAAGGGTCCGGTTCGCTTGCTTTTCTTTTAGCTAAACGTTTTTCTTGTAATAATTTGATTTGTTCATTTATGGAGTTGATTTCTTCTTCTATTTCTTTTTCTTCTTGGGTTAATACTATGCAATTATTATGTAATTCAGTTATAAGTTGTTCAAGTTCTAAGTATTTTAAATAAATTAAAACTGCTTCTGCTTGTGCTTTTTTATTAGGGTCAATCTTCAACTCTTCACCCTTTTCTAAATATTCTTCTAGCATATTATATAAAGATTCTTGATCGTATTCTAGATCTAAATCTATAGATTTTTTTACTGATTTAATCGATAAGCGTTTTTCCGCTATTTCTTTATTTTTCTTTTCATGCCATTTAGACCTTTCTTCACCGTCAAAAAAAATAGGTGTTGCACAAAGAGTTACTAGTCCAGGTTCATCGAACTGATTACGCTTCCTGCTAAAACTATTTTCATATATTCTAAAACTTCTACCTTCTCTTAGTCCTCGTTCAGTCATAATGTTAAACCAATCTCTAAAATAAAAGATATGAGAATCTTCTCTTTCCCTCGCTCTAACACCAGAACTTTCTGGATAACCAGTGCTGTCCCAAAAAAATGAATTTAAAATATCTTCAATTTGTTTTTCACCAATTTTATTCATTTTGAACTCCTATAACAATTTTATATTATCACAAATCAATAAAATTTACAACCCCAAGATTAAAAATTTATCTAATGTTGTGTCTAATATTTTTCTAACAAATTTCATTAGACACGAAAAAAGTGTGATTTTTCTGTTAGACATTTTGTTAGACATGATTTGTTAGTGTTAAAAACTGACGAGGTGAAAGTTGTTTTTGTTTATTTTAGATTTTACAATATATAGTATTGAGTTCATTATTAAATAAAAAAGAACACCGTATTTGGTGCTCTTTGTCTGGCGCAGAGTTAGGGATTCGAACCCCAGGATGCTGTTAACATCAACGGTTTTCAAGACCGCCGCTTTCGACCGCTCAGCCAACTCTGCATATCGGTTTACTTTATTATGTTAACATATTAATTTTGTTTTGGCAAGTGTTTAACTAAAAATTTTTTATTTTTTTATTGTTATTATCAACAAAACACATTTTCGCTAGAAAATTGTTTTCTTTAGCAACAGTTTCTTATGTTTTAATTTACATCTTTGCTATCAAACAAGTTTCAGACGAAAGCATGCTCTTTTTAGAAGTAATAAAAAACACCACATTTATGGTGTTTCTTAGATTATTTTAAATTTTTTATTTGTTCCCAAGTGTATTCGCTCCAACCGAAATGACCAAAACTTGCAGTTTGTTTATATATTGGCTTTAATAAATCCAATTCTTTTATCATATTCGCTGGGCGGAAATCGAAGTTATCGTTTACATATTTATAGATTTTTTCCAATTTAACTTTTTCAGTTCCAAACGTTTCTATATACATTGAAAGCGGTTTTGCAATTCCAATTCCATAAGAAACTTGAATTTCACATCTTTCAGCGAAACCATTCGCAACAATATTTTTTGCCACATATCTAGCATAATATGCTCCGCTCCTATCTATCTTTGTTGCATTCTTACTGCTAAAACATCCGCCACCAACACGGCCAACACCGCCATAAGTGTCGACAATAATTTTTCTTCCAACACAACCGCTGTCACCAAAAGAACCCCAAATTGTAAACTTACCGCTTGGATTGATTATATACTCAGTGTCTTTGACCAATTCCTTATATTCTTTTAAAACAGGGTTAATCACATTTTTAATGATTAATTCACGAATCTCTTTGTTGTTTAAACTTTCATTGTGCGAAGCTGAAACAAGAATTGTTGTAAACCTCATTGGTTTTTCTTTATCGTATTCAACACTAACTTGACATTTTGCATCTGCAAAGAATTTATCACCCAATCTTCTATATTCGTCGTATTTTTTCATTAGCTTATGAGCAACCATGATTGGAAGTGGCATAAATTCTTTTGTTTCATTTGTTGCATAGCCATATGCCATACCTTGGTCATTTGCGCAAATTTCATCTCCCAACACCGCTTTATTGATTTCTGGACTTTGAATTGAAATTTGTTTTACAATTTTAAACTTTTGAGTGTAACCAATTTGCTTTAGCGCATTTTTTGCAATTTTTTCATAATCAACCTTTGCTTTGGTTGTTGCTTCACCATAAACAAAAAGTTTGTTATCTTTAATGGCGCACTCAACTGCCATCATTGAATTTGGGTCTTGGCTTAGTGCTTCATCTAAAAAGCAATCTGCAATGTAGTCGCAGGTTTTGTCTGGATGTCCAATATTCACAGACTCACTTGTTACAATTTTTTTCATTTTTTCTCCTTACAAAAATATATTTCCACAAAGTAATCGGTCTTTAAAAATAAAACAATTTTCCACAAAAATATGTTTCGTTGTTAATCACAATAAAAAAACCATCGTACTGATGGCAAAACACACATCCATCAGTCAGCCTTTAGCACCACGAATAACTCAGGTTGCTGTGTGGTCAACGGGGCTGTCCCTCGCACACTCTTTATGGATACTTATATATTACAACATTTAAAATACATTTTGCAAATGATTTTTTAATGTTTTTTACATTTAACAAAACACATTATTAATAAAATACTCTTTTCAGTGAAAAAAGGTCTAGCAATCAGCTAAACCTTTTAATTAGATTTCACCTCTCCAAGAATTCATATTCTTTTCAAACATTAAGATTCCGCAATTGCTAACTTTTGATTGCAATTCATCCATATCAAGCAAAGCCTTAATATAATAACCTTCTTCTGAACGTAAAGATTCAAAGTCTTTAAGTGATTTTGCAAGTATATCAACAGTGTTAATGTCTTTTGTTGATTTATAGAAGAAATGACCAAATAGCCCTGCAAACACCTTGAGCATTGAAAGTTTCTTATTATATGTTTTGATGTCAATAAATGCGTTATAGGCAAGTTTTACATATTTTTCGATTTTCTCATCAGTAACTTCTGTTAGAACAATTCCATATCTTTCTTTTGCTTTAAGAGTGTTTTGGAATAATTCTGTTTCGAAAATTGTTTTACAAGTATGAACAATGTGTTCTTCTTTAACTCTATTTTTTGCCATTAAGAAGAAATCCCAGAAGAAGAAATCAAAACTTCTAACATATTGCAATTCATCTTTCTTGTTTGGGAAGAACTTTGTTAATGAATTAACTCTATATTCGTGATTCTTCATACCCATGTGCCAAATTGTACTTTTCTTTTCCCAGAAGAAATCTTGAGAATAAATTGAATTTACAGCACTTGCTGGCAAGTTTGGATTATATGGTGCACAATAATAATGATGCAACACTTCATCAGTGAAAGCAATCTTTTTCATATTGTGCAAGTTGTCAAGATTGTATAATTCATCTTCATTAAATTTAACACCTGGCACGAATGATTCTGTTAAACATTCTCTTTTTGTAATCTTATTCCAAGGAACACCTAGAACAAAGAAGTCTTGATAAAATTCCAAGAAGTCCTTTTCGTTTAACATATCAAAAACTCTATCACCTTTTGTGTGTTGTTCAAAACAAGGATGTGTAAAATTACACACACACATATCCGCGCCTGTTTCTTCTATTTTATTATACATCTTTTCAATTGCCATTGGAGTTGTGTAATTGTCGTCAGCATCCAAGAACATAACATAATCTCCACTTGCAGCAGAAACTCCATTGTTTCTTGCAACCGAAACACCTGCATTTTCTTGAGTGATAACACGAATACGATCATCAATCATTGCAAATTGTTTTGCAACATCCAATGTTCCATCACAACTTCCATCATTAACAATGATAATTTCCAAATTTTTATAACTTTGTTCACGCAAACTATTTAATGAGATTGGCAAACATTTCTCAGCATTGTAGCATGGAATAATTACAGATATTAAATCTTTCATAAATATATTAAACCCCTAAATATTTCCTTTTATAAATTTTTGAAAAGTTAAACCATAATGCTTTTAAACTTTAACTCTTCATTCCCCAATAAGATTACCTTATTGTTGATTGTATCTTAACAATAAATACTCATTTTATCAATAGAATTTGCAATTTTTTACTATAATATTTAAAAACCAAAAAATAGAGTAATTCTACTTTTATGAGAGTTGATTTTTTAAGGTCTAATTTTGAGAGAATTTGCAAATTTATTTGCTTTATTTATTTAAATATGCTAATATCTTAGTATAAAAGTTGATGATTAAAGCAAAATCAACCCATAAATTGAGGTGAAAATGGAAGAAAATAAGGATTTTAATGCTATTGTTGGCAAAAACTTACTTACACTTCGTAAAAATATGAAATTAACTCAAATGGAAGTTGCAGAGAGATTTAATTATTCTGATAAGTCGATTTCCAAATGGGAAAAAGGTGAATCTCTACCAAGTGTGGATGTTTTGTGTGAGTTGGCAAACTTTTATGGCGTAACTTTGGATGATTTAACCAAAAAAATTACTGAAATTCCACAACCAGTAGAGTTAAAAAAGACAAAAAAACAAAAAAAAGAACGCACACCACGTGCATTTTCAACACATTTAATGATAACATTAATCAGTGTTGGTGCGGTTTGGCTTTGCGCAACTATTTTATTTGTTTTACTCAAACTATTTGCTGAAACAAATTATTATATGAGCTTTATGTGGGCTGGCGTTGCTTCGCTGATTGTATTGATTATATTCAATTCAATTTGGGGCAGAATGAGATATCTCTTCCCTATTCTTACAGTTCTTTTGTGGTTGTTCCTTGCTTGTTTACAAATTCAAATTTATCTTCCAACCCATATTAATATTTGGCCAATTTATGTTCTTGGAATTCCTCTTCAAGTTTTAATTGTGCTTTGGGGAATCATGATTAAAAAGCCAAAAGGTTATAATAAAAAGAAAAAAGAACAAGTAACAACCGAAAACACAGAAATTGAGACAAATTCTTAATCAACGAAAAAGACACTCCAAAAATGAGTGTCTTTTTTATAGTCTAACAACAAGCATATTTCGTAAAAAATTATGTTTAATTCAAATTCTATTTAGCTTTACCGTTTGATTTGCAAATATGTTTTATGCGGTGAATTGCACATTTTTTCACTTCTTCAATTCCAGCCAGACCATATGTTCTTGGGCAAAATTTATCTGCATAAGTGTCCATATATTCACGAACAGCTGAAGTGTAAGCTAGGCGGAAATCTGTGTCCATATTAATTTTTGCAATATGGGTTTTATGTGCATTCTTTAACAAATCTTTATTCCCCGCTGATTTTTTAATAAATCCTCCATGATTATTGATGTTATCAACATATTCTTGGTCAACAAGCGACGCACCATGTAAAACTATTGGAGTGTTTGGAATTTCCTTTTCAATTTCTTTTAAGATATCATATCTAATTTTTGGCTCTCCAACATATTTATTAACACCATGATTTGTTCCAATTGAAACAGCAAGCGAATCAACACCTGTTAGTTCAACAAATTCTTTTGCTTGTTTTGGGTTAGTAAATCTTTCGCCATCACTAAGCATGCCATCATCATTTGAAACTGAAAGAACACCAAGTTCTCCTTCAACTGAAACATTGAACTTATGTGCATATGTCACAACTTTCTTTGTTTGCTTAACATTTTCCTTAAAAGGAAGAGTTGAGCCATCAATCATAACACTATCAAAACCAAGTTTTATCACTCTTTTACATATTTCAAAATCTTTTCCATGGTCAAGATGTATTGAAATTGGCAACTTGATTTTTTTCACAGCTTGAATTATTCCAAACATTATATCGTCAGAGAAATAATTCAATGCACTTTCACTAACTTGCAATATGACTGGTGATTTTGTTTCAACACAAGCGTCAATTACCCCTCTTAAAATTTCAAAATTAGCAAAATTAAACGCTGGAACAATATAATTATTCTTAATTGCATCTTTAAGCATTTTAACTTGTTTCATTTTCACCCCTTAAAATTATTAATTTAGATTAAGCTGAAACTAATTTTTAAATCATCCTCTTAATTTAAATCATGAACTGATTACGTTGAGCCTTTTGTGCTAACACCGAAGCGAAACGCAACTATTAAGATTATTTTATCACAATTTTAATAAAACACAAATAAATTTAACAATTAACGACAAATTGTTTTTAAATTTGGTTAAAATATTGTATAATGAAAATAATAGGGGAAAATTATGAAGGTTGTTTATGTCGTTGACAGCATTAGTGAACTTACGCAAAAAATCAATTTAATCAAAAATCGATTTGGTGACAACATTCTTTATGTTGTTCGCGCCGACTTGGTTGATTTGTTTAAAACTTATGGTTTTATGCCAAATGCTGTGTATTATAATAATTTAACATCAATCATTCACTCAATGCTTTTAAAGTGTGAAGTTGACGATTTAATTATTTGTTACTCCAGCTTAAAATTTGATGATAAATTATTAAACAAATTCATCACTGCGATTGGAAACAAAATAAAAATTGTTAATTTAATGCCCCAATATAATATATTTGAACAAGTGTGCAATTCTGCATACAATGTTTATGTGAAGTCTTTGTTTAAAGTTAAAGACAGTTTGGTTAGCCCAAAATTGCAATTCATTCCACAAGAGATGTCTATTAATTTAATTTCTTCTCACTTAGGAAATAGATTATTCGAATTAGACCCTGAAATGAGCAAAAATATAACCGTTGAAAACCCTGAGATTAATAGAACCATGAAAACAAAATCTCCATGCTTAAAATTCAATTTGATTGCTTGCATCATTGCTTTAGTTATCACAATAGGACTTATGTCATCAATAGCATGGTTTAAACCGCACTTTTTGATTATTTTAACTTGCATTATTTTATATATCTTAGACATTATGCTAACTATAATATTCCTATGCAAAGCGAAATTCGACCGACGATTTTTAAAATAACACAATTTCTACGAAAATATGTTTTGTTGTTAATAACATAAAAAACGGCTTAAAACAAGCCGTTTTTTTATTATCCTTGATTAATTATGGTAGGATTTGCTTTTTGTATATGCAATAATTTAGAATCGGATGACATTTCAATAGTTCCCATTCTACCACGTCTAAATTCTGCCTTGTAAAATTTTTCAACACTATTAACAAAAATTTCTACAACTTTATATTTCATGTATTCTCGTTGCAATTTATCCAAAAGGAACTTCTCATCTAAACATTTTTCGCCATATCTAATAAACAATATTTGTATAATGTTTTCAAAATCCACAACTTCTTGTTCTGAAAAATCAATTCTTTGAGAAACCGGCGAAATTTCATATAAATACACAGCATCTAAAACTTCACCTTTTTCAACAACCTTATGTAAATCGTTTTTACTGTGCATTTCAATATCTTCAGTTATAATTTCCTTTCTTGTTATAGTTCCATACACATTATCTAAACTTCTAACCATAAATTCTCCTATCAATTATATAATATCAACAAATTTAAAATTTGTCAATAAGAAAAAGAACTGATTTAATCAGTTCTTTTTTAACTAAATTTTTGCTTCGACTGTTGCAACTTTTCTGCCACGACCATCTTTCTTGAAACGAACGATTCCGTCGATTAATGCAAACAATGTGTAATCTTTACCACATCCAACGTTTGTTGAAGGATAAATCTTTGTGCCTCTTTGACGAACGATAATTGCACCAGCGTGAACGAATTGTCCATCACCAGTTTTCACACCAAGACGTTTTGATTCACTATCTCTACCATTTTTGGTGCTACCGCCACCTTTTTTATGGGCAAATAATTGAATATTAAACTTAATCATTTTGCTTCTCCTTTATTTTAATGAATTTCTTGTAACCATCGGCAACACCCTTAATTCCCAACAATGTTGATTGCATGAGAATTTGTGCATATTTACACTTTTCTGTGTCAACTTCTGCTAATGTTACTGAAAGGTGTGGAATGCTTTCATCCACTTTCACTTCAACTTTAGCTTTAACCACTTCGGTTAAACCGTTTGCCAAAGTTTCCATGAGAGTTGAAACAGCACTGCAAACAATGTCTGATCCCTCTTCTGCGTAACCTGAATGACCTGTTGCTTCAATGGTTTTTATGGTTTGTTTTTCCTTGATAACGATAATGTTAATCATAAACTTAACCTATACTTTCGATTGTAATCTTGGTGTATGGTTGTCTGTGACCTTGTTTCTTACGTTCATTCTTTTTAGGTTTATACTTGTAAACTGTAATTTTCTTGTCTTGAACGTGAGCAACAACTTTTGCCTTAACAACTACATCTTTAATCACAGGTGTGCCAGCTTTAACTTTGCTTCCATCAACAGTAAGCATAACTGGGAAAGACACTTCGTCCCCAACTTCTGCATTTAATCTGTCAACCACAATAGTGTTGCCAACTTCAACTTTAAATTGTTTTCCTGAAATTTCTGCGATTGCGTACATTAGTTACCTCCTATAAAGACTCACTCTTAAGGTAATCTTACGATTTTTGAAACCTTTTCAACGTGGTACTACGTTTGGTATTATAACAAAAACAAAACCTTTTGTCAACGGGTTAATTGAATTTTATTTTTGATTTTTATGTTTTATTAAAGTATCGCCACATCTATTCTTTAGCACAAAAAAAACGATAGATGATATCGTTTTTGCTTTTTGTTATTTTTATTTTAAAAATTATCTTGTTTAATGCTAGAATTTTGCTCTATTTTTTCACAATTTATTGAATCAATAACTTTTACTAATGAAATTCCAAAGATTTTATAGAACATTGAATCAAACTTACCAAAATTTGAATATAAATTTCTGCAAGATTTAAGATTTCTCTTCAAGTTTAACCTCTTAAACAGACTTAAACTTTTAAAATAGTCTGATTTAGTTAAGTCTTCAACTCTTTTCAATTTTCTTTCTGCAATATCATGAATTTCATAATATTTCTTTGTGAAATTTCTTAATTCTAAATCTTCAATATTCAAATCTTCATATGAAACAACCAAATTAAATAAGTGATTTTTAGCTTCATTGAAAATGTTTGTGTCCACCTTATCTTTAAAACTTAAATCAAAATAATATAAAATATATTCTTTTTTCATATGCATCATCCTTTTTTGTGATTATACCAAACTTTCATAATTTGTCAATAGAATTAACGTATTTCATTAATCATTGTTGTTAATGAATGTTTTAGTGATAATTCAATGATGTTGTCCTCATCAAAATATTTGTTAAGTTTTGGTGCATAGAAAATCGTATAATGATATGTTTTTATTTGTTTTATTAGATTAAAAAGAGTTTCAGTTTCATTAACTTTCAAAATCACAACTTTATCAAACTGTTTATTTTGATTAAACTTAAATATCGACATCGTTGGCGCATGTTTTCCTTTACTAGTTAAAAAGAAAATTGCAATAATTAGAAGCAAAAAGTTAACATCTCCAAAGCAAGACAACACAAATGCACATAGGAACAAACCTGCAAGTGAATATCTTATAACACAATCTAAAATCTTATAAGTTTTATTGCTTTTTATCATTCCGCGAAAAATCTTTCCACCGTCAAGCGGATATACAGGAAGAAGATTAAAAATTGCCAAAATTAAATTTGCAAAACAAAACGTGTTTAAATAATGAAAACTAATTGGAACTAACCAATAAAGTGCCATGCAAACAATACTTAACATCAAATTAAAAACTGGGCCAGCGACATTGATTTTAAAAGAGTCTTTGTCGTCAATTGTTTCATTTAGTTCAACTGACAAACCAAACATATCTAATTTGATAAATTTCAACGAATAACCTGATTTCACCGCCACCCACAGGTGTGCCAATTCGTGCAATGTTAGAGCTAACATATAGTTAACAATCAAACCCATGTTTTTTGTCAACAACCCGAATAATATAAGTAAAATTAAACTTGTCCCAACCTTAAATTTTTTCATGCTTTAATATATGAGATTTTTATGAGTTATATGAAAATAAAATGTCATTTTGAGTGAAGCATAGCGAAATCGAAGAATCCCCTAAGCGAAGTGATAAATATGTCATGTTGAACGCAATAAAGTGAGCATAAACGCTTCACTTTGTCATATATGATCCCCCTAAACGTAGTCACGTGTTCTAATTATGGGATACACTCGACTCCGTCACACTCCGCTCGGTATGACATATGCCACTTAGGATGACATGTGGAGCTAGGAACAATAAAGATTAATTTGGTAACATCTGCATGATTTTCATTCTATCACCTTTGCAAGTGATTACAATTTCATATTTATCTTTAACAACATCAACTTCAATGTTGATATCATCAAAATCCACCTCAAAATAGTTGTTAATTAGATAGTAGAAATCTGATTTTATAACATCAATTAGATATTTCGGGTTGTTAACTTTATCTTTTTGTATAACTTGGTTAAGACGTTTTTTTAAATCCATTAAACACTCCTTTTTAAGAGTTTCTTGATTGACCCAAACAACCCCTTATATTTATATGTACAATCAAACATCTTCCTTTCATTGTGAATTATATTATTCGCCAAAATATCAAACGCGCGATTGCAAGCAATTTTATAATTTTGTATGTCGCTACTTGTGTTTACAATTATCTTATCATCTTCTGGAATCACACCACCAAAATCAATATTGAGAGTTTTTCCAATATCGTAAACATCTATCATAACTTTATCTTGAATTAAATCTCCACGCGCACGATTAACAACAAATCTCTTGTTCATAATGTTGTAACTGGTAAGAATAGTAACAACTTTATCTGCATCTCGAACACTACTTAAATGTGGGGTGGTGATTACAATTGCTTCGTCCGCACAACTTACCGCACGTTTAAACCCTGCATCAATCCCTGCAGGACAATCAATGAGAACAAAGTCAAAAAGATTGCTTAGTTCATTAACAACTTGTTTGATTTGACTAAGCCCAATTGACAAGTTTTGATTAAGTCCACCACTGGACAATATGTAAAGAAGCGGAAAATGATCGTCTTGAATTAAAGCTTCTTTGAGTCTGCATTTATGTTCAATAACGTCAATCATAGTGTACATTACTCTATCTTCCATGTTCATTACAACATCAAGATTGTTAAGCCCAATATCCATGTCTATCATGCAAACTCTATAATTTTTATTTGCCAAATGCATTCCAAGATTGGCGGTTACGGTTGTTTTACCAACTCCCCCCTTGCCTGACGTTAATACAATAACTCTTGACATATTGCCTCCACCATTGTCATCCTAAGCGAAACAAACTATAGCCGAAGAAACCATAAACTGTGTGACATATTCTGATTAACAGATGTTTCGGCTTCGTTATGCTCAATATGACATATAATAAACACTCATATCATATCAAACCAAACAAAAAAAAGCGAAGACTTTATCCGTTAATTTCCATCTTCGCCAATATAAGACATTTTTTATTATGAAAGCGAAGAAATTATCTTCGCCTATTTTTATAAATTGATTTTTAAAAATTCGCCATTTGAGTTTAAAAGTTTTCCCGCTCCTAAAATCACAGCATCTTGAGGATCATCAGGAACAATAATTGGAAGGTCAAGTTTTTGACGAGCATATTCATATAGCCCTGCAATTTTGCTTGCTCCACCAACAAACATAATTCCGTTGTTATAAATATCCGCAACAATATCTTTTGGTAATTCATGCAAAACATTGTTAATCAACTCAAAGATTTTGTCATATAGGTTCACTATCGCAACTTTAACTTCGCTTGCAGTTATGTCACGACGAACAAATTTATTATTTTCATCAATACCAATATATTCGGTTTTATATAAATCTCTATCATACAATGAAGCAATTTCGTTTTTAATTGCTTCACTTGTCATATTGCTTACTTCAACGTTGTAGTTATCTTGAATGAATGACGTTAAACTTTCATCCATGTTTTCACCGCCAATGAAATACATTCTTCCAAAATCGAAATTGTAATCGTTCATAACTGAAATATCGGTGATATATTTCCCAATGTCAACAACCATTACTCTTGAATGTGTGTCTATATCCAAATTACTTCTGGCGCAAACACCATTTTGAACAAAAGTGATTTTGTTAACTCCTGCAACATGAAGAGTTTTCTTAATTTTATCAAGTTGGCTTTCGTTTAATGCACACGGAACTGCCACCAATAAGTTTATATGCGTCAACAAAAACTTGTCTGGAATAACATTTTTTATCACTTCTTCAATCAAAATTGATGCCATTTTATCATTCACAATTTCACTGTTAATGATTGGTTGATAAACTGTTACATTACTTGACTTGCTGTGAAATAATTTTTCTGCTTCTTTACCTGTTGCTTTAACTTTTATTTTGCTTCCATTTTCTTGAACGGCAAGATAGGCAGGAACTTTTTCCACAATTCCGAAACCCTTTCTAAAAACAATGATTTCATTACTTCCAAATTTAATGGCAAGTTCAACATTAAACATAATTTCCCCCTTAAATTAGTTTTTATTGTTTAAAATTATAAAATTTGTAAGTTCTTTCCATAAACCTTTTTAAAGTCACCAGCGATTGACATTGCTTGACTGATTTCAAGAGTTGCATCTCTTTCAACTTCTGTTTTTAAGATTACAGTATCTCCCAAAACATCGCAAGCAACATCTTTAATTGAGTTGGAATTTGTGATATTCATCATGCTTGCCATTTTAATGATTATTGCAAGTTTTTTAACTGCATCCATATCTTCATCTGTTACAATGTCTTTATATCTAACCCATTCGTTTAAACTGAAGTCATCAACATTTTGACTACTAGCAACAAATGCTGCTAAGATTATATCTTTATGGCTTGCACCATATATGTTGCTGTTGAGAATCACAGGGAAACTATTTCTTTGATAGTTTTCAAAAGAAATGATTTTTCCGCTGTTACACATACTTGCAGCAATTCTAAGCACTTTCACATATGGACGAGTGAGTTTATGAAGAACTTTGAGTTGTTTATATAAAATTACCGCCAATGAATAGTTGTTATCTACATTTGTGTTTGTTTGAGTGAATTCGTTGATTGCACTTAATGAGTAACCCAAAATGTCAAGCAAAGGTTTTTCACCTGTTTGCCCAAGCAAATTTTTGGCAACAATTCCATACATTTCACCATTTGTTGAAATTTTCATGCAAGTTCTCACAAATTCGTTATATGCAACTTTAACAACAGCCAAACCAACAGCAATTATATCTGCACGTTTGTCTGAAATACCTTTGAGTTTCTTTGCTTTATCTAAATCAAGACCACGAATGAGATTATAAACATTTTGGAAACTTTCAGTTGTTACTTCATAGTTGTGTGCGCTATCAAGCGGATAACGAGAAGATTTTCTTGAAAGTTTACCAATTGCCTCAAACACTTCTCCAACACCAATGAAATCACTTTCTTCATCAAGGTTGTATAACCAATCACACTTTTTGAATTCAGCTGTCATAATTTCAACAACTTTGTCCATTCTTTCCGCCATTGATTTTTCTTTAACTTGCTCTAAAAGTGTTACTGTTCCAACTGGAATTGAAACACTGTTTGTTACAACTCTACGATTAAATCTTACAAGTTCAGTTGAATGATCCCCAACTTGAACAATCACACCACGAGTCATTGAGAATGAATACATGATTGCATTGTGAAGTGCTGAAATTTGTTCTTCAGCAGTTAACACTTTAAAATATAGAGAAACAGTTTTATAAACTTCATCCAAGAATGCAATTTGGTTTCTTGCATTTGCAATCACTGGAGCGGCATAGCAAATGTAGTTATCAATTTTTGCGCCGTCAACAATACGCCTGAAACTTTTTAAAACGTTAATTGTTTCTTGAATTCTGATTGGTTTGATGTAACCATCTCTTTCCATATCCTGAGTGAGTTTCACTGGTTCAATAATTTGAGATTCCGCAGCAAAGAATCCATTTGGTGAATACTTATAGATTGTTAACTTAATATCGTTAACTCCCAATTCATAAACTGCTAATTTATTCATTTCTTTCTCCTTACCATTTTGTTGTTTTTACGCTTACTTTGAAATAAGCATTTTAGAAGACTTATATCTTCTTTTATATTCCTTATATAATAAGTTGTCCGTAAATGCTTTTTTGTTAGTATTCTTTTAGCACCTTTTTCGAATATAGTCAATACCTTTTTGAAAAATTTTTTAAACTTTTTTTGGTTTGGTAAAAACATCTCATCTAAGTTTGTTTCAATCATATTACCATAAAATTTTAAAAAGTTTATTATATTTTTAAAAAATTATTAAAAAACCCTTAAAAATGATAAAATTTCAATAAAAAACTATTGTTTTTTGCTATAAAATAGATTTTTATTAAGTTTTTTTAAAATTATTTTTTGTTAATATATTAATAATTAAAAAATTGTTTTTTATTGATACACAAAAAAAGAAAATGACCTTTTCAATCATTTTCTGATTACTTTTTTAATTAATTTTCTTTTCAATCACATCTTCAAAAAGTTTGAATGCTGGATTGTTGTAATCTGGCGCAACAGTGAAACGCATATTTTCTTTTGTTGTTGGATGAGTAAATGTTAATTCGTATGCCCAAAGAGCAAGGCTTCCACCGTGTTCTTTATCTCCATACTTAAAGTCTCCAAAAATTGGACAATTAAGTTGAGATGACATTTGAACACGAATTTGATGACTTCTTCCTGTGATTAAATTTACATCAATTAAAGAATACTTACTCTTAGAATCAACAACCTCATACTCTAAAATCGCTTCTTTGCTACCTTCCTCAAGTTTTGGTGCAATTTTAACTGTGTTTGTTTTTTCATCTTTTTTAAGATACGTTACAAGCCTGTTGGTTCTCAACTGCGGACAACCATTTACAACACAAAGGTAATGTTTCTTAAGATGTTTATCTTTGAGTTCTTTACTAAGTCTACTTGCAGCCTTGCTTGTTTTTGCAAACACCATAACTCCGCCAGTTGGGCGGTCAAGACGATGCACCAAACCTAGGAAAACATTTCCTGGCTTATTGTCTCTTTGCTTTAAAAATTCTTTAATGATAGTTAGCATATCCGGATCTTTACTTTCATCTTCTTGCACAGAAATATTATGTGGTTTGATTACCACAATAACATGATTGTCTTCGTATATTATATTTGGTTCTAGCATATATTTTTTCCTTTATTAAAAACTTTGATTGCACTGCATCCACATGGAAGAACAATTCCTTCTTCTTCGGTTTTTAGACCCACTTCATAAGCCTCAGTTTTCCCTCCGCTGATTGTTGCATTTAAAATGTTTGCCATCACAGTTGGTTGCAAACCTGTTGTGTATGAGTTTATAAGAACAAACAATGGATTTTCACTTAAAACACGTCCACACAAACGAACAAACTCAAAAATATTTTCTTCAATTTTCCAAGTTTCACCTTTTGGTCCTCTTCCAAATGATGGTGGATCCATAATTATTGCATCATAAGTGTTGCCTCTTCTAATTTCACGTTCAACAAATTTTTGACAATCATCAAGAATATATCTGATGGTATCAATGTTGTTTAAGCCAGCATTTATTTTGGCAATGTCAATCATGCTCTTTGCTGCATCAACGTGAGTAACCTTTGCACCTGCCTTAGCACACGCAACGCTTGCTCCACCTGTGTATGCAAACAAATTGAGAACTTTAATTTCGCGTTTTGCCGATTTTATCAAATCAGTCATAATATCCCAATTGACCGCTTGTTCAGGAAACAAACAAATATGTTTAAAACTCATTGGTTCAATGTGAAATTTTAAGTTTTTGCGTTTGATCACGAAACTCTTTGGCATTTTAGGATTAAGTTTCCATTCACCAGATTTGTTTTCTGTCCTTTTATAACACGCATCAACTTTTGTTGACAATTTCTTATCTGTGTTCCAAATCACTTGCGGATCGGGACGCAAAAAAGTGTATCCACCAATACGTTCCATTTTTTCTCCGTTTGCGGTGGATAACACAATATAGTCTTTCCAGTCTGTTGCTATTTTCATTAGTAAACGTCCAATATCCTTTTCATGTCTATTATATCAGCATTTGAAATAATTTTCAATGGCTTTCCAGTATCTTTTCCGTCTTTTGTTATTAAAATTATTAACAATTTTCGGTTGTTTTCGAAAAAATTCATTGCACTGTCAATCGTAAGCTTTTGATCTGCCAACATAAAATAGTAATCTTCTCCCATGCTTGGCAACACTTCCTCAACTGTTGTTTCTCTTGCAAAAGTTTCAAGATTAACACCCAAACCTACCTTTTCACCAAGAACTCCAATCAACTTCCTACCATTTAATATTCCGATCAATTTATCACCATCATATGTTGGAAGATTTGAATATCCTGTTCTATATATAAGTTCCATAGCTTGAGCAAGTTTCATATCGTGATTTATTGTTATAACTTCTTTATTTCCAACCATATCAACAGCAAGTGGTGGTTCGGTGATTAAATCTGCCAAACGTTCAATGTTTTCAACAATATCATCGTGCGGTTCTGCAATAATAAACTTATGATTACCTTGGTGCACAATTGCATTACGTAATCTTCCATAGTCAATCAAATCATCTTCGTATTTTCTCACAACAGAATTTAAAACAACACTACGACGAACAACGTCGCTAAATGACATACTGCGCTTAAATCCATAGATTGTACGCAAACCGTAATCTATATTGTTGTAAGCTGTTAAGAATCTTTCAGCATTTGATTTTTTCATTGTAAAACTCCCCTTTTATACTTTCATCTTTGTTTTTTATTATATCATATGAAAAAAAATTTGCAAATGGTTTTTAACAAACTAGGCAATCTTTATTTTGTAAAACACTATTGAAAATGTTGATTTTGTGTGATATACTTAAAACATGAATGAAAATAACAATGAAATTTATTTAAATAATCCCGATTATGATTTACTTGGTGAAAAATTGTTAACTATGCCTGAGTATAATTTTTATGACGTATCCACTGAAGAAATTAAATCAAGAGTTTACCATTGTTCAAACGAAAGATTGAATGCCTATTTTAAAGATTTAAAATTAGATGGTGCAACCGTTGCAACAGTCGGCTCAAGTGGTGACCAAGTTCTAAATGCAATTTTTTATGGCGCAACAAACATAACGCTTATTGATGCAAACATATTCACACGTGCATATTTTGAATATAAAACCGCAATGATTAAAAATTTAAGTCACAGTTATTTTATGAAAGTTCTTGGCACATTTGAAATGTTTAACTGGAAAATATATTCATTAATAAGCCATGATTTAAGCAAACAAACACAACAATTTTTTGATGAATTAATGCTCAATCAAGATGTTAATTTTCATGATTATGATGAGGGCTATCTAACTGACTCCTTAATCAGAAACAATCTTTTCCACACTCCTTGTGAAGATTATAAAGATGAATCAGAAAATTTATTTTATAACAACCGCCACGATTATACAAAACTACAACAACTTCTAATAAAAAATGATTTTAAAATAGATTATATCAATGCAGATATAACTGAATTTCCAAACAAACTAAAAGGTAAATTTGATTATATTTTCTTATCCAATATTTATGACTATGTAGATAAAAAAATTATGATACCTATTATTAAAAAATTATATAGAAAACTTAATGCTGGCGGTGCAATTCAATATTATTACACTTTTGGTTGCCGTCCAAAAGAAGAAAATTTAATTTCAAAATTAGCAAACATAAAAATTCTTCAATCTAACAAGAATCAATATTTAAACGATCACAATGTTTATTTTATTGAAAAACCCGCAAAACAGAAAAATGATAAATTACGCATTGAATGTTAAATTGAAATGTTTAAATAAAATTTATGCTTTAGACATAAAAATTGAGAACATTTAAAAATTTAACTATTTTATTTTTAAAAAACACTTGTAATTTTTCAAACTTTGTAATATAATACTTGTGAGTTGTGCTAGGTGGGGAGCTAGTGGTGCCCTGAACCCAGAATCCACTACACTGGGGCCAAACATCTAATTGCGGGGCAAATTCAGTTGTGTTGAGTAGTTTTAATTCATGTTGAGATTAAGGTCTCATACAATGTTGCCCTACGAACCATGTCAGGACCGGAAGGTAGCAGCATTAAGAAGGATACAACATGTGCTATGGGGTTGCTTTAATGGAGTGACTTATTATTATGCCAGCAGTTGTTTTGTTTCAAATTTAGACCGTGCAACTTACCATAAAGAGCTCTCGCTCTTTTTTTGATAAAGTCTATTTATATAATTATGAGAACTTAAAAATTTTTTACAAAATTATAAATTTTTATAATTGCATATTGACTAACAATAAAATTAGTGTTATGATAAATTTAAAAGAGGAAGAAATGAGTTTAGAAGAACAAAATCAAAAGAGAATTGAACTTAATGATGAATTAAACATATACAAGAAAAAATGGAATATTATTGAAACAAACAGAAGTGTTTGGAGCAACATAAAGAAACGCTTACAAACAGGGAAAAACAAATCACAAAAAACTTTCAGTTATCATTTTCGTCGTAGTTTAGCTGCTGCAATTTTAGGTTCAGTGTTCTTAATTCTTCCACTAACAATCCCACTTGCAATGTTCTTGTATTCAATTTCAGGATATCATGGCATTAGAATGATAATTTTTGGTTATTGTTTCTTAAAACTAAAAAAAGGCATTGAAACAACAAACAAAATTAACAATATATATACAAACAAAAAATTGGCAATTGAAAAAAACGAAGAAATCATATATAAACAATTAGACCAACTTAATGAATTTCCAAGTGTAACTGCCACTCATTCTCTTTTAAAAGAATGCATTGAAAGAACAGAGCAACATTCTAAAAATAATGATTTAACATTATAAAAAACACAGCATTGCTGTGTTTTTTTAATCTTTTGTATATTCATCTTTAATTACAGTATATTTCTGTGCATATTTTTTAATTAACGCCCTAATAAATAAGGTTAATGATAATATAAGAGGAACAGCGAAAATTGCAATGTAAACAATATTTGTTAATCCATAATTATCACCAAATCCTGCTAGCAGTGCTGCATAGACCGAACTTACAACTGCATAACCAAGATATTCAACCATTGTTCGAATTGAATAAACTCGCTCAATGTTTTTCTTTGATGTGCAAACTTGCATGTAATTATTTAAGAATATCTGATTTGGGATTCTTAATGCACTTAAGATGTATGACAATATAACAATAACAATAATAGACACAATTGATGTTGGATTGATTAAAAACATAGTTCCTGTCACAACGAAAGATAAAACTATTAAAACATTGAAAATTATTAAACTTTTAACACCAAACTTGAGGTTAAATTTAAATTGATATTTGCTGGATAACGCACTAACTATTCTTGAGCCAGCATAGATATATCCATATGCCCAAATTGGAATTGTTCCCACATCAATTAAATAATTTAAGTAAATTTTGAAAGCTGAGCCAGTGATTGACAACACCCCTCTAATGAAAAACGCATATATTAGCAATAAAATAAAGAAAGATGATTTTATAATTTTTATAAACGAATCTGGTTTTTTCACTGCTTTTGTTTCAACACTTGCATTAATATCCACATTTCTTTCCATAAATTTAATTGGATCTTTATAAAAGAATGTTAACAAAAGACAAATTGAAACAACCCCAAGCGAACAAACAAAAACCATGGCAGGTTCCCAGTTATACACATATGTTATCACAACTGCTCCAACACATTCAATTATGTAATATAAACTTAAACCCTTTCCGTAAATACGTTGATAATCTTTGTCTCGTTTCACAACAGCCAAACTATCGTTTAAAACACTGTTAACTTTAACCGACATAACAGCATACCCAAACGCCAAAAATGGCTGAGCTAAAACAAATGTTGCAAAATTTGTTCCGAAAATACAAAGCAACAAATATCCAACAAAACCAATCATTCCAATTCTAACCGCTTTAATTGGTCTCACATTTTGGAAAAGTTTGCCAACTGGGACGCAAAATAAACATCCAAAAACCATCAAAATTGAATCAAGCGAAATCACTTGTGCATTTGATATTCCTTTAACGTTTGTGAAATATAAAGTTGAAATTACCCAAATAAAAATAACGTCCCATGTGAGAGCAATGATTGATGGGCTTAATTTGATATTCCTATTAATATAAAAATTTTTACGTTCTTCATTTGTCATTGTAATAATATTATAATAAAAAACAAAAAACTCAAACTGTTTTTTAAACAATTTAAGTTTTTCCGTACATAATTCTTAATTTTTTATTAACTCAATATTTGTTATGTGGTCAAATTTCGAGTTTATATAAATTAAATCCACTTTTTCTTTAAACGAGAATCTTTCGCCCGAACAACTTATGATTTAATGAATACTCTTGTTAACGTATTCAGAAAATCATCTTAGTGAGCGGTGAAAACTTCGAGTTTACTTGGCATCAAAAAGCGTTTTACCCTCTTCAACTTCAACCAAAAGCGGAACTTTTAGGTTAACAACACTTTCCATTTCTTCCTTTAAAATTTTTTTAATTACTCCACTTTCACCAGGATAACAATCAACAACAAGTTCGTCGTGAATTTGCAAAACTAATTTACTTTTTAAATTTTCATTTTTAATTCTGTTATAAACTTTAATCATTGCAATTTTAATGATATCACTTGCACTTCCCTGAAGTGGCATATTTTTTGCAACACGTTCAGCAAAACTTCTCACAACATGATTGTTTGAATTGATATCGTTTAAATGACGAATTCTCCCCATAAATGTTGTTGCATATCCCTTTTCTCTTGCAACGCGCACACACTCGTCACCATATTCTTTAACTTGCGGATAAATTTCCATATATTTTTTAATAAATTCATTGGCTTCTTTAACCGTTGAATTAATGTTTTGACTAAGACCATACGCCCCAATCCCATAAATAATTCCGAAGTTAACAGACTTTGCAACTCTTCTCATGTTCTTGGTCACATCATCCAATTCAACTCCAAATATTTTACTTGCTGTTGCAGTGTGAATATCTTTTCCGCTTAAATAATCATTAATCATGGTTTCATCACCGCTAAAATTTGCAATTAGACGCAACTCAATTTGATTGTAATCCGCACTTATCATTGTTCCACCATCAAAAGAACTTAAAAACATTTTTCTCAAAACTCTGCCTTCATCATCACGAATTGGTAAGTTTTGAAGATTTGGCTCTCTGCTTGAAAGTCTGCCTGTTGAAGTTGTTCGTTGCATGAAAGTTGTGTGAATTTTATTGTCACTGGAAACATAATTTAACATTCCATCTAAATACGTGCTTATAAGTTTTGCAATTTTACGATACCTTATGATATATTCAACAATTTCATGTTTATCTTTAATTGAATTTAAAACTTCAATTGATGTACCCTGTTTTCCTTTATATTCGATTTTGAGTTTATCAAACAAAATTGATTGCAATTGTTTCGGACTATTTATGTTAAATTCAACACCCGCCAGTTCATAAATTTTTGATGTTAATTCTTCAAGTTCTTTATGATAAACTTCACTTAAGTTTTTAATTTGTTCGGTATCGATTTTAATTCCTGTTTGCTCCATATCAAATAAAACTTCAACAAGCGGAAGTTCAATCTCGCTATACAATTTCAATTGTAGAGATTTGATTAGTTGATTGATATAGATTTCTTTTAATTTTAAAAGCAATATTGCTCTTCCATTTGAACTAAGTTGATTAAGTTTTATTGCGTCATCAAAAGTTATTTCTGCATCCATTTCATTGACAATATAAATTGCAAGAGAAACATCAAAATAATTATTTAATTGAATTCCATAAAAACTCAATTCTTTCATTAAACTTTTAACATCAAAACAAATTTTTTGTTTTTCACTTGAAAATAATTCTTTTATTTTATCTTCGTTAAATGCAAACATCATACCACTTGTGTATAACACAAATTCTTTGTTATCTTTTGCAAATCTAATTGTCATTTCATCTGTTAAAACAGCAAATGAATCTCCTAAAAACTCAACCATTTCGTCAAACATTTCGTTGGTTTCAATTTCTATAATTTCGGCAGTTATTTCGTTAGTTACATCCTCAACTACTTCGTAAGTTTCTGAAAACAATTCTTTTCTTTTAAGCATTGATTTAAAATCTAAATCTTGCATGATTTGATATGTTTCTTTGTTAAATGGCAATTTATATTCACAATCACTTAAAGTGCAATCTAAATCAACATCAAGTTTAATGGTTGCAAGTTGTTTTGAAAGATATGCCATTTCCTTGTTTTCAATAAGTTTTGCCTGAATTCCTTTTGCCAAACTTTCAATATTAACATATATGTTATCCAAATCTCCATATTCTGCAATAAGTTTGTTTGCACCAACTTTTCCAATTCCTGCAACACCTGGAATGTTATCCGAACTATCACCCATGATTGCTTTTAGTTCAATCACTTGATAAGGTTCAAGATTAAATTCGGATTTCAAAACTTCTGGGGTAACTTTTAATACGTTGCTTATTCCTTTTTGAGTGAGCCAAACAGTTGTGTTGTCGTTCACAAGTTGCAACAAATCCTTATCTCCAGAAATAAGCATAAATTCTTCGTTAAACTTTCTCGTTAAAGTTCCAACAATGTCATCTGCCTCAATTTCTTTCTTTTCTAATGTTAAGATTCCCATTGTATTCAAAAGATGTTTAAGGTCCACAAGTTGAGAATGTAAATCTTCTGGCATCGGGCCACGAGTTCCTTTGTAGTCTGCAAACATATTATGCCTAAATGTATGTTTCCCTGCATCAAAAACACAAACCAAATATTTTGGTTTTTCACTTGTGACAACACTTAACATCATGTTAATAAATCCATAAATCGCACCACAAGGTTTTCCAGATAAACTTTTAAGCATTGGCATTCCATAATATGCACGATTGATTAAACTATTTCCGTCAATAATAACAAATTTTTCCATGTGATTATTATAACCAAAAATAAAAAATTTGCAAAATAAAAAGCGGCAATATTTCTAATTGTCGCTATTATTAGTTTCTTCAGTGTTGACATTATTATTGTCTAATAAGCTAAATTCTTCTGGAACGTATGATAATAATTTTTCTTTATATTCAGCATAAACTTGTATAACTGCTTGCAATTTTGCCTCAAAAATTTCTTCCCTGCAACATCCGTTTTCCATTGTTTTTCCTGATTCTAAGATTAATTCATCTCTACGTTGTTTCATTTCATCTAAATATGGAATTTCTTCAACTTCAGTTCTTGCCATTCTTGAAGATTTTAAATGTTTGTGTTTTAGGCCATACATATTTAACAACTCTGAAACACTAATTCCCATCTGAACTGACTTTTTAACAACCTTTCCATAATCTTTTGGATCAACATCTTTAGCAACAACGACATTGTCTTTGCATTGAATTTTTAAGTTTATAATTGCTTGATCAATGTTGGTGTTTTCCCTTGTAACATCCCAAAATCTATGTTCAACATCACTAAGCCCAAAGATTTCCAACCAATCAAGTTTGCTAAATCCTAATTCGCTACCATCACTATAATATCTGGTTAAATATTCAAATGCATTGTAAACTTTTGGATGATCTCTTCTAATTCCAACAAAAGTCCCATATTTTTTTGCATGATTTTTCAACATTCTTTCAGTGAATTTAACTTTATCCACTTCAATTATGTATGATGTTTGTTTTTCATCACACAATAAGCAAATAATAAAATAATATGGCACACGATATGTTATTGCAATATCTTTCACATATGTTCTTAAATGTTCGTTGTTTCTATAACTGTCTATATAGCCATTTTCGTCTCTAAAGTCTTTTAACTTTTCAAGATCCTTACAACGATAATAATCATCAGAAAAATTTAAATAACCCAAATCGAATTTCATGATTTGTTCGTGAGTTTTGAACTCTCCCCGCCTTTCCAAATGGTTTGAATATGTTGCCAATTGTTCATAAAACGGTAATTTCTTTCTTGGAATATGAAAACTTTTCCCTTGTGCAACATAATCAGCAACCGCTTCAACAAGTGCAAGCCGTGTGTCTTTCACGTATTTTGCATTTCTTGGATGATGCAATTTTTTAAACTTCTCTTCCAAAGTTAAAACCTTACCATTTTCTCCAACAACTCTTGTGTTTTTAATGTATTTATATTCTTTATCATCCTTTCCAAGATTGTTAACGTCTCCACCTGATGCTACATAATCATCCAACATTTTCTTTGCTTTAACAAAAAAAATTGTATCTTCAAAAAGCGACATAACTCCTCCAATTCTTGTTATAATAACATGAAAAAATGAAATTTACAATAATTTTTTCAAAAATGCTTGTCAAAGCTCATTTTGTGTGATATAATTCAAATGTTAAAAAAACAAGCCGGTGTGGCGAAATGGCAGACGCACAAGACTCAAAATCTTGCGGGAGCAATCCCGTGTCGGTTCGACCCCGACCACCGGCACCACGTCGCAACTCGATTTTTTAGTTGAGTTGCATTTTTTATGCAACTTAAACCTTTTTATTGGTTGCTCCTTAATCCCATGCGAAGCACTTTGTTTGCTTCTTTGGGAACCCTGCAGAAATCATATACTACTTCTTTTTTTGTTCTTTAATTGTTCGTTTTTAGGTTGTCGCCTAGCGCCGTCAAGTTCGTGCAAGCGCTCTCATTCATTACTCTAAGACTTGCCAAATTTAGTCACAATAAAACTAATTTATTTGCTTTGCTCATAAATATAGTTTGTTGTTAGTCACAATAAAAAATCTCATTCTGATAAATGAGATTTTTTTTAGATTATGGTAACTCAGGTTGAGCGTTAATATCGAAGATCATCATTGGAACAACACCACTTATCATTGAGTATCTTCCACTTCCTGAATACATATAACCATCGAATTCACCAGATTCATTAATATATGGCATAGCATCATATCTACTAGTGTAATCTTTATGTCTAATAGAAATGTCGTCAGCAGGATCTAAGAAATTACTTCTCATGAAGTATTCATCATAACCTAATCCTTGCATCTTAGAGTAATCAGTACTTGTTTTTGATAATTCTAATCCTTCCTCTATTAATTGTTTTAGAGTGTTAGCATTGGCAAGGAATATATTGTCACATACATCAATAGCTCCAGGATTATCACTTGTCTTGTATAATGATAATTCACTATTTCCATATTTGGTTTCGATTATTTTACGTTCATTATTATCATAGTATACATAATCTTCAGTAGAAGAATCAATGTATAGTTTATCTTCGTTTCTTTCCTGATGATAGTCTGAATTAGTGCCACTCCAACGAGTCGCTACCATCTGTCTTTCATAATAACCAAATGCGGTATTATAGAAACTTTCGTTTAGCCATTTTCTAAGTGAACTTGCATACCAAGCAGTGTTATGAACACCCGAAGTAAAATATTTTCTATTAGAAGCATTGTATGTATAATGATGAAGTTTATTTGAAATCCACACTTCTGACTCTGTATACCCATCTTGATATTGTTGAGCATCGATGATCAGGTCGCTCATCAATAAGTATTTACCATTTTCTTCGCCAATAATATTCCATTTAATAGGTTCGTACTTAAACCAATATAAAGTTCTGAGTGCATAACCATTATTGTCTTGATAAGAATTATCTGCAGTTGCATTATCAACAGCGTCTATTGGTCTATATGCTATTAAGTAAACAGCTCTATATTTATTGCCTTCGTATTCAAGGTCATGATAATAGTTACTACAATAATCTGCTGGTCTATAGTTATAATTAAAACTTGATAGATATGGATATTCAGTCCAGAAATTGCCATTATAAAGGGCATCACTCGGATAATTTACACTCTCAGTATTTTTTTCTTCGAGGGCGTTTTTTAATGCATTCATCAATGTTTCATCAGTTACTTGACCTTGAGGGTACATACCGAAGCAGATAACGCCTCTATCTTCGTGTATACAATACATATTTGCATCATATTGAATACTTGATTGATTCAATGTGTGATTCTCAGTATTACATATACAATAACAATCAACAAATTCATGTTCGGTACATAATTCCCATTTTGCTACATAGTTCTTGGTTTGAGTAGATATGATCTCCTCGAATGTCTGATCTGTTGTCACTAATTCTTCGTTTAAGTGCCAACCTTGCCAAATATATCCAACTTTTGGCTCAGCTTTGATTGTGGCAGGTTTACCATATACAGGGAATTGATCCATACTAACTGTGCCACCCTCTTCGTCTGTGCTAGATACTGAGACAGAACATACTTCCCAAGTAGGTGTAATACTATACGATTCGTCAGTAATAGTTAATGTTAAAGTATACTCAGAACTAATGATAGTGCCACTATCTTTGTATCCAATCCATGTGTAGATTTTACCATTGCTAGCAGGGGTTGTATATGGTTCTGTTGTAATAGTAACAGAACTTCCTCTTTCTATCATTTCATAGAAATTACCTAGATTACCACCAGCTCCATCAGACTTATATACTAATTCTTTAGTAGTGGTAGGAGATTTAACAGTTATCTTTCCACGAACAGGGTTTGGGTATGGATATTTTACAGACACATAATAATAAGTCCATCTCGCTTCATAAGTAGCGTCTTCATAGATAGTTATTTTTTGTCTGAGTTCTTCAGTGAATAGTTCACCATCTTTGTACCAACCTAAGAATGTATAACCTTTGTTTGTTGTAGCATTAAGAGTTAGTTGATGTCCATAATTGAATTCTCTATCAGTAAAGTCATTGGTAGTACCTGCGTTAGCGTTATTTCCTATTATAGATATTGTATATTTATAGATATCGAATTTAGCCTCTATTGAATAATTACTATATGGCATAATGAATGTATATTCTTTATCTTCACTAATTAGAGTGCCATCATTTTTATTGTACCAACCTACAAAGTAACAACCACTTTCAGGGAATGCTTTTAAAGTGATAGGTGTACCAGCAACGGCCACATTTCCAGTGGAACCAGTGTGCGGACTATGTGATCCACGATAGTAGTTATTTGACTCTATGAAGTACTTGTATTCGGTGAAATAAGCATAGAAAGTCTTGTTTGTATTATAAGAATACACATCAATAGATACACCGTTTGGCTCTGTAACAGCATTTAAACTATATTTACTAGTGGACCAACCATTGAATGTATAAGTAGTGCCCTTAGTAACTACAGGTAGGGTGAATGACTCACCATATTCTACCTGAATAGTAGTCTCGCCGTCCATCTCGCCACCATTTAAATCTAAAGTAATTGTGTAGTAAATTGGCTCAGGTTCTGGTTCTGGCTCAGGTTCCGGTGTAGGATCCTCTGGAATAGGATCATCTGGCGTTGGAGTGTCAGGTGTTGGATCGTCTGGAATAGGATCATCTGGAGTGTTGTCTCCAGCGTTAGGATCTACAATCCATTTAGCATACACCTCAGCGTTATTGGTGATTTCGCCTCTAAACAGTTGAGATTCATCTAATTTGATATGCCATACGCCTTCGTCCCAATACCAACCGTCGAATATCATTCCTTCTTTTACAGGATCTTGTGGCATATTGATTTCGTCAAAATCTTCTAGAACAATCGTTTCATATACATCACCGTCTACTATGAATTTAAGTTTAGCTTTTTTATCTTTTTGCAGACAACCCATAGAGAAGACCGATATGATTACTAACAAGGTTGATAGAACAATCATGCCCAATTTTTTCTTCATATTTCCTCCTTTATAAAATTGCACATTTATTATCTTGATAAAATGTGTTAAGATATTATTATGATAGTATATTGTGTCATAAAAATCAACCAATTGACATGTCTTTAGAAATATTACCACCACTCGAAAGCACAAGCTAAATGCTTGTGCTTTTTTTATTTCAAAAAAACACATAAGAAACCAAGAAAAAACTAAATCGTACTCGATTTAGTTTTTTTGTTTTTACTTTAATTTATATGTTGTTCCTTCTTTTGTGTCGATTAATTCAATGCCTTTTTCGGCTAGTTCATTTCTGATTTCATCTGCTTTTTGATAGTTCTTTTCTACTTTTGCTTTTTTACGTTGTTCAATCATTTTTTCAACATACGCTTTGAGTTCACCATCAATTTCAACTTCTACTTCAACTTCAGTTTTTAAATTGAACGCATCTGCTAACCCCAAATTTAAAACAGTGTCGAAATCTTTAATTAAAGCAATCTTAGTGTCGTTATTAACATCCGCTTTTAACACATCAAAAATTGTTGTTATTGCCGTTGCTGTGTTTAAATCATTCGCTAAGCATTTTTGGAACTTTTCTTTATGCTCATTAAACTTTTCCATATCAACTGGCAAGTTTTCAGCTTTTAAGTTTGTTAAACGTTTGATGAGTTTATCATATGCTGATTTTGCCATATCAAGACCTTCGTATGAGAAAACAAGTTGACGTCTATAATGAGATTGCAAACAGAAGAACTTGTAAACCATAGGTGAATAACCTTTTTCTTCAAGCAAACTTAAAGTTAAAAATTCACCTTTGCTCTTGCTCATTTTTCCGATTGTTGTGTTTAAGTGTTCTGAATGGAACCAATAATTACACCATTTATGACCAACAAAACTTTCTGTTTGAGCAATTTCATTTGTGTGATGCGGGAATTTATTGTCAACTCCACCACAGTGTATATCTAAATATTCTCCTAAGTATTTATGCGAAATTCCCGAACATTCAATATGCCAACCAGGGTAACCCTCGCCCCATGGACTATCCCATTTAAGAGCATGGTTTTCAAATTTAGACTTGGTAAACCATAAAACAAAGTCATTTTGATTTCTTTTACCTACATCTTCTTCAACATCATCTCTTGCACCAACAACCATGTCATCACTTGTTTGATTTCCAAATTTATAATAACTATCTAGTTTTGATGTGTCAAAATAGATATTGCCATTGCTATGATAAGCATATCCTTTTTCAAGAAGTGTTGAAATGATTATTATATATTCATCAATACATGATGTTGCAGGAACAACAATTTCAGGCCATTTCAAATTTAATTTTTCACAATCATTTTTGAAACAATCTGTGTAAAACTTTGCAATTTCCATAACTGTTTTATTTTCTCTTTTTGCACCCATGAGCATTTTATCTTCACCTGTGTCGCCATCACTTTGGAGGTGTCCAACATCTGTGATGTTCATTGCTCTTGTTACATTATAACCCAAATAGTTAAGAGAACGTTCCAAAATATCTTCCATTATGTAAGTTCTCAAATTCCCAATGTGAGCAAAATGATATACTGTTGGACCACAAGTGTACATCTTAACATTTTTGCCATCGTTGGGAATAAAATCTTCCACTTCTCGGGATAATGAATTGTATAATTTCATTTTTAACTCCTTTAATTTTTATATATATTATACTAATTGCCAAAAATTTGCAACTTTAAATTTAAACAATTTTAACCAATTTTGCTTTCAAAGAACTTAATTAAACATTTCTTGGCAAAATCAGTGTTCACGTAAGCAAACCATTTTAATTCTGCGTTATTTATAATTTCACCATTTTCTTCTTTGTCAAAAATAATTTCAATCATATCTCCATCATAAAGTTTTGTGTATGGTGGAGATTTTGTTTTTGATCCATTTATGATTGCATATTTAAATCCAAACCCTATTTCCTTATGGATTTTGAATGCAAAGTCTAAAACAGTGCTATTCTTTTGAATGTATCTTGTTTCTCCTGAACGTGTTTTAACTTTAATGAGTTCAACGTCTAAACTATCTAAGTTATCTTCATCCAGCATATTGCTATCATAACCATCAAGAGTTCCATTTCTTTGCATAATATAATCTGAAATACTTTCAATGTAAACATTAAATTTATTTTTGTAATTATCTTCAATTTGATAATATGGTTTTTTGGTGAAATTCCCAATTTTTGCATCAATAATTTTAATGCTACTCATACTTTTATTAAATATGCTTAAAACTTCAGACATGACATCTGAATAATTTTTCCCCGCCTTATATAAAAGGTATATGTTATAATTGGTAACTTTTAAAATTTGACCCTGTGAAACTTTTGAAATATTGATATTTTTAAACAGTTTCCTTAAATCGTCAAAAACTTTATATTCTTTAACATCTTTTATCTTTATTGTTGTGATTTGACTGTTTTGGAAAACCTTATTAAACCTTTCAAGCAAATACTCAATATGCTCTTTATTTGAGTTGTGATAGTCATTATATCTCCTTAAAAAATTTTGACCATCTATTCTATGTTTGATTTTAAAACATTCATTTGAAATTGCACGGAAAAAATATTCAGCATTCATTGTTTTTGCAATTGGAATAATCCATTTTTCTGTTTCTTTAACCTTTTCAAGTTGCTTGTTATAATCAAAACTTTCAATCGTTCTAAGATTATGAAGTCGGTCTGCAAACTTAATTGCAAAACCAAGCGGATTTTTCTTACCAATTGCAATCAATTTTTTAAATGATTGTTCTTCAAGTGATGCTTTTTGGAAATTAACATCAACATAAACATCATCTTCGTCAAAAACAAATTTTGTTTTGTCGATTGCGCTAACACAATCCACCATCTCGGCAATTTTTTTGTTAAATTCGTTTGTTATTGTTTCGATGGTGCAATCACAATCTTCAACCACATCATGCAAAAGTGCAGCACAAACAACATTTTCATCAAAATCAAGTTGAGAAAGTGTGTGAGCAACTTCAACTGGGTGAGAAATATATAATTTCCCATCCTTTCTTCTTTGATCTTTATGCATAAGTTTTGCAAACTCATATGCTTTTTCTATCAAATGAGTTGAACTATCATTTTGAATGAAAACCTTTTTGATTTGATTAAATCTTTTATCAATCTCAGCGAACATCAACGCCCTCCTTGATTAATTTATAAACAACATCATCTTCTCTGTTTGTTATTTTTGCAAATCTGAAAACATTTGCTTCCAAAATTTCATTGAAATGATATTCAATTTTATTTTGCAATATTGCAAGTTTTTGATTTTCATTTAAACTTAAAGATATTTCATTTTTTTCTGCAAACAAACGTTTAAACAAATCTGCCATATCTTTAATTGCGTAATCAAGATTCACGTTTATTTTATCAAACTTCAAACAATCGTAGATTTCACCGTCTGGCTTATCAATCAACTTCTGAGACAAAATTATAAATTGCACGCAAGGATTATGTTCTCTTCCCCTTGCCATTGTGTTAACAGTCCCAACTCCGCCAATATATTTTGTGTTTGATGGTGGATTATTGAATATCATATTACATTGGTCACCATTAAACTTATTGTATAAATCGAAGTATATGCTTTGTTTTGTTGAATTTAAATTTCCTTTATAATAATTCTTTGTTGCATGATAAATCCTGATTATTTCTTCACCAGACTGAGAAAGATTTAGGTCTCTTAAAATGTTAACCGCTTCACTTTTATCTTTCATAAATACACCATAAACCAAAACATTATTGTTTAATTCTTTTTCTTTAACAACACTAATAACACCATAATTTAATGTGTTTGAAAGATTTGTGTGCACTTCGCCTTTATATGAATTATTATTATAATAATAAACTAAATAGTTTCCAATAAATCTATCAAAACTAACTTGATTTTCGGTTTCAATTTCGGAAAACAAAAAATCATCAATGCAAATTCCAAAAGCATTTTTAAGCGCAATCAAAAATTGAATCGAAGGTTCGCTTGACTTTGTTAAATAGTTATTTATACTGGCTTGTGAAAACCCAGTTTGCTCAGCAATGTGTTTCTGAGTGTATTGACTTGCCAAAACTTTTAAATTCTTTTGAAAATTACTCATGACATACTCCTTTAAACGTTCATCAAATTGTTAATTCATATAAATATTTTAATCTATAATATAGTAAAAGTCAAGACGTAAATACAAAAAAGTGAATATATTATTAAAAATCTGATAAACGTAATTCATTTTTCTGAATTTCGATTTAATAAATATGAAAATCTTTCTTCTTTCTAACAAAAAAAAGGAATGTTCGAACATTCCTTTTTTTTATTAAGCACTAATTATTTTGTATAGCTTATAATCTAATCTCAAATTCATATGATTTAATGGAGTATATGTAAATTGGATTTTTTCTGGTTGTGTAAATTGAATTGACATGCCATAATCAGAAAGACTAATTTCCTCCTGAGCACCAGTGCCATAGTTAATGTAAGCATTTAAGCTATTAGCGCTTAATATGACAACAATATCTTCACCATCATTTCCTGACACGTGAATTGCGTGTAATTCTCTATCATTCGCAATCCTCTGAATTTCAATTGTTGCTTTAATATTATATTTTTGTTGCTTTGAAGCATCTAAAATACCATTAACCCAATCATTCTCCTCTTCCACTTCTTCCGGATTTTTACCTTGGAATTGTTCCAAAGTATTATACACTGTTTCAGAAACATTAACAGAATAAACCTTTGGTTCAATCTTAAGAGTTTTACTAACATTTTCATCAAGAGTTATTATTTCATTACCAAATCCTAATCTATCATAAACATTCGAGTTAAATGTAATATTATACTTTCCTTCAATGATTGTTTCGGCAGCAAGTGTGATTTCAGTTCCCGAATCACAATAAGTTCCTGAAACATATCCTGGGAAACCAACTTTATTATAAACAAGTTTTAAACTATTTTCCTTTAAGTATTGAACACCTTCAAGAGTTAAGTTAAACTTATAACGCTTAATTGGCACAACTCCCAAATTGATTGTTGTTCCACATCTAGTTATAACTTCACTTGTTATTTTGAAAGTTGTGTTTGGTGTTCCTGTTTGTGTTCCATCATTTGTTAAGTAAACATATTGCGTTCCAAGAGTTGGATCCTCATATGTATAGAAGAAACAACCTAACCTTTCTTCATTAACTTCTTCACAAGTTAAATTGATTTCTTGACCAACATAAAGGTTTGCTAAACTTGTTTTTCCATTAATATAGTAATTCGCCAAAAGACCATCTGTGTTCAAAATTGCTGAAATTGTGACTTTATCAATCAAAATCAAATAATCTCCACAATCCACTTCCGGATTGTAATTAGTAATTGCTGAAATTTTACTACCAACTAAAGCAGGAGCAGTTTTTTCATTTGTTCCGTGCTTAATTCCCGAATAAACATAGCCCGCATTTAATGAAATTTCAAAATCAACATTTCTTCCAACAATAATTGTAACATCATTCGCTTGTTCAACATTTTCTGCTTTCGCAATATTGTTTTCATACACTGTCATTGTTCCATATTCATCATCAATGAAATGTTTTAAATCGTAATCAATGAGCTGATATCTAACATTGATTTTTGAGTTATCTTTCATTTTTATAATAACATTAATCAAGATTCTTTCATAGTCATAATCAAAATTATTAACTGTATAAGCATAATTCATTATGTTGCCATCAATTGTTGCAGAAATTGTGTTATTATTAATTACAACAATAACATTGTAATCTGGATGCAATTCTAAGATTGAATACGTGAACTCATCACCAATTACCATATCTCTAGAAATTGTTGCACTGTTGTCAGTTATATAATTTGAAACTGCGCCTTGTGGAACACTAACACCATCAACAGTGTAAGCATATTCAACTTTAAGTGATGATGGGATATACTTAATTATTAAAAGGGAATCTTCTTCAACAACGAAATTTGAAGTTTCTAAAGGTTCAACTGAGCCATTTAAATAATATTCAGCTTCAACATATCTCTTTGAATCAAACACTGAAGTCAGTTTGTTAATTAAGCCATCATATGTGTATGCTTTAACTTCGGTTGTTCCATTTGATGTTTTAAAGTAACCCGATTCAATTATTGCGCTAGATGCGACTTCTATATTTTTATTATTGTTTGTTCCATTTGTTAAAGTTGTAGTTCTTGTTTTTGAATTTGTGTCATTTGCAAGTGCTTGAACTTTCATTGTGATTTCCAACAATTCTCTAACTTCAAGCATGATGTAAATTTGTCTGTTGCTAGACGGAATTATCACACCTCTTGAATAATTATTAACCATGTAACTTAAAATGTTTGGATTTAATTTAAATTGTTTATCTGGAGCATTTTCAAGCAAGAAATCGTATTGTGTGTAGTGATTATCATTTGTTTTAGTGTAATTTGCTGGGAAGAACATTCTGCTTGAAAGCAATGCATAATTTGTTGTAACTTCTTCTTTGTTGTCACCCTCACCAACAGTTTCTGAATGTTGATAATAGAAGAAACCAAGATCAGATTTTAAGCAAGAATCAAATTTTGCAGTAAAGCCATAACCATTGCCACTTTCAAATTTAAATGTTGCAAAATTTTCTGTTGTTTCAATTAATTCCCAAGGATCAACTCCATCGTTGGATTCATAAACTTTAATATCTAATTTAAACTCAATTGGGTCTGTTTTAATTGTTATTGTTCCCAAATCCGTAAATGTAACATTGTATGAATCAGGATTTGTTTCATAATCATTATAGAAAAACTTTCTTAACCATTCCGCATTTAAGCTTGTTTCTCCCTCTCCCTTTGACAAGATATATTTCTGACTAATTAATGCTAGATTTTCATTTCCAGCATCAACGGATTGTTTGTATCCCTCTTCATCATATTCCTGAAGAGTTCCCGCAACGACTGAATTTGCTTTATTAGTAATAATAAATGCTTTATATTCTAATGCATAACCCGCAAATGAGAAATATGAAACTTGGATTGTGTCTCCAACAACCCTGTTTTCTAATGTGTAAGGTTCTTTTTGATAAGCTGAACTTACCAAATTTGAATACACTTCAAATTCACCAGCGTTCTTATCGTCAATTTCAAATTTAACTTTATATACAATTTTTTCGAAAGGAACTGTTATTGTGATCTTTTCACCATTTTCATATCCAATATCAGCAACATCATCTTTACCTATGTCGAAATTATATCCAGTTGATATGTTAAACAATGCTTTATCAACCTTTTCAGACGACTGTGTAATTTCACCAGAATATTTATAGCCAATCATTTCATCAAAACTACCAGTGTGCATTGCCTTAGGATCTTTACTCTGGTCTTTAACATAGAAATTTAAATTGCAGCCTTCATATAATAACAAATGGTCATTTTTAATTAATTCATCGTCAGTTAAAAGATTTGCTCCTTTTAGCCCATTATCGGCATCATAGATATAAGTACCAGTTAATGAATTAAAATCATTTTCCCAATATCCATCCACTGCTTTGTAGATAACCATCGTTCCTGGATTGTCTTTTGAAGCAATGATTACATATTCTCCGCCTCGGTCATTAATTGTATTATCAACGGTTCCTATGAGATCTAGATGATATACCCAGTCAACAATGCTAACATGAACATAACCTCTTCTATCTATATTGCCATCAAAAAGTGTTTGAATATCCAGTTCATAATATTTTCTGAAATAATGACTGGTAAACGACACCTCTCCTCCATTCGATCCGTCAGTGTAATACCATATATCATCATTACGAACAGCGTGTTCGTCTTCTTTAATTTCACTGGCATGTAAACTATCATCAAACATATGAGTTTTATAAACAAAAGTTTTTCCGTTGTTTGCACATCCACCATCCGTACAGTCAATTGCGTTACATGCGGTATGTTCATTATCATTTTTCCAGAAAATTAATGCATAATAATCTTTGTTGAACACAGGCATTTCACCAGTTTTTTGACCATTGGCAAGATAAATATTAAATGTTGGTGTTTCAGATGAATTCAAAGTCAAATTGTCAGTTTTTGAGCCTACGCTATAATACACTTTTCTGAATATATTAAAGTCATTATTGGAATCACCATCAATACCTTCTTCAAATATTCCTTTCCAATTTTTCAAATCATCTATGTAAGAATCCATTAATGGATATGAAGAAGAAGAATATTTTTCAAATTGATAACCAGTATATTTATTTGCGAATGTTAAACAAGATATATCATTCTCTGTATATGCTCCGTTTGAATCATTAAACGTATAAGAACATTCACTGGTTAATGTGTATGTGTTTGTACCTGAAGGTTTAACATCATTTAATGTAACTTTATAAATGTTATCTAGGAACACTGGAGTAACCGGCAAAGTATAAGTTCCTTTACCAATATTTCCGTCAGATGTAGTGTAACTTGTGTATTCACCATATGAAATTGAATGATAGTTCCACACCCCTGCGTTACTATAATTATTTGCAACTGAAGCTATTAAAGTATTATTTACATCATTTTCATCATAAGCATAAGCGAACAAACTTTTTCCAGCAGGAGCAACTAGTTGAGTTGCAGAATATAGACTGTTAAATGAAGTTGTAATAACTGTATCGATTTCACTCTTTGCCTCAATTGAAACAGCTGACCATACTGGAATTAGTGTAATGCTTTTATTCATATCATAAGCAAAGTATTCATCCGCATATTCGGCGAAATTTGCTAAAGATGCTAAATTTTCTCCAGTTCCAACCAAGGAATCGATATCAATAGGAATTCCTGTTCCTTCATCGCATCCCCATTCGCCTGCATTTTTTGTCAAGTAATGAGAAGTGTCAAGTTTTAAGTAATATCCAGAGATGTAATATCCATAATTATACAAATAATAATAATTTGAACCAGCAGAAGATATAGCACCTACATATGAAGCATCTGCAAGATTCTGTTCCCAATCTGATTGTTTCCAGAAAGATAAACCTTGTGTTCCATCTTTTGTATATTCAGAATCAAAGAATGGATATTCATAGCCTTCTGCATTTGCAATTTTGAATGTTACAGATGCTGAATCAATATCTGCATATGAACTATGATAAACACCACGTAACTCGTTTTTAGTGGTATCATCAATTAAACCGTTATAGCCAACACTATCCCAATCTGAAGTTCCTTGAATATCTACTGTTAAATCATAAAGTTTTGACCATTTTGCAGTTAAGAATGGATCATCTTGCACCACAACACCTTCACCTTGAAGATGAGAAATGTAATAATAATTGTGGAAAGGATTTTTTCCGGTTACTGTCATTGTGAGAGTTACACCATCTTTACTAGCTGTTATATACCCTGTTTTATTCTCATCATTATACTTGTCATAATTAACAGCCCATCTATTATTTTCATTTACCGCAACTTCAGCATTGAACATCCAAGAGCCAAATGTGTGATCAGCTGGTTTTTCATCATCTCCAACCTGTAAATTTGGAATTTCTGTTGAAGTGTATGTCCCATACCATTGAGATTTTACTGTGTCAAGACTTTCAATATTATTTTCATAATACAAATCTGCCCTATAAACATAGTAAGGTGTTGCATTCACTCCATAATTCAATATCCAATTTGATTGTGCAGTGTAATTATTATCTTCCGCATTGTCCTCGTCATCAATTTCTTTTACAAAATCATTTTCGTAATTACTTGTTTTGAAAACATTTGTTCCAAGTTTCCAGAAAATCAAATTTTGATAATCACTTGCAAATCCTGGCATAACAGTGTCACCCAAACCTTCGTCATTTGTGAGATAAATGTAGAAACTGGCCTCTGACGCATCTGACAAAGTTTTTCCATCTGCACTTGGTGTTCCGCTTGTGTAATGCACATTTTTAAATATATCTGAACAATCATCATTTGCTCTATCAGTTAAGGTTGCCCAATTAGTGATATATTCTTCTAGTTTTGCAATGTAATCATCAATTGGTTTGTTGGTTCCATCGTCCCAAGCATCATAATCCTCAAAAGCATCTCCACCTAATATTGATGAATCTTTGAATGTGTAGCAATCTTGACTGTATATATTTTCACCAGAATAGAATTCATGACCTGTGTTTAATTGATATTTGTTTGATTCGATTGTGCAAGGGGTGTTTAAATTGATTTTATATACATTGTTTAGATACTCGGGTTCCACCTTTACAACATAACCAACAATATCATCAACATACTCATAAATATCACTCACACCTTCAGAACAATAATTCCAGTTGCCAGACATTGCAATTTTGAATTCGTCACTTTTATAAGCAACTTGAGTTTGTCCTGAAGACGTTTGTGCTGTTAGCGTATAATCTGTTAAGATTTCTAAATTGTCCTCTGAACCACCAACATATTTAACACTAAACTGTTGTTTTGCCCAAGTTGGAGTTATTGTAACCGTTGGTAAATCAGCACCATCAAGATACACCATATCCAAATATGCCACAATTTTATCAAAAGTAGTACCTGAGTTTGTAATGTCAACTGAGATTGTTCCTGAACTTGATAAACTAAATTTACCACTAGCATCTAAATTTAAATATTGAGAACCAACAGTTACAGTGTAGTCAGTTATATGATATCCATAGTTAAACACATAGTAGTAATTAGATCCTGCTGTTGATCTATAATCAGCATTATCCAAATATGTATCCTTTCTTCCGAACACGGAGTGATTTGAATCCATCACGTCATCCATAAATTGATATGCATATGTAGAGCTGTTAGCAACCGTGATTGATGTTTCTGTAAGTTGTTCATTTTCCAGATCTTTACCATATGAACCTACACCATAAAGATTATTTACATAAACACCTGTTGGCAATGTTGTTACATTTTCCCAATCCGATTCTCCACTTACAATAGTGAAATTATAAATGTTTGTCCATGCTGCAAAAATTATAGGTTTTTCATCACTTTGTGGAGCTGCATTTTGCCACAAACTTCCGCTTCCATAAACACTTGTTACAATGTAATATTTATGATTATGTCCACAAGTGGAATTAGTGAAACTATCTGAATATCCAAACGTTAAGTCAACAGACGAATGTTCACCATGTGCTCCTTCAACAGTAATTTCGTTATTTTCATCAGCAGTTATAGTATATCCATTGCTAGAAGCAACACATTCATCAAACACCCAACCTCTGAATGTTGCACCATTATTAGGCTTTTTGTCCTCACCAGGATCTTCAACTTCATTTCTGAAAGTTACAACTTTCTCTGGATCATTGTAGTATATAATATCATTATTTTCCCATTCCTCGTAATGGCTAGGATCTGTTCCATCGCAGCCTGTTTTGATTTCATGGTTTATATCCATATAATTTCCGGATTCTAATTTATAAAACAAATCCAATCCATATGGTTTATAATCCCATACAACCTTAAAAAATAATTCTCCGCTATAATTAGGGTCCAGAGTTTCAGTTGTTACATCTGTAATGCTTATTATTGGGGTTACATTAGAAGAGTTGTAGTACTTTTCTGTCCCATTCTCTTTACAACCAATTTGAAAACCTTTGAAAATATAATCATCACCCATTTCCACAGTTGCTGTGTAAGGAGGATTTGTGCCATCATTAAATGTAATCACACTACCACTTATTGAAATTTTTGTTCCACCATAAATTACATCTGGAATATTAGAAGTATCAAATTTATAAAATTCATTTGAGCCTGTCTTGTTAGTTTTTGATAAAGGTTTGATTGTTTTGTTGGGTTTTTTATTTTTATCCCATTTTAAAATTAAAGCAGAATCATCAATCTCATTTGTTTCTTCAGTTTCAATTGAAACAGCGTTTACGTTTTGAGTTTGTTTTTGATTAAACACAAAAAGGCTTGCGCAAGACAAACCAAACAAAAAACAAACAAGAGAAATGATTGTTAATTTTAAACTGAAAAATTTACCCCTATTACCAAACATGTCAACCCCCATAAACTGACAAATTAATATTTAATATTAATTGTATTTTACCACAATGGACATAATTTTACAAATAATTTGATTATATTTTATAATTTTTTATTTGTTGATTTTCTATATCATGTTAAGTGGAGTGTAACGGAATAAAGTGAGCGTAAAACAAGCGAAACATCCCATAATCAGAACGTAGTGCTTCGCGTTAAGGGATCCTTCGACTTCGCTCAGATCTCGCAAAATAAGATTTTGTGAGGTCCTTTCGCTTCGCTCAGGATGAAAATTGTATTATTTTTTTACTGTTTAATTTATTGGCAAAAAACATATAAAACACGGCATTACAATAAAAAATTTGATTTTTTTATTATTTTTTTAAAAATTTTTAATTTTTATCGTAAAAAAACAAAAAAAGGATTAAAAAATCCTTAATTTTTATTTTTTATTCAACAATTGAAATTGTTTCGTTTGAAATATTTAATCTTTTGTCCGCAAGTTTTTCAACTTGATTGAAACCATTATGTGGCATTACTGCAATCAAACTTATTGACCCTTTACCCTTTGTTTCTTTTGCAAGTGAAACAAAATTTTTCATCAACATATCACCATTTTTTTCGATCCCATAAATTGAAGACATATCGTCAACAACAAGCAAAACATCTTCCTCAATTTCCAAAATTCTTTTGGCACGTTCAATTGCAAGATTAACAATTCTTTTCACAATATCAGTTTCATCCATAATACTTGAAATGAAATTTTCTGTATTTTTAAGTTCTGATAAATAAATTTGATTTTTGCCTGCAACTGCAACATTTACATAAAGTTTGTTTGCAATTTTCGCATTGTTAAGCAAGCGAATTACAGTTTGAGTGTTTTGATTATTATTTGTTCCATACACATAAGTATTTTCGCCAAGTTTTATGTTTAAAGAATTTAAATCTTGTTCATTAAATTTTAGATCCCTATTTGGAAGCACGTTTTCAATTGAGTCATAACTTTTTCTTTTTGCTGGAAGATTTAAAATTGGAGAATCATTGATTGAGAAAATTCTTTTAACAACTTTTTGATTTTCATCAACATTAACTTCCGCAACAATTCTATCGCCCATTCTCACTTGATAATCCTGCAGAACTACGCTTGGAACAAAATAGTTTTCATTTTTAAAATTTTTCTGAACCCACAAAATTCCCGCATTGTTGTTAACAAGTTCAAGCCAACCAGCAACAGTTACAATATCTTCAGTTTTATATTCAGTGACATCCTGATGCAAAGTTTGAACAGATGAAATTTGATTTTCATTGCCAGAATCAAAAACATTTGCAAAGTTATAATCAAAAACTTTCGGCGGTCTGCCCTGTTTTGACTTGGAAGTTGTTGGAGACTTTTTCCCAGTTGTTATTTCAACAATTTCATTAATAAGTTGTTCTTTCTTTTTGCTTGTTGGAGAATTAACACCTGTTTTTCTTGCCAAATCTCTTAATGCAAAGATGTTAAGTTCATTTAATTTTTTTTCTAACATATTTTCACCTTTCGACATTTTCTCTTAAATATTAACACATATTCGACATTTTGTAAAGAATTTTGTACAAAATTATTTTTTGAACAATTTGATAATTCAATAAAAAAGTTTAGGATTGTTTCCTAAACTAATAGTTTGTTATACCCATTACCCAAGCTAAGGTTTGGTTTAGCTTGTAATTCCCAAGCTAATCATCATTGCAATATCAACTTGATTCATTTTCAATTTGTCTATTGAGCAAACTTTATCTTTCAACCTTCTTTTATCCAGTGTTCTAATTTGCTCAAGCAATATAACACTATCTTTGTTAAGGTTATATTTATCTTTGCTAAGTTCAATATGAGTTGGCAGTTTTGCTTTTTCAAGTTGACTTGTTATTGCAGCAATGATAACCGTTGGGCTAAATTTGTTTCCAATATCATTTTGAATCACCAAAACCGGGCGAACACCACCCTGTTCACTTCCAATAACAGGGCTAAGGTCTGCATAATAAATGTCGCCACGAGCAATGTCCATCAATCTCCTTTTAAATACCTTATGGTCACACACTCATCATCAATTAAATCATATTCAAACATAATGTTTTCAATTGCCAACAAGTATTCATTATCAGTATATGCCATTAGGTTAAATTTTGGCATTAGCGGTTTTTGCACCATACCAAAATTTAAGAGATATTTAATATATTCGTTTATCTCTTCGTCCATATATTCTCCCTAAATTTTATTCTTAAACTTTAGATAGTTGTTTTTTTAATTTTTCGTAAAAATCTTCTTGCATTTTCTTAAATTCGGCAACCATAAGATTGAGATCTTCATTTTTTGTTTTTAAGTCTTTTTCCGCTTTAATTGTGTCAACAATACCCATAACTGTTCCGTTAATCATCATTTCAACAATATGTCTGGGTGATTTATCCATCCACAACATCATATAAAGCATTACAGTTTGTTTTGTTTTTTTGAAAAAACTGTTTTCCTTAATTTCAAAATCGTTATTAACAGCAAAAACATCACACTTGTTTGCAAATTTTTCATACATATCGTATTGTTTTGCAAACAATTTCTTCAAGGTTTCATTTTCTATCTTTTTTAAAATTTTATCAATTGCAAGCATTCCAACTGTTGCATCTTGATAAATTCTGTTTGCCAAAGTCATTTCTTTTTGTTCCATCTTATCCTCCGAGTTTAGTTTTCTCTGTTTACTCATAATTATGCAACAAAAAAGAGACCTCTTAATTAGGTCTCAATTTAAATTAAAAATCTTAAGTCAATGCATATAAATACAACGATTCGAGTTTATTTAACAATCATCCGCTTCTTCATAAAACGAGAATTGATTGCGTTTTACGACTTTGCGTAAGCACTCAAGTAAAACACAATAATTCGAGTTTCTTTAACAATCTCCACTTTTCCTTATAACGAGAAGTTTTCACCTGAACGACTTAGCATGAGTTTTGGCCTCTTTGCATCAAAGTGTACCAAAAGGAATGCGTTTAGTGAGCGGTGAAACTTCGAGTATTTATAAACAACATCCGCTTCTTCCTAAAACGAGAATTGATTGCGTTTTGCGACTTTGCGTAAGCACTTAAGTAAAACACAACAATTCGAGTTTCTTTAAATCCATATTAACCCATATCCTAAGATTAAGCTTGGAATGATTAACATACAAACAATAAATAAATTCACTTTCCAATTCTTGTTTTGTTTAAAGAGCATAATTAACCCAAGCCCAGCATTAACACACAATCCTGCAACCAATGCACCAAAAGACAAACCTTTAAGCAAGAATAATTCAGTTAAAACAACACTAGATGCACAATTTGGAATTAAACCTATTATAACTGCAAGCAGTGGCTGAGCATATTTCCCAGTATTTAAGAAAGAAATTAATTTTTCTTCTCCAACCCAAATATGTGTTATAAACCCAAAGATTATATTAATAATCAATATAAACGCACTAATTTTAATACAGTGCAACATTGGGTGCCACCAATCAAATGATTTTGTTTCTACGTTATGATGACAACAACCACCATGTGCCACTTCAAGTTCTTCTTCATGATTATGGTCTTCATTATGGTTCTTATGTTCAGCTTTAGTTTCATTGTGTTTTTCTTGTTCCAAAATCTCAGAATGGATTTTCTTTCTAAATAAGACTTTATACAAACCAATTGATAGATAACCAATTAAAACAGCAAAAACAATTTTTACGCCAATTAAAAGCAACATCCATAAAAATGATTTTGGTTGAGCTATCATAAGTGGCAAAGCTTCATCACTGGTTGCAATGTACACTGCAATTAAAGCTCCAATGCTAAGTTTTCCTTTACTAAATAAATCTGTTGACACAACTGAGAATCCACATTGCGGAACACATCCTAAAACTGCACCAGCAACAGGGCTTGCCTTTCCTTTAAGCAACTTGCTTTTATGGATATGTCCTGCATTTTTAAACTCAATTAATTCAATCAAATAATAGACAACAAAAAGAATCGGTAAAACTTTTACCATGTCAACAAGCGCTTCTAAAATTACGTGCCAATACTCGTGCATTTAAATTCCTTTTGTGTTTAACTTGTAAATTATACCATACACAAAGAAAAAAATCAATCCTTGCCTTAATAAAAAATGTAAAAATTTAACATTTTTATTTCTTTAATGTTTACTTTGTCGAAACATATCTTGAGCCTATATGAAACGACAACAAAAGCACGCAAGTATGCAACAAACAACATTGCACAATAATGCTATTGGAATTGTGAGCCCTGTTTTCTTCACTTTTGTGGTTGCAAAATATATGCTACTAACATAGAAAATTGTGTCACTACTTCCCATAATAACGCTTGCACATTTTCCAACATAACTATCCACACCATAACGCGAAAAAATATCACGTAAGAGCACATAACCAGCATTTGAACTAAACGGTCTAATCAATGTTAATTCACACACCTCAGGTGGAACTCCAACAAGACGAAAAACTGGGGATAAAAATTTGCAAAGATAATCACTCAATCCACTGTTTCTAAACAACTCCACCGCAACAAACATTGCAATCATATACGGCAAAAGAGAAGCCATCAGCGGAAGCGCACCTTTTGCTCCTTTAACAAAACCAGAATAAGCATCAACACCTTTAATTAAAGCATAAACAAGCACAAAAGCAATCAAAATAGGAATGAATAAATCAACCATTTTTCACCTGCTTTTTCTTTGCTTTTTGATAAATTAATGCAACTAAAATAATTCCCAAAATTGTTGGAATAAATGTTGCTACAATGGTTGGCCAAAGAATACAGCTTGGACTAACACTTCCAACCATTGCCCGCATTCCAATAACCGTTGTTGGAAGAAGTTGAATCCCTGTTGAATTTATCACAACCAGCATAATCATTGCACGTGTCGCTTTGTCACTACCATTATCAAGCCCCTTCATTGCCTTGATTCCATAAGGTGTTGCTGCAGAGCCAATTCCTATTATGTTTGAAGCAATGTTTAAGCATATGTTTTTTTCAGTTTCTTTGTCTGTTTGGCCAAAAATTCTTCTAACTGGTCTAGACAATATTGAAGACAACTTATGACTAAGTTTACAATCATCCAAAACCTGCATCAGCCCCATCCAAACAGCATAAATCCCAATAAATTCAATTGCCATAGTAACACCCATTTTTGCAGCATTCATCATTGTTGAAATTATGCTCGAAGGCGCAGTAAAAGAAGTCATTGCCAAACTTGAAATCATAATAATTAACCAAATTTTACTCATGTTATAATTTATGCTTAAATAATTTGTATATGAAAAAATAGAAACTTAAATTTGATAATTATTTTTAATACATTAAAATTGAATTGAAAAAGATATGCACTCAGCATATCTTTCTTGTTTATTTTGTAACATTAATATTTAAGAAAACTTTATCTTGCGATTCATAAATTGCACTTACAATTTTTTCACAAATTCCTGAAATTTCTTCACCTTCTTCGATTCCGAAATCTGTTGCAGAACCAATTGCATATGCTTGGAATGTGAATGAAATGCTTGCATTTTGATAGTCGTTACCCATTGCACCAGCTAATGATAATTTGTTTTCACCTATTACAGTGATTCCATTATCCCCGCTTTGAGTTGGTTCGAAATCAACCATTGAAACTAAGCAACGATAAACAACATCTCCTTCAGCTGGATTAAACACATAATCCACCCAATCTGTGTTTTTCACATTTTTCTTTGAACTTTCTTCAGGATATAATGCATTTACATATTCAACACCTAAACCCAACACTGGATCTATGTGTTGATCCACAATTTCTTTCTTATCTTCATCAAATGCTTTAATTTCATACACAACAACTAATCTAATGCTTACACTTGATAAATTTCTAACAACCAATGGTGAATTTTCAAGCGGTTGACCAGGAACCACATTAATACCATTTGATATTACAATTTCACTCTTATCACTTGTTCCCGATTCCATTGTTATTTTCAAGTTAGCCATAACAATTCTACCAGAAACCTGATTGGATCTTGCACTGTAATAAGCAAAGACTCCACCAAAACTAATTGTGAGCATTAACATCACAGCCAAAATTATGATAGCGATTGTTTGCCCAGACACTTTCTTCTTTACCATTTTTACCCCTATTGTTTGATTGGCACAATCCACCAAAAATTCTTTAACAAAATTATTTTAATTAATTAAAATTTAATTGTCAAATAAAAATGGAAAAATATTGAATTTTTTTGAAATTTAATGAAATATGTCTTATTTTAATAAAAACATCAATACCAGTTGCATTTACTTATTGGTGTACTACATAATTTGTTGTATAATATAATTTCTAACAAGATAAACAAATTCTCTGCACGTTGGACACATATTTGGCGGATAATAAGTGTTTAATTTAGTCATCATGTCATAGTTCCAACATTTATGAATCAAATTTCTTATATTTCTTTCAATTGTACAATCCGTTTTACCATATTTCATTGCAATTTGCGGATAAACTTCTTTTGAAAATGAAATTATTCTTCTTTCTTCATTAATTAACATTTGCATTATTTCAACTAATAAATAAAAACCAGTGTATTTTCTGAAGATTCCCAAATTATCTAACTGTTTTAAAAAGTAAACATTACTCGCAACATTCTTTCCATATCTCATTTCTTTAGGACTCATTTTAACCTCCTTTTCATTTCTTTTAACACATTTTAAAAACCATGTCAATCATTTTTGTACAAAACATTCCATATTTTTGTACAAAATTAAATATTTCGACAAAAAACGCATAAAAAAGGTCTGTACATAAAGCACAAACCTTAAAATTTTATTCAATACCTTTCATTGTTAGTGAAATTCTTTTCTTTGTTAAGTCAACAGAAAGAACTTTAACTTTAACCTTTTCACCAACTTTAAGCACATCACTTGGATGAGAAATAAACGCATTAGAAATTTGAGATATGTGAACAAGACCATCTTGATGAACACCGATATCAACAAAGGCACCAAAGTCGATAACATTTCTCACAACACCATCAAGAACCATATCTGGTTTCAAATCTTCCATACTCAAAATATCGCTTCTAAGTTCTGGCAACGGCATATCTTCACGAATATCACGACCTGGTTTTAAAAGTTCTTTAACAATATCTTGAAGAGTTGGAACACCAACACCAATAACTTCTGCAACGCTATTCTCACCCTTTTGATCAATTAAGTTTGGAAGCATGCTAAGTTCATTGTTTTTGATATGCTCATGAGTTAAATTAAATAATTTTAACAATTTATTAACAGCGTCATAACTTTCAGGGTGAACTGCAGTGTTATCTAAAATATTATTACCATCCGTAATTCTCAAGAAACCTGCACATTGTTCATATGCTTTTGGTCCCATTTTCTTAACGTTCATAAGTTCACTTCTATCACTAATGTGCTTAACTTGACTGCGGTAATCCACAATGTTTTCAGCAAGGCTGTTTGAAATTCCTGAAACGTAAGCAAGAAGGCTCACTGACGCGGTGTTAAGGTCAACACCAACACTGTTAACACAATCTTCCACTGTGTTTGTTAAAACTTCTGTTAAACGGTTTTGAGGCATGTCATGTTGATATTGTCCAACACCGATTGATTTAACATCAATTTTAATAAGTTCAGCAAGTGGATCTTGCAATCTTCTTGCAATTGAAACCGCACTACGCAAATTAACATCATAATCTGGGAATTCTTTTGCTGCAAGTTTAGATGCTGAGTAAACTGATGCCCCTGCTTCGTTTACCATTGCATAACTAACTTTTCTATCTAAAGTTTTAATCATGTCAGCAACCAAAATTTCACTTTCTTTGCTTGCTGTTCCGTTTCCGATTGCAATAATGTCAACATTATTTTTTGCAATCATTTGACTTAGTTTTACCTTTGCTTCTTCAACCTTGTTTTGTGGTGGAGTTGGATGAACAACTGCAGTGTCAAGCACGTCCCCTTTTGTGTCAATAACTGCAATTTTACAACCATTATAATATCCAGGGTCATAACCCATGATAACATTGTTTTTAAGCGGTGCTTGAAGCAACAATGGTTTTAAGTTAACTTCAAACATTTTAATTGCTTGTTCATTTGCTCTGTCAGTCAATGTTCTTCTACATTCATTTTCAAGAGATGGGAACAACAATCTATCATAACTATCTTTGATTGTGTCTAAGATGATTTGGTCTGTAAATTCATTTTCTTTTTTATATATTTTTTCGATTTCAGTTAAAGTTAATTTTTCATTAATTTCAACGTTAACTTTTAAGCAGTCTTCTTTTTCACCACGGTTAAGAGCCAAAATTCTGTGACTTGGAAGTTTTACAACTTCTCCTTTGAAATCTTTATAGTTTTCATAAGTTTTGTTTTCGTCCGCTTCTTCATCCCAAACAGCAGTGATTTGTGCTTTTTTTGCAATGATTTCACGAAGAACTTTTCTTAGATTTGCGTCATCACTAATTCTTTCAGCAATAATATCCATTGCTCCAGCGATTGCTTCTTCAGAGCTCTTCACACCTTTTTCTTCATCTATGTATTGTGATGCAATATTTTCAACAGGTTCTGTAACTTCTTGCGCTTGAATGATGTCTGCAAGCGGTTCAAGACCTTTTGCAATTGCCATTGTAGCCCTTGTTTTACGTTTTGGCTTATATGGCCTATATATATCTTCAACTTCAGTGAGAGTTAACGCATCAGCGAGAGCCTTTGCAATCTCATCAGTCCATTTTTCTTGTTCCTTGATTACCTTTTCAACTTTTTCTTTTTCTTTGTTAAGGTTTCTTAAATAATTAAGTCTATCAGCAAAGTCACGCAAGACTTGGTCATCACAAGCACCATGCATTTCTTTACGATAACGCGCAATGAAAGGAATTGTGTTTCCCTCATCAATCAAATTAATGATGTTTTCAGCATATGATTCTTTAAGATTAAATTCATATGCCAATTGTTGTTGTAATTCCATGTAATTTTTCCTTTTAATGTTTTGTGAAATAAATACCACTTAAGTTTAAGCGAGAATTGATTTCCCGAACGACTTAGGCTTTGCGTAGGCAAATCGCCGTTTAGTAAGAGGAAACAATTCGAGATTTCTCACAAACACCTACATTATAGCAAAAACACAAAAAAACACAAACAATTTTAACTAGCATTTTAAAAAAATTTTCAATCTTGACAAATTTAATTTTATAATGTATAATTCAAAAAATTTAAGGAGACAAAATGAAACTTTTTGAAAAAATGAACAAAATTTTAAGAGACAACTCTAAAGCAGAATCATATTCACAATATGTTATTGAAGACTTTAAAAGTGTTGAAAATAAACTTGAAAAATGGCATGAAATTTCTCACACTCTTTTAACAACCAGAAAAAAATCTGAAACAAAAAATCGTGAAGAATTAGTTTATCATTTATTAAGAATTTTAGATTACATTGAAGGTAGTTTGGATACATTTGAATATGATTATATTGACCTTTGTCAATTAATTAGAATTAATCCAGACATGAATTTAAAAACAAAAATTAATGAACAAGTTTCATATGCTCTATCAACAAAAAGTGAATTAAAAAAACAGTTTGGAATAATTTATAAAAACTTTCAAAACATGGCAAAGAAACTTGATGACATTCCAATGAAAGAAATTTTAAAACGCATGCGTGAAGTTTTTGATTTTGGCGGAACAAAACAATATGAAGAATTTGAGTATGTTCAAAAAAAATATTTAGCAAATAGGTATTGGGATTCAACGTCAATGACTTTTAGACCATTAAGATAAATAAAAAAACGGACGATTTGTCCGTTTTTTTTAAAGGTCTTCAAGCACTTCGAAATATCTACCAAGTTCTATTCCGATTTTTAGCGCAAGAATAACGCAGTTATCTTTTTCTTCCCAATCAACATCATGAATATAATCAGCATAAGCCCGCAACAAATCTTCTATTTTATCTTTCTCTTCATCATTAAAAGAATTTTTAATTTCTTCATAATCTTTCTTCTTTGTTTCAATGAGTTCTTTTAATTCAAAATGTTTGCTGTTTCTAAAAATTCTTCCCGCTTGAGTTTCTATAATACTTATTAATGTTGTTATCATTATTCACCTCCTTTGACATTAATATAATATATTTTGCGTAACACTGTCAACTGTTTAAAAATATATTTTGCGTAATATTTTTATTTGTTATTCAAAATATATTATTATATTAATGTATGAGTAAATTTATTGAAAGATTAAATAAGCTACTTGAAGAAGAAAATTTGTCGGATAGAAAATTGGCAAATGTTTTAGGTATTTCATCATCTCCTATTTGCAATTGGAAAAAAGGCAAACAGATTCCAACATTAGAAAATGCTGTAAAAATAGCGGATTATTTTAATTGTTCGCTTGATTATTTGTTTGGACTAGTTGAAATTGATGAAAAAGATTCTTTTTTAAAGGGAAATTTTAATTTAAGATTAAAGAAAATTTTAAAAGATAAAAAATTAACACAAAAACAACTCAACGAAGCAACAGGTTTTAATAATGTTAACACTAATGGTTGGTTAAACAAAAATGTTCAACCCGACATGCCAACTGTAATAAGACTTGCTGAATACTTAAATGTTAGTTTAGACTATCTTGCAGGAAGAGAATAACATTCTTCGTATTTGGGATTCTCGACTGCGCTCAGAATGACAATAGTGGGGACAACTTAGGACTCAACCGCGTTACTCTGAAGACAAAAAAACGGACGAATCGTCCGTTTTTTTTAAATTTTGTATAAATAATTTAATTACCGCTTTATTTATTTTTATAAGTTTGATTTTTTTCTTTTGCATCTTGCGCACTTTTGTTTATGAGTTCAGTTTTGTTTTCGCTATTCACTTTGCTTAAAATTGCAAAGCGGTTTTCAGTTTCAACAAAATCTTTATATTCCATTGTTGGCTCAAAACTGTCAACTTTCATTGGCTCTTCTTTTGATGGATTATATCTAAACAAAGTTGTGTAACCACTCTTCACTGCATTGTTTGCATGTTCTTGCGAGTGTTTCATGTCATAGCCATGATTAACACATGGAGCATATGCAATGATAACGCTTGGTCCATCATAACTTTCCGCTTCAATGAAAGCTTGCAAGCATTGTTCAGGATTTGCTCCCATGCTCACTTGCGCAACATAAACATCTTTATATGTCATGAGTATGCTTGCTAAATCTTTCTTCTTTGTTGTTTTTCCTGCAGCATTAAATTTTGCAACAGCACCGCGCGGAGTTGACTTACTTGTTTGACCGCCAGTGTTTGAATAAACTTCAGTGTCAAGAATTAAAATATTCACATTTTCTCCACTTGCAACAACATGGTCTAATCCACCAAAACCGATATCATAAGCCCAGCCATCACCACCAAAAATCCAAACACTTGAATCAACAATCAAATTCAAATTTTCAAACAAATATTTTTCGTCATTCTTTAATGTATGACCTTTTTGATATTGTTTTAACTTGATAACAATTTCTTTATTATTTTCATGATTTTGTGGATTTTTTATGAAATTTTCAATAATTTCACTGATTTTTTTAGAAAATTTCATGTTTTCGAGCGTTTTTATGAAATTTTTTCTTTGATTTTTTCTTGCAATGGAAATCCCATAACCAAACTCAGCATTGTCTTCAAACAAGCTGTTTGCCCAACTTGGACCAAATCCGCTGTCATCTTTACTGTACGGACAAGTTGGATAAGTTCCACCATAAATTGATGAACATCCTGTTGCATTTGCAATGAGCATTCTATCTCCAAAAAGTTGTGTTGCAAGTTTAACGTATGGAGTTTCACCGCATCCTGCACAAGCCCCGCTAAATTCAAAATATGGTTTTTTATATTGAACATCTTTCACAAACTTAACATCTTCAATTTTATGTTCTTTTTGATTCAATGCAAACTTATAGTTTTCAAGTTCCTTTTCTCTTATGTCTTCCGCCTGCTCCATCAAAATTGCTTTAACCGGACAAACACTTGCACAAACCCCACAACCAGTGCAATCCAATGGACTCACTTGTTGGCGATATTCTCCGCCACCCGCAAACAACATTCTTGTTTCAAAAGTTTTAGGTTTCTTTTTGTTTTCTTCAACAACAACCGGACGAATTGCCGCATGCGGACAAGCCATGGTGCACCTTCCACATTGAATACATTTTTCACTAATCCAGTTTGGAAGATTTTGTGCAATTGCGCGCTTTTCGAATTTAGATGTGTCAGTTGGCATCTTGCCATCTGGAGTAAACTTGCTTACTGGGATATTGTTTCCATCCAAATCTGCTGTTGGTTTTATAATCTCATTATAATAAGCATCTTTAACTTCACACTTACAATTCTCAGCGTTTGAAATTGTTAATTTGCTTGTGTCTAATTTTATTATATTTTCTTCAGCATGCTCAATTGCTTTTAAGTTTGCTTCAACAACTGTTGCACCTTTCTTTGCATAAGTTTTTTCGATTGTTGATTTTATGTTATTTATTGCAACATCATAAGGTAACAATTTTGTGATTTTAAACAAAGCTGTTTGCATAATTGTGTTGATTTTGCCTTTAAGCCCATTTTCATTTGCAATTTTATCTGCATCTACCAAATAAACTGAAATGTTTTTCAAATTAATGTCAACCTTCATTTTTTGCGGCATGATTTTATCTAAAACATGTTCATCATAGTTTGTGTTTATGATGAGAGTTCCATTTTGCTTTAAACAGTCTGTAATGTCATACTTTTTAACAAATCCTTCGTTATTACACATCACCACATCAACTTGTGTTGCATTAAACGGTGCATTAATTGGCAAGAAACTTGAGCGCATATGTGAAACTGTTAAGCTTCCTGATTTTTTGCTGTCGTAATCGAAATAACCTTGAACAAAACTTGCTGTTTCTTTCCCCAAAATTTTAATTGTGTTTTTAACTGAGCTTACACTTCCATCACTTCCCAAGCCGTAAACACGCATTGAAAAGTCACTGATGTTATCAACAAATTTATTTTCAATTTCCAAACTTGTGTTGGTTACGTCATCCGTTACTCCAACTGTGAAAAATTCTTTCTTTGCGCTGTTCATGTTATCAAACACAGCAAAAGCCATGTCAGGAGTGAACTCTTTTCCACCCAAGCCAAAACACCCCGAATATGTTTTTGCCTTGATGTTGTTTTTATATAGTGCAGACAAAACAAAACTAGTCAACGTGTCTGTTCCATTCACGTCAAGATTACGTTCCAAAATTGTTACGTTCTTAACACCCTTTGGAAGCAATTCAATAAACTTCTTTTCATCAAAAGGTTTAAGCATCCTAACTTTAATGATACCAACATTACTTTTTTCTTGTTCTTTTGCAAGAGCAAGAACATCTGCCGAACCTCCCATTGTTACAACCACATTTTTTGCATTAACGTCACCAATATACTCAATTGTGTCATATGCTCTTCCTGTTATTTCTTCTTGCTTTTTGATTGCCCACTGAAAGTCTTCAATTGAATTTTTATACCTATTCAGTGCAAGGACTCTATTTTGCATAAACACATCAGGATTTTGATTTGTACCTGCACAATATGGACTATCCACTTTCATCGAACGATTGTTAAATTCAGCAAATATTGTTGAATCAACAATCTTCTTTAAGTCACTTAACTCTGTTTGATAAATCGTGTTGAGTTCATGACTTGTTCTGAAACCATCAAAGAAACATATGTATGGAATTTGAGATTTCATACTTGCAAGTTCACAAGCAATTGCAATGTCGTTTACTTCTTGCACGCTCGAACAATTTACAATGTTAAAACCTGTTTTTAAACACGCATACACGTCGCTATAATCACAAAAAATATTGAGAGCATGAGTTGCCAAACTTCTTGCTGCCACATAAAACACAGTTGGCAAACCTTCACCTGCAATTTTATACATATTTGGAATCATAAGTAGAAGGCCTTGACTTGAAGTGAACGTTGTTGTTTTGCTTCCTGCAACCAAGCTTCCGTGAACGGCCCCAGCAACACCCGCTTCACTTTGCATTTGTCTTACAAGAACTTTGTTTCCAAAAATGTTTTGTTTGTTTTCGTTTGCCCAAACATCCACATTCTCAGCCATTGGACTACTTGGTGTTATTGGATAAATCACCGCAACATCATTAAACATATATGCAATGTTTGAAGCTGCAGTATTTCCATCAATAGTAATCTTTTTCATCATTCTCTCCTTTTAAAAATGTTTATCCTAATTATCTTTAATATAAGTATAAAACAAGTTTTTTTTTATTGCAAATAAATTTATAACATTTTGAACTCCTAAGATTTACTTTTTACAAATGTTGTGTTACAATATTTTTATGAAAGATTTACACATTCACACAAAATATTCTGACGGCGAACTTGATGAACATGAAATTATTAATGAAGTTTTAAATTCAAATGTTAGGGAGTTTGCCATTGCCGACCATGACACAATTGAAGGAAGCAAACGTGTTTATAACATTCTTAATGTTAACAATTTAGGTTTAACGTTTCACCCTTCAGTTGAACTCACTTGCAGAGTTAACACTTATCTTAACGGAATTAATGTTCATTTGCTTGTTCAAGACTTTGATTATGATAATTCAGCATTATTAGATTTGATTGACGAAGTGTCTGCCCTTCGCTTTAAAAAAATTCAAATTATGGTTGATTTTATTGAGAAAGAATATGGTGTTATCATCCCTAAAGATGTTTTACAAAAAAAGATTACTGAAACAAAATCGTTTGGCAAACCACACCTTTATTCAATCTTGCAAAAACTTGGTGATTTCGACAGAGAAAAATATTATCGAACAATGGACAAACTTGATACATCTTGTTTGAAATTAGATGCAAAGAAAGTTATTGAAACACTTAAAGATTCTTGCAATGTTGTTCTCGCTCACCCTGTTGAAATTATGGATGAATATAATTTTAACTATGATGAGATTGAAAGATTGATTGCTTATTTGAAAAGTTTAGGATTGGCTGGAGTTGAAACATACCACAGCAAGCAAACAAAACAAATGCAAGAAAGGTTAACTGAATTTGCAAAGAAATATAATCTTTACGAAAGTTATGGAAGTGATTTCCACGGCGAACACGTAAAACCAAATTTAAAAATTGGTCAAATCGTAAAAAAGGAAAAATTATGCGATATTTAATGATTGTTCAATATAATGGTCTTAATTACAATGGTTTTCAAAAGCAAAAAAACGGAAACACCATTCAAAATTTTTTGGAAAACGCTTTAAAAACAATTTTAAAAGAAGACGTGACAACAATTGGAAGTGGCAGAACTGACGCAAAAGTTTCAGCTTTCATGCAACCAGTGCATTTTGACACTGAAAATGAAATTGACACAAAAAAAGTTATAAATTCTCTCAATGGAATTTTACCCGCCGACATAAAAGTTTTGTCTTTAATTAAGTCTAATCTTCATGCAAGATTTGATGCAAAAAGAAAAACCTATTGTTACAAAATGTATGTTTCAAATGTTGATTTACCGCTTTATAATAATGCCTTAAGACTAAGTCCAAACCTTGATTTCAAGGCAATGAAAAAGTTTTTAAAAATGATTGTTGGGACACATGATTTTAAGTGTTTTCAAGCAAGCGGAAGTGAAACTGAAACAAGTGTGCGAACAATTTTCTCAGCAAAACTGAAAAAAGAAAATCAATATTTAAATTTTTACATCACAGGCAATGGATTCTTATATAAAATGGTTAGAAACATTGTTGGCACAATGCTGAAAGTTGGCGAACATAAACTAAATTTAAAAGAACTTAAAAACACGTTATTCACCACTTTCAAAGCAACCAACACTGCCAAACCAGAACATCTTTACATGATGAATGTTGAATATTAACTCGTTGGTGGTTACAAAACACTAAGTCATTCAAGCAATCAAACTTCACTTTAGGATAAAACAGATATCTTATCAAAAAAAAGACATCTTTTTGAATGAACAGCACCCATTAAATGACACACTATAAAAAGACAGAAATGAGACCAAGATATTGGTCTCATTTCTTATTTGTAAAAAATATCTTCATCTACTTTTACGCCAAACTTCAATGCTGGGTCATCATCGTGAAATGATTTATCCATTTTTTTAAATTTTTGTAATTGTTCTTGTGTATGCTTTTTCATTTCAGGGAATTTACTAAAAGCAATAATATTAGCATCATCTTTTACGCGCTTTTTTACTTCATAAACTCCATCACATAAAGATACGTACGAAAATTGAGTTAATGTTTTTTAAACATCTTGCACAATAAATCTAATTTTATTTGTATCACCTTCATCTAAACGGTCTGCGGAGAGATACAATAATTATATAGGTCTTCTTCTGTAAATATTTTATCTTCGATACACATAAACATTCCCGATTTTCTATTTATATAATTAATAATTAAATTACAATAGCTTTGTGGTGTCATAACTTCTCCTTAAAAGTATAGAAAGTATAACATATTTGAAAAATAATTACAATACCTAATTAAAAAATTAAACTAACAAATATTTTCATTTATATTATGTTGTCTTTCGCTTAAGCCAATTCTTTCGGTCTTATAAAACCAAATCCAGTCAAAAACACCATTTACATACTCGTTAATATTTTGGTAATCGTTATTGTGCAAAGTCTCTTTCTTAAGTAAACTATGCCAATTTTCAATAACTGCATTATCTAGTGGGCAACCTTTTCTACTCATAGATATTTGAAAACCTAAATTGTTACAAAATGCTTTGTATTCGTGTGATGTATATTGTGTTCCTTGGTCGCTATGAATTATTACATTTTTAGCCCAATATCTCATTAAATGCCCAAATTTTAAGGTTTCTATAACTAAATCTACGGTTGGAGAATGATGAACTTTATATGATACAACACTACCATCGTATAGGTCCAAAATAGTAGACAAATACATTCTTTTGTTGCCTAATGTTAAATAAGTTATATCGGTAACCCATACCTTATCTGGTGCATCAACATTGAAATGCCTTTTAACTAAATCAGGTTTTACATTTTCTTCAATTCTTCTATAATGTGGTTTCTTGCATTTGCTCACATATCTAGCCATTAAACCATATTTTCTCATAATCCTAAGTATTTTCTTTTCATTCATTACCACACCATGTTTAAGTAGTAAAGCTTTCTTAATTCTTCTATATCCATAAGTTTGCATAGAATCATTAAAGACTTCTTTTATAAGGAGATAATCTGCTATATCTGAGTCTTTATCATCTCTATGTCTGTAATATGCTCGTTCTGAAATGTCTAGCAAATCACATAACAATCTTACAGGATAATATTCTTTAAGTGTGTTTATTAAGATTATCTTCTCTCTTTTAGTTGTGTTTTGAAATTCAGGATTTTTTTTAGTAACATATATTTCTCTTTATAATCAATATTTGCCACTCTTGGTCTGCCATAGCCCAAACTCCTATGGTCTGTGTAAAAATCTTCTCCGTTTTTACATTTGATTATCCAGTTTCTTATTGTCCCACGGGGTATCCCGTACATCTTGGACAACTTAGTATCTGGAATAAACTCATTAAAGTGTTTTACCAACACTTCGTATTTCAAGTCATTAGAATAACTTTGAAAATACTGTCCTTTCTTTGCCATAATATTTATCTCCTTTTATTCGTGGTAGTCATCTACCATCTATATAGAGTATAACATAGTATATCTTATTATTGGACACAAAAAAAGAAAGAAATAGCATTAAACTATCTCTTTCTAAACTCATACTTTTTTTCGTATGTCAGTTTTGGGTTGCACTGCAGTAACCGCCTTTTATATTATTTGTAGTATAGCATATAATAAAACTAAAATACAAATATATTGTCGGAATTTTTGTTTTTTTTAGCAATAAATTTTTACAAATAAATATTTATCAACTCTCTGCTTATTTATAGATTTTCTCGCAATTTTAAACTATTTTTTTAATATTCTAATAAATTTCATAAAAAACTCTTAAAAATTAACAAATTTTTGTATGTTTTCAAAAATTTTTATATTTTTTTTAAAATTTATTATAAAAAAACAACTCAGAATTATTTCTTCACACCACACCTTAACAAACTCAGAATTAACACACATCCAACCCCAAATATCATATCGTTTTAAATCAACATCCAAAATAGACACACTAAAATTAATCATTCTCTTTACACACGGACACGTTTTTATTAAAAATTTTGTTAAAATCTATTGACAATTTATTTGTTTTACTTTATAATGAGTTCGTATTGCTCGTTAGAGCGGTTTTTTCTGCCACACGGAAGAAACAAAGTTCTAACATTTAAGCCGAACGCGAAATAAGGCTTAACAATTATATTAATAGGGAGAATTTATAAATTATGAAAACTGTAATGTTAAATAAAGCTACAGTTGAAAAGAAATGGTACATTATTGATGCTGAAGGTAAAGCTTTAGGTAGAGTTGCAGCTGAAGCAGCTACTCTTCTTCGTGGTAAACACAAAGCAACTTTCACTCCAAATGTAGACTGTGGTGATTATGTTATTATCTTAAACAGCGACAAATTGGTGTTGACTGGTAAAAAAGAAGAACAAAAATACTTCAAACGTTATTCTGGTTATCAATCAGGATTACACTTAACTCAATATAAGAAAATGATGGCTGAACATAGCGACGTTGCTTTGTTAAGAGCAATCAAAGGTATGCTTCCAAAGAATGCTTTGGGAAGAGCTATGGCTACTCACTGTCATATCTATAAAGGTGCTGAACACAACAATCAAGCACAAAAACCAGAAGTTTGGAACGGAGGTAAAATCTAATGAGTGAAGAAATCGTAGAAAAGAAAGTTAGAAAAACTACTGATAAGAAATCAACAAAAACTGCAAAAGCTCAAGAATTCTTAGGAACTGGTAGAAGAAAATGTTCAGTTGCTCGTGTACGTATCAGTGTTGGTACAGGTAAAATCACAATCAACGAACAAGATATCAATGAATATTTTGAATTAGAAACCTTGAAAACAATTGTTAAACAACCTTTGGTGTTAACTGAAACAACTGACAGTGTTGACGTTGTTGTTAACATCTATGGTGGTGGAAAAACTGGTCAAGCTGGTGCAATCCGTCACGGAATCACAAGAGCTTTAATGGAATTCAGACCTGAACTTAGACCTGAACTTAAGAAAGCTGGTTTCGTAACTCGTGATGCAAGAAAGAAAGAACGTAAAAAATACGGTCTTAAGAAAGCTCGTCGTGCTCCACAATTCAGCAAGAGATAATATTATATATCAAAAAACAGAGTGTTCACCACTCTGTTTTTATTTTAAATGTTCAACATAAAACCCTACTAGAAAAAGAAAAGGGGAGCAATGAGGGGAAAAGAAGTTTGTCCCCTCATATAAATGCGCCGATACGCTTGAAAATGAAGTTTGAATAATGCGTATTCAAACGATTAAAGAAGGCGATATCGGCGCAAAAAAAGAGACGTTGTAAACGTTCGAAATTGTACATCATCTAAGTTTTTAAAATCAAATTAACTTTATTTCATTAATTTCGAAATATTCTGATCATCAGAACATTATAATCTAAAAACAAATAGCACAATTTTTATAGAACATAAAACTGTCTCTTTTCTTATGTAAGAATATAAAGAAATCCTTCAACTAAGTTTTGGATAACTTACACCTTACATTATTATCATGAGAAGAATTTTTAAATTTATTCATAAATTTTTATTTTTTTAAAAGTTTACCAATCTTTTACTAAAACATATTAAAAAAGCAGAAAATTTCTGCTTTTTATTTTTTTATTTGCTTCTTTATTTTATTTACTAAAGTTTTCAAATCATAACCATAATATTGCTTAATGCTTGCAGAATCACCAGAAACTCCAAACTTTGCAACATTAAATATTTTACTCTCATCAGTATATTTTAAATATTTAACACAAGTGCTTGTTTCAATCACAAACAAAGGTTTATTTAAAAATTTGTTTTTTACTTTCAGTGGTTGATTTTCAAAAACTTCCAAACTAAACATACTTATCACGTTCGCTTTAATGTTTTCTTTTTGCAATTCATTTTTAACATCCATTGCAATTTGCACATCCGCACCACTGCTCATTATGTTAATATCTGCTTTATCGTTTGAAACAAAATACGCACCAACACTCATTTCTTCTTTTGATTCAATCGGACTTGTTGCAGTTTTTGAAACACACAAGCACATTGGTTTTTTATTTTCAAAGAACCAATCATAAGCTGCTTTACATTCCGCCATATCATTAACTCTAAAGGTTGTTAAATTTGGCATCAATCTTAAACAGTCCAAATGTTCCACTGGAATGTGAGTTATGCCATCTCTAACTTCATATACACTTGAATGACAGAATGTGAAGATGACAGGCAAATTCATAACGCTAGCCATTCTAACTGCTGGCATCATGTAGTTTGCAAAAACCAAATAAGTTGATGTTACAGGAACAAGTCCACCATGCAAGGCAATACCATTTGCAATTGCACCCATTGCGTGCTCACGGATTCCAACAGCAATATTTTTACCAAGTCTGTTTTCTGCAGAATAATTTCCACCTTCATTAATCATAACTTTTGTGCTTGAAGACAAATCTGCTGAAAGACAAACAATATTGTCTTGTGCCATCGAAATTTGATTTAAAACCTTATTATTATATTTCCTAATTTCGGTTTTTTCTTTATCAAATTTAATTTTATATTTTAATGGATTATTAATAAAATAATTATATTTTTTTAATTTTTCTTTATTTTTTTCGATTTTTTCATTAAATTTATTAATTTTTTCATTAAATTTTGAATTTATTTCTAATTTTTTATTAATTAAATATTTTTTTGTTTCTTCATTTAATGATAAATATTCATTATTTATTTGATATAATTTCTTAAGTTTTTCAATTTCTTCAGTTGGATAAACCGCGCCATGACTTTTATTACTATTTTCCAAATTTGTGTCTTTTCCCATTTTTGTTTTCAGAATTATCACAGTTGGTTTTTCTTTGCTTTGTTTCGCTTTAATTATTGCTTTATCAATTTTTTCAATATTATGACCATCACATTTAATAACATTAAAATTCATTGATTTAAATTTAAGCTCAATATTATCACTTGAAGAAATGCTTAGTTTACCATCAAGAGTCACATCATTTTTGTCATATAACAAAATAAACTTATTTAGTTTATACAACCCTGCAACTGACAAAGCTTCAAGAGCGACACCTTCTTGCAAACATCCATCTCCCGCCATGCAATATGTGTAATGCTCCATTTCAAACTGCTTATTCATAATGGTTTCTGCAATACACATTCCAACTGCATTTGCAATACCTTGACCAAGCGGACCGGTGTTAGAATCGACCGCTGAAACCTCAATTTCAGGATGACCCGTTAAACTTCCACCAAACTTTCTAAAGTTTTTAATTTCTTCAAAATCGACATAACCTAAACCAGCCAGAACAGAATAAAGGCTTGCACAGACATGTCCATTGCTTAAAACAAATCTGTCTCTATGAATGTTTTTTGTTCCATCTGTTAGAATGTGTCGAGTATATAAAGTGTAGATTGCGTCACCACACGAAAGGACAGAACCGGAATGTCCGCTTCCCGCATTGTTAATCATTTCCAGCGCTAAAATTTTTAATTCATTACTAATTTTTTTATCCAACATAATCACCCCTAATTATATTAAAATTATTTTAAAAAATTATTAAAAAATATTATTTTTATGTTAATTTTATATTATTTTTATTTTTTTATTTAATATTTCATAAATAAAGAAAAATTTAAATAATTTTTTTAATATTTAATAATTGCTAAAATCTTTTAATTAAATATCAATAATATTATTATAAATAATATTTTAACAAAAACAAACAATTTAAACAAGTAATTCATTAGTTATATGTTTATTCTTTTTC
>JAZNKB010000009.1:0-51635 GCA_045578345.1 Candidatus Onthoplasma sp.
CCGCATCATCATTTTGTTTTAAATAATCATAAGCAACAACAATACTTGACGTCTTTTTTGTTCTAATTGCCACAGTTGGCACGTCTTCCATTGTCACAACGTCTGGCGCATGTACAATTTCCAATCTGTCAGACACAAAAACCAATGATTGTAAAATTTCAGTGATTTTATCCTTATCTCCAACCAAAACAACTTTTAATTTATCATTTGCTTGTAAAGCTTTAACTGCACCAGCAACAATTTCTTGTGGTGCATAATCTCCACCAAAAGCATCAACAACAATTTTCATCTTCTCTTTCCCCTTTTAAAAAAATTATTTCTGACTTCATTATATAATAAATATTAAAAAAAGTAAAACAATTTTTGCTTTACTCTTTGTCATTTGTTTGTATCAAGAAGGGTTTGTTTGAATTTGTAAGTATTTTTTAAATTTAGCAAATCATTCATTGATTTTTGAGTGCTGTTTAGTTTTGCCCTTATCATTAAATTCTTTGGCGAATGAGCAAAATCAACAAATTCAATCACATCCACTGAATAACCCTTTGCACGCAACACTTCAACTCTTATTGCGTCTGTTAAAAGTGCTGAAAATCTTTCTTTAATCAAGCCATCATTGAGCATGATGTCAAAGTCGCCACCGTTTTTAATTGACATATTAATTTCATGCTGACAGCAAGGAACTGAAAATATGTTTTTAACCTTGTTCTTTATGGCAAAATCAAGTGCATAATCTGTTGCAGTGTCACAAGCATGAAGGGTTATTATCATGTCAATTTTACCTTCAAACAATTTGTCTTTCTTCACGTCGCTTAAAATGAACTCTAAGCCGTCATAATCATACTTTTTTGCTATTTGATTACATTTTTCAACGACATCTTTTTTTATGTCGTAGCCTATAATTTTTGCTTTGATTTTCTTTATTTGAACAAAGTAATGGTAAACTAAGAAAGTTAAATACGACTTCCCACATCCAAAGTCCAAAATTGTAATATCTTTTTTATCATAAGTTCTATAAGCATCATCAATAATTTCAATAAATTTGTTTATTTGCTTAAATTTGTCATACATTGAGTTGACAATCTTATTTCCTTTAGTGAAAACACCCAACTCAATCATTGCAGGGACATACTCACCTTCTTTTATCAGATAATTTTTCTCTTTGTTATGAGATTCAATCACTTTTGTTTTATTATTGGCAATGTTTCTAACTTTATATGCCACTTTGCCTTTTGCATAAACGGTTGTTGTTCCCTGTTTTTCGAGTGTGATTTGCTTAAAATCATTGAAATTGAGATTTAAAACACCAACATACTCAACATTTTCATGAAAAACTTGTGCGCCAATAAATCTTTCGATTTGCCACACCTGCTTATTTTTTAATTTGATTGGTCTTGCAACCACTTTTTTTATTTCTTTTAAACTATCGCTAAGGATAAGTTTAACAAGAGTTTCTTCGTTTTCTTTTAGGTCTTTGATTATTTTTTCCATACTTTTATTTTAGCGCAAAACTTAAATAATGACAAGAAAAAAAGCACCATAAAAGTGCCTTTTTTGTTAAGTTAATTTCTACTTACTTTCTTTTTTGTCTAAGTTAATAACTTGTGCTCCGTCATAGTAACCACAATTTTTACAAACTTGGTGAGCCACTTTCTTTTCGTGGCAATGTGGACATTCAACTAATGTTGGAACAGCAGCTTTCCAGTTAGCACGACGTTTGTCACGTCTAGCCTTAGACACTTTTCCCTTAGGAACTGCCATAATTTATACCTCCATAAATATTCGTGCGCCTTGAAAACAAATCAATGTTTATTTTAATGTCAATTAAATTTTGGCGACACTCGACAACATATGGCTTGATTATATCAAAAGAAAAGTGAATTGTCAACTAGTTTTCAAAATGTTGTGAAAATTTATTTTCGCGACCAAATGTTGTGAAAATTTATTTTAATAGCATGTATTGACAAACTATTGATTATTTGATATCATATTTTTAGGAGGAAATTTTATGCACCCAGCATTAGAAACATTTTTAAAAGAATACATTACCATGTTAAAAGCCACCGAAGATGAATGCAAAAATACACAAGAAAAATTTATTAATATACAACAAAAAATTAGAACAACAGGTGTAACTGATGAATTATTGAGTAATTTATTCGTAATCTCTCATAATTTGTTCCAAACAAGTTACTTATTAATGGAAAGTCATATGAGAGTAAACAATATACGTGCAAACTACTCAGCAGAAGACCAAAAGATAATTGACACATATGATGCTGTTTCAAATAGAGCAAATACAATTGTCAGAAATATTATTACCTACAAACAATCTTTCGAAAAAACCGATGAAAGCATAATAGACGTATAGAAAAAAACCGCTATGTTTTAGCGGTTTTTTACTTATCTAATTAAATTAATTATTTAACAAGTTCTGCTGTTTCCATTGCAATCATGTATTCTTCATCTGTTGGGATTCTGAACACTCTAACTTTGCTTGATGGTTTTGAGAAGTCTTGAATTAAATCGAATGGTTTGTGATGTGTTTTATTCTTTTCTGCATCGAATTCAAGACCAAGATATTCCATATCTGAACAGATTGCTTCACGCATAACTTCGTCTTTTTCACCGATTCCAGCTGTGAAACAAATTGCATCAACACCATTCATTGCAGCAGCATAAGCACCGATATATTTTTTAACATTGTAAACTAATAAGTCGAATGCTAATTTAACTTTTGGGTCATTGATATTTGATTCAATATCTCTCATGTCGCTATAACCGCAAACACCAAGAGCACCACTCTTTTTGTTTAAGATGTTGATTGCTTCTTCTGCTGAACAATTTTTGATTTTCATAATGTCAGGAATAACGCTTGCATCAATATCACCACTTCTAGTTCCCATAACAAGACCAGCAAGCGGTGTGTAACCCATTGAAGTGTCAACGCATTTTCCGTCTTTAATTGCACAAACACTGCTTCCACTTCCCAAGTGGCAAGAAATGATTTTCTTTCCTTCAAGTCCGCCTAAAAGTTCAGCACATTTTTTTGCAATGTATTTATGGCTTGTTCCGTGTGCACCATATCTTCTGATTCCGTTGTTTTCATAGAATTCATAAGGAATTGCATACATATATGCTTTTTCTGGCATTGTTGAATGGAATGCTGTGTCAAACACTGTTACATTTGTTTTGTCTGGCATTAATTCCATACAAGCTCTGATTCCTGCCATTGCACCTGGATTGTGAAGAGGTGCAAAGTGAATGTAATTTTGCATATCATCATAAACTTCTTTTGTTACAATGATTGACTTGTTATATTTTTCACCAAGGTTAACCACTCTGTGACCAATTGCTTTGATTTCATCAAGGCTTTTAATAACTCCTGTTGTTTCCCCCATTAAGTAATCCAAAAACAATTGGAATGCTTCTGTGTGGTTTGCCATTTCTTGATTTACAACGGTTTTTTCACCATTCTTTTTGTAAGTCATGAAAGAGCCACCAATTCCAACTCTTTCGCAATAAGCATTGGCGAAAACTTCACCAGTTTCTGTTTCCATTAATTGTGCTTTCAAACTACTGCTTCCAGCATTTACTACTAAAACTTTCATTTTTTCTCCTTTAAATTGATATTGTGATTATATCAAATAAATTTCATTCTGACAATTGTTTTTTGATAAATTGTTAAAAAAAGGACTTGTTAAACAAATCCTTATGATAATAATTTTGTGATTAAAACTGTGTTGATGATTTCTTCTGTTGTACAACCACGACTTAGGTCATTGATTGGCTTATTGAAGTTAAGCATAATTGGTCCAACTGCAATGTAACCACCAAGACGAGCCACAAGTTTATAACCAATGTTTCCCGCATTTAAATCAGGGAAAACAAGGACATTTGCGTTCCCTCCAACTTCGCTTTCAATTCCTTTTTTCTTTGCTGTTGCAATATCTAGTGCACTATCCACTTGCATTTCACCATCAACCAAGAAACCGCGGTTTTGTGCAAGTTCTGTTGCCATTCTAACTTTGTCAACCATCTCATGCTTTGCACTTCCCTTTGTTGAATAACTAAGCATTGCAACTTTTGGCTCAATTTCCAAAACTTTTTTCATAAAGTCTGCATTTGCATCTGCAATTTCTGCAAGTTGTTCGCTTGTTGGATTCTCAATAAGTGAAACGTCTCCAAAAAACAACGGGTTTTCATTTTCTTTTAACATCAACATTCCACCAGTTACAACCTTCTTACCTGGCTTTGTTTTGATGATTTGAAGACCTGGACGAAGCACATCTGCAGTTGAATACTTAGCACCCGCCACCACTCCATCTGCCATATCATTTTTTAATAACATCATTGCAAAATAAGTTGGAACTTCAATAAGTTTTACTGCTTCTTCTAATGTTAATCCTTTCTCTCGCCTCAATTCATACAATTGTTCAGCAAATTTTTCTCTTAATTTAGTTGTTTTAATATCAATGATTTGACAATTATCATTTTCTGTTATTTCTTTTGGAAATTCATTAACATCACCAAAAACAATAACCTTTGACAAATCTTCTTTTAAAATTTCAACAACAGCATTTTTTACTCTTTCATCCATGTTTGCTTCAGGCAAAACAATCACGCCATTTTTACTTTTCGCTCTGCTTTTTAACTCTTCTAATATTTTCATTTGTTTCTCCTAATAATTCTTTAATGTGTTTAATATGTTTATTTGCAATTGATTCACCTTTTTTAATAGTCTTAAGCCCTAATTCGCTTGAAAAGTTAAGCATACTTACCTGAGGAAGAGACATTGTCATTCTAACATCCGCAATGATTGGTTTGTTCTTAACCACATTTTGCGTCATTATGGTTATTGCATTTAAAAGATTTTCAAGTGTTTTAAGTTTTATGTGTTCAACTTGTTTTGAATATTCTCCAATGACATCAACTGAAACAATCACTGCATCTGGAAGAATTTCTCTTGCAACATCTTCAGCAAGATTGTTAACCAATCCGCCATCACAATATACATGATCATTAATTTTAACACTCGGGAAAATTCCTGGAATTGATATGCTTGCCATAACATTTTCTTTTAACTTTCCCTTTTCAAAATTCATTGGTTCCCCAGTTTTCATATCAGTTGCCACGCAAACAAACCTAATTGGAGTTTCGTCTTGTTGTGTTTCACCAAATTCTTGGTCAAAAATCTTTTTCACCTTATTGATGTTCAAGATATTACCTTTAAACAGTGTTGAAATAAGACTAAAGTTTCCAATGCTGTTAAATTTAGAAACAAGTTGTTCCATATATTTGGGGTCTTTTCCAACCGCATACATTCCTCCAACCAATGCCCCCATGCTTGTTCCAACAATTAAATCTGGTTTTAATCCATGCTTTTCTAAAACTTTAATTACTCCAATGTGTGCATATCCCTTTGCTGAACCGCCACCTAAAACCAAAGCAAGTTTTTTCATATTCACCCCAATTAAACAATAATATTATATATGATAAAATTATTAAAATCAAATAAATTTATACTAATATTACTTATTATTATGTGCATAATTCTTATGTTTAACCCCATGATGTATGCAAAATCATGTTTAGATGCAATTTCTGTTTGGGGATTCAAAGTTTTGCCACTAATGTTTCCTTTTTTTATCTTCACAAGACTTATTGTTAACCTTTCCGAGCCTAAACTAAACTTTATGGACAAGTTTTTTAATAAGGTTTATCACGCTCCTGTTGGAAGTTTCTCAACCTTTTTTCTTGCAACATTATCAGGGTATCCAATGGGTGCAAAACTTATTTGCACAATGTTTGAAAACAATCAAATTAACTCCAAGCAAGCACAAAGAATGCTATCTTTTTGTTCAGTTAGCGGACCAATGTTTATGCTTGGAACAGTTGGTGTTTCAATGTTGTTTAGTTACAAGGCAGGTTTAATTATATTAATTTCAAATATTATAGCTAGTCTATTAAACGGTTTAATTTATCGCGGAAAAAATGAAAAAACTGAAAACAAACTCAATTATATCACCAAGAACTATGATAATTTGCTAAGCGATAGTGTGTATGACTCCCTGATTTCTATTTTGATGGTCGGAGCTTATATTGTTCTAAGTTTTCTAATCATTGATTTGCTGAACAATTTAAGAATTATATCAACTCTAACAAATCTGATATGTTGTGTATTTAATTTATCTAATAGTCATGATATTGTATTGGCAGTATTAAATGGAATAATTGAAATCACTCGTGGTATTTCTGATTTATCTCATACAAACTCATCACTAATCATTAAAACAATTATATCTAGCGGACTGATTGGTTTTGGTGGAATTAGCATAATGCTCCAAAGCATTAGCTTTTTGTCCAAACTCAAAATCCCAATCAAAACCATGTTTCTGCAAAAAACAACACAATGCTTCTTATGCCTTTTAATAACATCTCTTGTTTGTTTAATCTTTTTATAATATATTAAAATGTTTGACAAAACAAATGTTAATTTGTAAAATGATTGTATATATAAAATTTAGGGGATGAAATTAATGAATACAAAGAGATTTGAATATTTTCACAAAGACATAAAACAATTAAAAATTGATATCATTGTCAGAATAATTTTCTCAATTTTATTTTTTGCTACGTTCATTTGGCAAATTACAGCAATAATTCTTGAAGAAATTAATGGTTCAATATCAATATTGCAAGGTTCTATCGCTGCGATTGTTTTAATTTCCTGTTTGTTACTTTGCTTGGTTACAATGTCTTTTGCTTTTAAGGATCTTAGGATTATTGCTGCTATAAAAATGAAAGGTAAATGCGTTAGCACAATTTCGATTCTCTTTAAAGTTGACAGTAAAAAGAGTTTCATTTGGTTGTATAATTTCCTTATGCAATTTTTAGCAATAGTCACAAGTCTTGTTCTTATTGCTTGCATAACCTACTCTATTTTGGAAATCACTTATCTATCAACAATTTCGTTCTATATGCCTTTCTTGCTTATGATATGTCTTTCTAGTTACAATTCAATTTACCACATTAAAGACGAAATAACAACTCAAAAAACCGTTCAAGAACAACAACCGTTGTATTAAAACGCAAAAAAACACCTATAATTTAGGTGCTTTTTTTCCCTTATTTTGCCAACAGCGAAATAAATCATTGTTAAAAAATTGTTTTATTCATCAATTATTTTGCTATATACATATTCATATATATTTGCTGCAAGTTCTCTCCACTTTTTGCAAGCAACTGTTGCATTGTGACGAGTTCCAGTTTTAAGTGATAATGTGAAGATTGATTCAGTCGTTAATGGTTCAAGGATTTTTAAATCCACAGTGTAACTTCCATCTTCGTTTTTATATGATTTTGCAATATATTCTTGGTTTCTTTTGAATTGAAGTTTGTTTTCCCCGGCAAATTGTGCAATATTATCTCTCAAACTTGCTGGAATACGAGTGTAAAACTGAGATAAGCACTCTCTTCCTGCAACTGTGATGTTATATCTGTTTTCATCACTATCTGTATTTGGTTTGTAAATAAATTTGGAAACAATAAGTTGACTCAATAAGTCCTTACAATCCATCCAGTTTACCCAATTGTTTTGGCTTGAACAAATCTCAAGAATTGAATTTTCAGTGAGCGGAATTTCCATTTTATCAAGAACATAAAGTAAAATTAGTTTGTTAACCGTGTTGTCTGGCACAAAATCCATAAGTTTTAATCTCCCATTATCAACACTGATTATATATCAAAAGAAAAAAAAAGACAAGTTAATCAACCATAATATGTCGAAATCTTATGATAAAAAGTTTTTCTTTTTTCTTGCCAAATATAATTTTGCTATGTTATACTAAAAGAAACTTAAGGGGGAAATATGCATAATATTCAAGAATTAAAACCTTTTAACAATGCTTGTGACGAATTCATTTCTGGCAAATATATTTTGGTGGATATGAAAATTTCTTCAATATTAAACCTTATTGCTAACGACGAAAAACTTAAAAATATAGTAAATAGTTGTTTGCAAGATTATGATTTCAATGCAGAATATAAAAAATGTGCTGTTGTGGGTGAAGATAGTTCAAGTTTAAATCTTCCCACTAACGATAAAGATATTATTGCTTTTGTTTATAATCTTTTGTATAAGTTCAAAAGTGGCGGTCTTGATTTCTATCATTTCCTAACAAGATTTTTTGGTGCTGAAAATGTTAACAGCAAAGAATTCGGTGAGTTCGCAAGAACAGTTATTATTCCTTTTAAAAACTCAATTAATACCAATTATTCAAAACGTCACATCTTGGTTGAAACAAATGACTATCAAACTAATATCTATAATAAAATTATGTCAACCATAAAACTTGTTCTTAAAAACCTTGATTTATATAAACTCAACATGAACCAAAAAGAAGAATTCACAATGCTCTTAAACTCACTCTACCTTGCCAGCGAAAAGAACGATAAAAAACTTGTCTATTCTCTTATGATTGGCCTTGACTACTTCACGAAATCAAACAAAAAATCCCGCGTGGCATATCTAAGCCTTGAAGAATGTTTCGAAAAATAATCACCCACACAAAAAACGAACTCAAACGGTTCGTTTTTGTTTCTTTAAATTTAAATATGTGATATAATATTTTTAGGAGAACATATGAAAAAACATTATTTAATATCTATGTTGTTATTATTTTTTTCTTTTTGTGTTTTTCTTGGCGGATGTTCTATAAATTCCACACAAAATTCAGAAGAACCAGAAAAAGATCCACAACCCTCAACCATCACTCAAACATTAAATGCTGACATTGCCAATGATTATTTAATTTTAGATTATACTACTTCCCTACAAAGTCATCCAAGCAATCAATTTATGAAAGTTGTAAAATATTCAGTTTCTGTGCTTTCTGAAGATCAAGAATATGAGTTTTCAAATGCATCAATAAAAATTGGGAATGAAACTTTTGAAATTGATGAAAATGGATGTGCAGAATTTACATATAAAAAAGATGTTTCTGCCATAGTAACTCCGATTGTTATACCTGAACTAAAAATTTCAGATGCTGCAGGCAATGTTACCAGACCAAACAAATCATTTAAACTTAATTATTTTGTTGATAATGAAATTGTCAGATCTGAAACAATATCATATGGACGAACTCCCACTTATGTGTTCACTCCAGTAAAAACCGGTTATTACTTTGTTAAATGGAATAACCAAATCAAAAACATTAAAGAAGACACCAATGTATATGCAGTTTTCACAGAAGAAATAACTATAACTTATATGTTCAATGATACTGTACATAGAGAAATTAAATATGGTAAAGGATTATCATTAGGCGAAGAAAATAATTATACACCTTATACAACAGATGATAGTTTTGCTTATTGGTATAAAGAAAATCAATTTAAACCATTTAATTTTGATAATATATTAAATGATGATTTAACATTATATGGCTTCCAAAAATCAACAGAATACGGAAATAATTTTTGGAACTTGTCAGTTGTTAATGCTAAAAACTGCTACGTTCCAAGCAATTATGGAGAATCTTTTAGCGTAGGACTTTATGCAGAAGCCAATCAAATAATTAGAGTTTATACTACTTCAACAGTTTTAAACTTACAAGGTTGTTTATTGTTGGCTGTTAATGGAACTTATCACAACAACCTAACCGGCAATCAGGTGACAATTCTTAATAAAGGCAGCGACATTCGAAATTGTCCATTCATTGAAATTCAAACATCAGTAGCTGGATATTATTATTTTAGTTTAGTTTCAAAAATATCCAATAGCGGAACTATATCTTTTAACATTAGATCTGAAATCCTATCAGTTTATTAAATCACATTTAGAAGAACCAACTGGTTCTTCTTTTTCGTTAGAAAAAACAACTCGACAATAAATCGAGTTGTTGCGTGGTGCCGGTGGGTGAACGCGTTAAGAAAACAACAACTGCTTGTTGTTTTTAGCAAGTGAACGACAAAAATCTGTGATTTTTGGCTGGACGGTGCTGGGCAACGACCTAAAAAACGATAATATAAGAACAAAAAAAAAGAAGTAGTATATGTTCTACTTCTTGAACTTGTGGTGCCGGTGGTGAATAGCGTTAAGAAAGTTGCCACAATTGGCAAGTTTTAGCGTAATGAATACGAATGTTTACATGAGTTGGACGGTGCTGGGCAACGACCTAAAAAACGGAATTTAAAGAACAAAAAAAGAAGTAGTATATGTTCTACTCCTTGAACTTGTGGTGCCGGTGGTCGGGGTCGAACCGACACGTCCTGTTACGGACCCAGGATTTTAAGTCCTGTGCGTCTGCCATTTCGCCACACCGGCGCGTCACAAACTGCGCTTTTGCTTGTTTGTTCCTTTGTCCCACGCGAAGTACTACGTTTACTTCTTTGGGAGCCCTTGATTGAGAGCTTGTACTTTTAACTATATCGCCAACACATAAGTGTTGGTGATATAATTTTGGAGGCACCAACCAGATTCGAACTGGTGATGAGGGTTTTGCAGACCCGAGCCTTACCACTTGGCGATGGTGCCATACGTCAGAAACTGCACTTTAACTAATTTGTTCGTCAACTCACAAATGTAAGTCTTAGTTTGTTTCTTCCTTAATCCCATGCGAAGCACATTGTTTGCTTCTTTGGGAGCCCTTATCCATTGATTAGTTTGAGTCTCCAACAACTTGCAACTCTTTTATTATATATGAATTTTAAAAAAAATGCAACACTTTTTCATAAATTTTTTAAATCTTTAATTAAAGTTTTATGTTTTTCAACTTACATATAAGTCTTTTCACTATTTTTTATGCTTTTGAATAGTATGTTGTAGAACATATTGCGCGCAAAACATGTTCTTAATTTTTAAGGAGAAATATGAACTACTACACAAATCCAAACAATGGTTATTTCATGAACAACAACGATGATCGTTTTAACGACGAATATTATTATGACGACTATAGAAATAATGTAAGATACGATTACGACAATGAAAAAAATGGTTACGGCAACGAAAAACGCTCATGCTGCGTGAGAAGAGTTGAAGAAACTTATCTATGCTTCCCTTCTTACTATAATGAAGATAAATGTGAAAAGAAAGAAGACAACAAAGAAAATTGCTTTGAGGGAACTTTCAAAATTTGTCCTAAGCATTATGATAACGGAAAAGATTACTCATATAAACACGATGATAGAGACAACAAAAAAGAAAACCACAAATGCGGTTGCCGTTGTCACAATAGATGCGGATTCTGCGGATTATTTAGACGTTGGTAACAAAAAAGGTAGTCGTTTGACTACCTAATACATATTATTATTTCTCTTTAAATTATTTCTCGTAGTTTTTTAGTTTAACAATAAACTTCAACAATATAATCTAAACTATTGTTTAACCAAGATTTTAAATAGTTAAGTTGACCTTTCCAAGTTTTTATGTCGGCTACCTCTTGGCTATTTCCCCAAATCTTTTTACCTAGAATATTCCATTTTAGAAAGTTTCTCTCAGCAGACTTAGCATAATTTTCTTTTACAAAATTAATTTCATTTCTAATAATATTTCTAATTTGTTCTTCATATTTTTCTATCTTTTGTTTAACCAATTGTTTAAATTCATCATATGCCAACAAACGCTGATAAAATGAATTTCTTGTTGCATAGAGATTATTTGCAATTGTTGAACCGTTATTATACATACAATTACCTGAACTTAAATCATAATCCCAAACTGGTCCACTACATAGTTTATCATCAGTATCCTTATAAACATAAAAACTTGATTGATAAACATCGTTGGTTTTGAATAATTCATTTAAAATATATGAATCAGCAAATGAATTAACATCTATTAAACTTTGAACTTGCTCATAAGAACTTGAATTTAAAGCATAAAAACAATTATCTAAATAATTTTTAATATAATTAACATGAGCTTCACTAAACATTTCATCATCAACATCAGGGGACTTTATTACAAATGGTTGATTATTTGAATAAAACCAATTTATGCCATTAACACCTTCATCGGGAGCTCTGAAATCTAATTCAATTAAGTATCCAGAGTCTAATATAGATAAATCTTCATTTATATCCACTCTATTTGAACCAACTTCAATTTGTTCACACACCAAATACATTCCTCTGTATTCATTATTGATATATAGATCAACAAATTGAGTGGATGTTGTATACTTTAAATCATCAAAAGAATTTGCAATTTGAAATGCTAAATAATTTCTCATTAAACTTTGATCGGCATGATTTGCAATAAGTGTCCATTCCTTAGCTTTCCCATTTCCAAATAAATTTACTTTTTCATCAAATTTGAGCTTGTAAGGTTTTTTTTCAAACATATCCCATGTTGAATTACCTCTTCCTTTAACTCTTCCTTTCTCCCTATTAAGTTGAAATTCTTCTGTATTCGAAATCGAAACTTCACAATCCAAATAGTTATCTTTTGAAACAATTTCCTTTTCATTCTCAGTATAAATATATAACACAGGCAAATCTAAGGCCTTCTTAAAATTAAAGTGTCTATATATCATTATGCCACTAAAAAAGATAATAGGTATCAAAATACTAACTATTACTAGAACAATTATTATTTTCCTTGATTTTTTCATATCACAATTATATAAAATAGCAAAGTTAGAGTCAACAAAAAAAGATTGTTTAAATAATTTAGTATCATTTAATTCAAAAAAAAGATAATTGATATGGTTCATATAGATTCTTTAGATATTGGTATACAAAAAAGGTAGTCGTTTGACTACCTAATATAAATTAAACCTTTGTTTCTAAATTTAAATTTTTTTGAACTTTGAAATGAATTATCTTTTTTAAAGCAAGCAATCCTTGATATAAATCATAATCAGCAGACTGATAGTTAAAACCTATTTCTCTTTCTTTCACATAATGACTCTTCCCTGCAATTACAGATTCAAGTTCTTGCAAATCAAATTCGCAATTTAAAAGATTTTTTTCAATTTTTTGCTTATAATCTTCTATTTCTTCGTCAACTTTTAAACTTTCTTCGACTTTGTTTGCCTTTTGAAATTCTTTTGATTTATTGATTAATTCTCCAAGATGTTCTGCTACTTCAAAAATTTTTCTATATGGCGAAAATGTTCTTTCACAATTTTCTAACAATGTGCAAACATCAAGACATTGCGTCATTAGTTCATCGTTGTCTTTGATCACTTCTTCATCTGTTTCTTTTCGATTTTGTTCCTTAGAATCATTATATTGCTTAAGGGCACTATTCATTAAGTTATATGGATTATAACCATATTTGATGTATTGTTGAATCACTTTTTTTATCTCGTCTTTAATTTCATCATAAGGACTTCCTTTTAGTTGAATAACATTTCCATTTTCATCTTCAAATTGTTTTGATGTATATCTACATACTTCATATAAGAAATTTTTGTCAACATCATAAGAATAAAACATCCCTTCATCAACTACTTCTTGAATTAGATAATTTTTTGCATCTAAAACTGAATCCCAAATAGAAAATGGACTAGTTTCATAACCAATAAGATATTCTTTTGTTTGCTTATGCTTTAAATAAGATTGTTTTATTGTTGTTAATTCTGTTTTATCTACGTGCTGATAACTCAACTTTTTACCTTTGTTTCCAAAAAGATTGCCATATCTTTCCTGCGCAAAAATCATATCTTCTATTTTTTTAAAAGCTTCGTTGCCTATTTCTTCTATTACCGACACTTTTTCGTCACTTGTAAGAAATGTCACATTATCAAAAATGTATTTTAATCTACTATCAATATCAAATCTCATATTTTATCTCCTTATTATATGATATCAAGTAGAATTCTACTTTGTCAAGTAATTTAAGTAAATTTCTACTAATATAATTATGTATGAATAAACTTGGAACTATTTTATATGAGTTAAGAACTGAATTTGGAATGTCTCAACAGAAATTAGCAAAAGAACTAGGCGTAACTCAAAAAGCTATAGATTTTTGGGAAAAGGGGATTAATGAACCTAAGGCAAGTTATATAATAAAAATTGCAATATTTTTTAAAGTTAGTACTGATTATTTATTAGGATTAGAAAATTAAAAACTGATCAATGGTCAGTTTTTAATTTTTTATATGAATGTTATCTCTTGTTTGAAGATAATAATCATAATCCCCAATGAAAGTGTAAATTTTTTTGTTGTGAATTTCCAAGATTTTTGTTGCAATTTTATTTATAAAATATCTATCATGAGAAACAAAAAGTAGTGTGCCTTTATATTCTTTTAGTGTCTCTTCCAACACTTCTCTTGTTTCAATATCTATATGGTTCGTTGGTTCATCAAGAATAAGAAAATTAATGTCATGCTGAAGCATTATTGCAAGTTTTAATCTCAGCTTTTCACCACCAGATAAACTTCCAACTCTTTTTGTTAGGTCTTGCTTATAGAATTGAAATTTGAATAGTTTGCTTCTTGAGATTTCATCATTTAAGCCTGTTTCATCAATAAAATATTGCAGTAAACTGGTCTTTTTGTCATCAAATTCAATGATTTGAGATAAATAACCAATTTGCTGATTTAATCCCACTTTCAATGCTAGATTCTCGCCTTTTAATAGTTCTTTAATGAATGTTGATTTACCTGTTCCGTTATCACCAACAATTGCAACTTTTTCCTTATTTAAAACTTGGCAACTCGCACCAATCAAAAGTTGTTTCTCGCCAATAATTAGGTTGCAATTTTTTGCATTAACAACAAACTCAGAACCTCTACTTGTTGCAACAAAATTGATTGGCAAAGCTTTTGCTTCTTTTGGTTTTTCAACAGCAATCGCTTTTAATCTGTTCATGTTGCTTTCAATTGCCTTTGCTCGCCTGAAGAATGTTGGATTATTCGCCATTTTACCCCACTCTTTAAGTTTCTTAATGGCTTTTTCCATTTCTTCAATTTTCTTTTGTTGAAATTTATAGACCTGAAATTCTTTCACTTCCTCATTTTCTTTTTCTTCTAAATATTTCGTATAGTTGCCAACATAAATATTTGCTTGACCTTCATCAATTTCAATAACCTTATTTGCAACTTTATCTAAGAAATATCTGTCGTGTGAAACAAAAATTATTGTTCCTTTGTAACTATTAATGTAACTTTCTAACCACTCAATACGAGAAATATCAAGGTGATTTGTTGGCTCATCTAAAAGCAACAAATCTGGTTTCGAAAGTAGATTTTTGGCTAAATTAATAAGAGTTCGCTCACCACCTGAAAGCAAACAAAATTCTCTATCCAACAATTTTTTATCTATCTTTAAACCGTTAACAACTGTGCTTATTTGCAAATCAATGTCATAACCACCAAGAAGCATAAATTTTTCTTGAAGATTGCTATACTGCCTAACTAATGCATTTAATGTGGCAACATTTGCAGTATTTGACAACTTGTTTTCTAAATTTTGTAATTGTTCGCCCATAACATTTAACTTTTTGAAAGACGACTTCAATATGTCTATACACTTTCCTTGCCAAGTGTCTGCAACATCTCCTTGTTCAAGATATTCAACAACCGCTTCTTTTTTTATGCTAACTGTTCCCGAATCAACAGTCTCAATCTTTGCAATAATTTTAAGAAGTGTGGATTTGCCACAACCATTTTGCCCAACAATTGCAACTCGCTCTCCTTCATTTATTGAAAAAGAAATATCATTAAGTAATTTTCCAAAACCAAAACTTTTATTAACTTTATTTATATCTAATATTATCATAATAATTCTCTCCTAATTAAACTAAACTTTAGAGAAAATGATACAAAAAAAGCATCATGTTCTCTTATTAACACTAAAAAATTATATTGCATCTAAATCGTGCAACATTAAACTAGTGATAATAGTATGCGAGAATTGTATGATACCTCATGCGATTATGATAATATAAAAAAATTTACTTGTCAAGATTTTAAAAAAATATTTTGAAAATTTTGAAAAAGTTTTGAAAAATTGTTGACATTGTTTTTTATATATGTTATATTTGTATTGTTGCAATCGCGTATGGGAGATTAGCGCAGTTGGTAGAGTACCTGCCTTACAAGCAGAGGGTCACAGGTTCGAGTCCTGTATCTCCCACCACTCAATCGGTTGCACTTTTTAAAGTGCGAAGATTGAATTCCAAACACCTTCCTTCTTTGAATGATTAAATAATTTAATCTTCAAATGTCTCAATTAAGTGTAAACTATAATTGAGAAAGCAAACAATCCTTTTATAGGATTAAAATCTCCCAGAGAGGTTAACGAAGTGCTTCGAATGGGAAAAAGGAACAAACAAGCTTAGGCTTGCATTCAATTTATTCAAATTGAATTAGCAAAAGTGCAGTTTGTGACGTGCGGGAGTGGCTCAGTGGTAGAGCGTTGCCTTGCCAAGGCAAATGTCGCGAGTTCGAATCTCGTCTTCCGCTCCAAGTAAACTCTGTTAAATCAGAGTTTTTTTGTTATTATTACCATCTCATTTGTTTAAACAGAGATTCGAACTCTAACAAGGGTTCCCACAAAATAAATGTTTTGAAGGGAAAAGGAATAAAAAAGCAAAAGGCTTATGATTGCGAAAGCAATCTAGCAAAAGCGCAGTTTATGATGCATCTCGTCTTCCGCTCCAGATGACCACATTTTGTGGTCTTTTTTTGTTTATTACTTGACTTTAAATTTAATTATGCTATAATTGACACTTGTTAGGTGTATTATGAAAGTTTTAGGAAAAAATGTTGTTATTGGTACAAAAAAGATATGTGTGAAATTCACTTCTGCAATTCAAGGTGGTTTTGACGATTCCATAGTTGAAATTGAGGAGTATGTTGGTGCTAATATAGAGACAAACGTTATATTTATTCGCGACAAAAAAGGATATTTAATTGAATTGAAAGATCTTGGATCGTTCCCAACTCTTTCCTTAATATGTTTTGGTGCCGCCACTAGATGGAAAACAACACCACTCAATGCTGGTGATTATTATATTGACGACATTAAACCATACTTTGATGAAAATAGTCAAGAAACTTTATTTGATATTAAATCTTTAATGTTATTAATAAAAAATCTCAACAAAGAATCACAAAATACAATTTCCATCAATTAAGATATTTACTAACTTATTAAAAACCTTATTATTCAAAAAAGCACCTAATTGGTGCTTTTTATTTGCAACTATGAACAAGATTTTGTTGTTTTGTTGCTTTTAGAGTTTGTGTTTGATGTTTTACATCTACCCCCACAAGCTTTTGTGTTTGAAGTGGATTTTGAACTTGCTGCTTTCGCTGTTGAGTTTGATTCACTTTTTGTGCTTCTTGATCCACTTGTCATATCACTTTTATTTGAAGTATGTGACATATTTTGAGCATTTGACACGTTGCTTGTGTTTGTTGTTTTCTTTCTACCAAACATTTTAAATCTCCTTTTTGTAGTTTCCTACAATCGTATTATGCGCAAAATTCTACAAAAAATTCGAAATATTAAAATGTAATAATACAAACGCAAATTGTCTTTAAATTACATTATCACACCATATTTAATTATCAAAAAAACCACACAATATATTGTGTGGTTTTTATTTGTTAATACACTATATATATTATTCAACAGAGATAATATAGTAATAAACAGGTTGACCGCCAAACACTATTGAAATATCAATATTTGGGAACTTATCTTCCAATTTTGCTTGAAGTTTTTCTGAATCTTCTTCAGTCACTCCCTCACCATAGAAAAGTGTTATATTGCTTGAATCTTCATGAACAAGCTTCTCAACAAGGTCAACAGTTGTTTCTGTTACATCCTTTCCTGTTGTTAACACTGAATGTTCATCAAGACCCATAATATCTCCAACAGTTACATCAATTCCGTCAACATTAGTTGTTCTAACAGCATATGTTACAGAACCAGAACGAACAGCTGAAATTACTTCATTCATGTTTTCTTTATTCTCTTCAATTGAACTATTTGCATCAAACGCCAACACTGCGCTAATGCCTTGAGGAATACTCTTTGTTGGGATAACAATCAAGTTTTTATCAGTAATATCATTTGCTTGTTCGGCTGACATGATAATATTCTTATTGTTAGGGAAAACGAAAATATTTTTAGCATTAACCTTATCTGCTGCAGTTGCGATATCATTTGCGCTTGGGTTCATAGTTTGTCCGCCACTGATAACATAATCTACGTCAATATCTTTAAACACGTTGCTTAAACCATCACCTGCAGCAACAACAATCATTCCATATTCTTTCATTGGAGTTTTTTCTTGTTTCTTTCTAAGTTGACGATTTTGTTCTAACATGTTTTCAATCTTAACGCCATTAAGTTCACCAAGTTGCAATGCATATCCCAATGCTCTATTTGGTTCATTTGTGTGAACGTGAACTTTGATGAGTTGAAGGTCTCCAACACAAATTACACAATCACCAATTTCCATCAAGCGAGTTCTTAATGTGTTAATGTCTGCTTCTGTTGTTTTTTCGAAAATATTAACAACAAAGAATTCTGTGCAATAGGCAAATTTAATGTCTGCCAAAGATTCGTAATTTACGTGCAATTCTTCACTTGTGAGGTCTTTTTCAACATTATCAACAAATTCAACTTCAGCCATTTCGCCAGTGATTGCTTTATAAAATCCACTGAAAATATACATTAAACCACGGCCACCAGCATCAACAACACCTGCTTTCTTCAAAACTGGTAACATCTCTGGTGTCATTTGGAGAGTTGCTTCACCATGAGCGATAACTTCTGTGAAGAAATCTTCGAAAGTTTTTTCACCCTTTGCAGACTTACTCTTTTCTGCCATTGCTTTGATAACTGTTAAAATTGTTCCTTCCTTTGGCACAGTTACAGCCTTATAAGCCATTTCAGCACCAGCTTGAATTGCTTTTGCGAAATCCTTAATTTGGATTTCATTTTCAACACTCATTAAAACTGAACAAATTCCCTTGATGATTTGTGATGTGATAACACCACTGTTTCCACGCGCACCTTTCAATGCTCCGCGATTAAAAGAAACACAGACAGATTCAATTGTGTTTGATTCACAAGCATTCATTTCTGCCACAGCACTTTTAAGTGTCAAACTCATATTTGTACCTGTGTCACCATCTGGCACAGGGAATACATTCAAAGCATCAACGTCTTTCTTTTTATCTTCCACCAAAGAAAAAGCATTAGCAAACATCTTTCTTAACGTAGCACCGTTAATAGTTTTTCCCATAATATTAAATTCTCCTATACTCTAACATCTACGATATGCACAACAACGTCGCTAACAATCATGCCAGCGAAACGTTCAACAGAGTACTTAACACTTTGTCTGATGCTTTCAGCAACAGCAGTGGCAGAAACTCCGCAGTGACGCATGATAACGTAAACGTCTATCTTCATACTATCATTTTGAAGAGAAGTTACAACAACCCCCTTGTGCGCAGTTGTGATTGCATTACCCTTAAAAAAACTGCGTTGTGAAACCAAACCAACAACTCCAACACACTCTAACACAGAAACAGCAGCAACCTTACTGATTGCTTTTTTACTGATTGTGATTTTACCAAATGAATTAAATGTGGCTAATTTCATTATTCTCTCCGCGTTTATTATATAATATTATTTTGTTTATTGCAACCTTTTTTAGTCATTTTCTTAAATTTATTCATATTAATATATAATATTATATATTAATTATCTCATCAATAAAACAATTTTAACCAATTTCACAAAAACACTTGCAATTTGATAAAAACTATGATAATATTAACTAGTTTTGAAAAGAAAATTATACGGAGGTAACCTATGAAGGTATGTGAAATTTGTGGAAAAGGTCGCACAACTGGTAACAATGTAAGCCACAGTATGCGTCACACTAAGAGAACATTTGATGCTAACATTCAAAAAGTGGATGTTGAAATAGATGGAAAAAAAGGTAAAAAGAACATCTGTGCTAAATGTTTAAAAACTATGAAAAAAGAAGCTAAGTAATTAGTTTTCTTTTTTTTCTATTTACATTGCGTTAGCTTTGTCAATAGATGGAAAAAAAGGTAAAAAGAACATCTGTGCTAAATGTTTGAAAACTATGAAAAAAGAAGCTAAATAATGCTTCTTTTTTTGTTGCAATTTCTTAAATTAAAACTAAATAGACTGCAAGTAATGTTTTAACACTCAAACGACAAAAAAGACTAGATAACTCTAGTCTTTTTTCTATTTACTAAGTTTAATTGCTAGTACGCCAATAATTAAAGCAACAACCACAGCAACAATAACTAAAATATTCAACACTAAGGCAATTATTCCAACCGCTTTGTTGTTTAATCTCTTTTGCTTGATTGCAAGGTTAAATGATAAAATAAAATAACCTAAAGCATATGCCGACATGTAGACAGCAAGAATAATTGCTCCTATTGCCAAAAACACTAACGTTGAAGCAAAATAATTGACTGCCCAAACAATCAAACCTGCTGCCGCTCCTCCAATAAGCGCAAACACAAGGAAATAAACCAATGAACGTTTTCCAAACATATCAGCAGTTTTCTTTGCTTCTTCGTCGTTTTTCACATTGTTATATGCTATTCTAGCATTTACTAACAATTCCACAAATTTTAATAAACTTATAATATTTCTCTTCTTCATCGTTGCCTCCTAGAAATCAACCATTGAACTACCAATGATTGAAGTATCTTTTTTGTTTCCGTGTCTGTTAACCCTATCCAATGCTTGATTGTGACGAATGAAATCTCTTTGTTGTTCTTCACTCAAACTTTCAAATTCTTTTTTAGCCTTATTTTTTTGTGCTAAAAGCAACCCAAATATTGTTCCGACAATAGCACAAATAATAACCATAACACCAACAACCAAACCAATTCCTGCTGGTTTAATAGTTTCCCGTGTGAGCACCAAAATTGCAATTCCAACAACTAATGTTAAACCAATTAAAGTGCCTAATCTTAATAATATACCTCGAACCTCATAACCAACTGCCATTTCTTGCATGCTAATTTTAGACATTCCGAACATTTTTATTGTTTGACAAATTAAGAAAATATCAACAGCAAGAACAATTCCGCCAACAAAGATAATAACTATCCATGCCACAAATGGAACCAACGAACCAAACATTGCAACCAAACCAAAAATGTCCCAAAATCTAATTTTTGCATATTCATTTAACTGTAATGCCTGTGCTATTGCAGGAACCAAGAAATTTCTTATTATTATAATAGAGAACACCAACGCCGCCACTAATGCAATTGCATAAAGAATTCCGAACACAATAAACATTGGTCTTGGTTTTTCTTGCTTTTGAACAGGATGCTGGAGATACGGCACATCAAGCGCCCAATACTTACCTTTTTCTCTTAACTTTTGAACTTTCTTATAAGAATACTCTGAATAACTTGCTTTTTCAATTTCGTCGTTTTGAACTAAGTTTTCATTTTCTTCTTTTGGAACAACTTCATTTAATGCTTTTCTTGCTTTTCCCCAAAGCCAATCTTGTAAACCCATAAACCTCTCCTTAGATTTAGAATAGCACAATCTCTTGATAAAATCAAACTTTTTAGCACTCTAATTTTTTTTAGAGTGCCAAATAATGAAGTTTATGCATAAATATTATTATGAAAATTTATGTTTGGAAAGCACCAAAGATTTTAAGTGCACTTTTAAAGTTACTTTTTAAGAAAAACGTTGAGTATGTCGGCAAGTAAAAAATTGGGCGATTTTTAGTCGTCCAATTTTTCATTATATTTTCTTGTTTTTGGATAAGATTTTTCCGAAATGCTTTCTTGAAGTTCCTTAATTAACTTGATTTGAGATTTATCTAAATCTTTCGGCATTTCGCCTTTTAACGTAACAATAACGTCGCCACTGCCCAATCCCTTCAAATACTTAATTCCTTTGCCTTTAAGCGTGTATTTTGTGTTTGATTGAGTAAGCGGACTAACATCAATTGTTTGAACACCTTTTGGCGTTGGAACTTGAATCTTTCCGCCAAGCAACAATGTTGTTATTGGAGCATACACGTCAACATACAAATCAAATCCTTTTCTGACAAGCAATGAATGTTCTTGAACAGTGATTGCAATTCTAAGATCTCCTGGTGTTCCATTTTCACTTGCTGTTTGATGACCTTCTCCGTTTAACCTAATGACTTGGTCATTGTCAATACCTGCTGGAATTTTAACCTTAATTTTTGTGGTTGTTGTTTTGAGTCCACTTCCTTTACAATTAGGGCATTTATCTTTAACAACTTTTCCTTTACCATTACAATTTCGGCACAATCCAGTTGAACGCGTCATTCCAAACAAGGTTTGTTGAGTGTATGTAACATGGCCTGTTCCATTACATTCAGGGCAAGTCACATAATCACTACTTGATTTTGCGCCTGTTCCATGACACTCTGAACATCTTTCTTTTCTAGTGACAACGATTTCTTTTTCGCAACCAAAAGCCGCTTCCGTAAATGAAATAACAAGATTTGTATTGATGTCTTCGCCTTCTTCTCTTGCTTGCCTAGTTCCACCACGTCCGCCAAAATTTGAGAAGATGTTGAATATATCTTCAAATCCACCGAAACCGCCTTCAAAGCCTGAAAAACCTTGCCCACCGCCAAAGCCTTGTGGACCGTCCGCTGAGCCAAATTGGTCATAGTTTGCGCGCTTTTGTTTGTCACTAAGCACCGAATATGCTTCGTTTACTTCTTTAAACTTTTCAGCCGCTTCTGGAGTTTTGTTTAAGTCAGGGTGATACTTCTTTGCCATCTGCCTATAAGCCGACTTAATTTCATCATCACTTGCGTTTTTGTCAACTCCAAGCGTACTATAATAATCTTTATTTGCCATTTTTTAACCTTTTGATTATTTTTTATATCATTTTTTCTTAACTTTTCTTGCAAGAAAAGTTACAAAAGAAATTATATGTTTGTGTTATTTATGTTTTGAACATTGTATTCTTCAAAATCTTTATTAATTTTATCAAATTCATCTTTTGATGATTTTAAAATTAAATCCCCACCATCAACAAAATGAATTCTTGTGGTTGAATTTAATAATCTAGTTCTATATTCTAAATTTTCAACATTTCTAAAATTTACCAAATGAATATATGCAACATCATAAAATTCAGGATGTTCTTTTTTTATTTCAGAACTTAATTTATTTAAAGCATCTTCAACAATATTACTACTTCCCGTGTAATACAATTCCAAAATCATACTTGTTGTATAAACTTGTAATGCATATTGACCTTCTCTCATAAAACTTGGTCCAACTGCAATCATTTTAATGGTGTTAATACAAATATTATCATCACCTACTATTAAACTACCATTATTAATTTCAAATTCAAGTTCTTTTTTCATATTTCTCCTTAAGCAAACTTGAACAAGGCGGTTTGCCTTGTTCTTCTTTTACTTATCTTTATGCTATTTAAACTTACCTTATTAAAGGGTGAGTAATGAGAGGGAAACTTGTGTCCCTCTCATAGAGTGTCGAGGAATAGACCAAAGGGCCAATGATTGCGATTAGCAATCTAGCAAAAGGGCTAATTACTCGACCACAACTTCTGGATCGCCGTCGTTATTGCCATTGTTTCCGCCATTGTTAGCGTTTGGATCGCCTTGTGGGTTTTGTTGCATATTTTGATACATTTTGCTGAAAACTGTGTTTGCAACATTCATTAAGTCTTCGCTTGCTTTCTTGAGTTCTTCAATGTCTTCACTAGCAAGGTGTTTCTTTGCTTCTTCACAAGCATTGTTAAGTTGAGTTTTATCTTCTTCACTCAACTTGTCGCCATTATCTTTAATTGTTTTTTCAATGTTCATGATGCTAGCGTCAAGATTGTTTCTTGTGTCGATAACTTCACGTTTTTTCTTGTCTTCTTCTGCGAATTGTTCTGCTTCTTTAACTGCCTTATTGATTTCATCTTCGCTTAAGTTTGTTGAAGCAGTGATTGTGATTTTTTGTTCTTTGTTAGTGCCAAGGTCTTTTGCACTTACATTTACAATACCATTTGCGTCAATATCAAATGTTACTTCAATTTGTGGAATTCCTCTTGGTGCTGGTGGAATACCAGTTAATTGGAATCTTCCAAGTGATTTATTTTGAGCTGCAAATTCACGCTCCCCTTGAAGCACGTTAATTTCAACTCCTGGTTGATTATCTTGCGCTGTACTAAAGATTTGAGATTTCTTTGTTGGGATTGTTGTGTTTCTTTCAATTAAACGAGTGCAAACTCCACCTAATGTTTCAATACCAAGTGACAATGGTGTTACATCAAGAAGAAGAACATCTTTAACTTCTCCACCTAAAACACCTGCTTGAATTGCAGCACCGATTGCAACACATTCATCTGGGTTAATACCCTTAAATGGTTGAACTGGAATTTCCTTACTTAATGCTTCAACAACACATGGAACACGAGTTGAACCACCAACTAAAACCACGTTAGAGATGTCTGATTTATTGAGTCCTGCGTCTTTAAGCGCATTTCTTGTGCAAACTAAGGTTGATTCAACAAGGTCTGCAATCATGCTTTCAAATTTAGCACGAGTAAGTGTGTATTCCAAGTGTTTAGGACCAGTTGCGTCAGCAGTGATGAATGGCAAACTGATTGTTGTTTGAGTGAGTGTGCTGAGTTCAATTTTTGCCTTTTCAGCTGCTTCTTTAAGACGTTGTTTTGCAAGTTTGTCAGCACTTAAATCAATGCCATTTTCTTTCTTGAATTCTTCAACAAGAAGAGCCATGATTCTATCATCAAAGTCGTCTCCACCTAAACGAGTGTTACCATTTGTTGAAAGAACTTCAAACACACCATCACCAATTTCAAGAATTGAAACGTCGAATGTTCCGCCACCAAGGTCGAACACTAAGATTTTTTGATTTTTTCTATCAGCTTTGTCAAGGCCATAAGCCAAAGCTGCCGCTGTTGGTTCGTTGATGATACGAAGAACTTCAAGGCCAGCTATTTTACCAGCATTCTTTGTTGCTTGACGTTGACTATCGTTAAAGTAAGCAGGAACTGTGATAACTGCTTGAGTTACTGGTTGACCTAAGTAAGCTTCAGCATCAGCTTTAAGCTTGCTTAAAATCATAGCAGAAATTTCTTCTGGGCTATAAGCCTTATCATCAATTTTTACTTTGTAATCTGTTCCCATTTCTCTTTTGATTGAGATAACTGTTTTATCTGGGTTTGCAACTGCTTGACGTTTTGCCACTTGACCAACAAGGCGGTCGCTTTCTTTAAAACCAACCACAGATGGTGTTGTTCTTCCTCCTTCGCTGTTAGGGATTACAGTTGGTTGACCACCTTCCATAACTGCCACACAGCTATTTGTTGTTCCTAAGTCGATACCAATTATTTTTGACATATTGTTTGTTCTCCTTTTTTAATTAAATAATCTATCCATTTTGGAATGTTTGTTTTTTGTTCTTCTTTATCACTTGGTCTTCCATGCCCCGTGAAAAGCGATTTATAATCTAAGTTTAAAATTTTGTTTAAACTTTGGATTAACTGTTGTGTGTTTCCCGTTGGTAAGTCATCTCTACCCACCGCAACTGAGAAAACTGTGTCTCCTGAAAATAATGTTTCATTATCTAATAGATAACACATACTATCAATGCTGTGACCAGGTGTGTGTAAGCATTTAATTATATGATTATCTATTTCAATTTCTTCATAGTTTTCAACTAAACATAAATTTTCAATATTAAATTGACAAGGCTGATTAAATAATAAGCTTGCATTAAGCAATTCATCATCTAAAAGTTTTAATATATTTTTATTAGCATATATTGGAATATTTAATTCATCATATTCCTTTATATTTTTTATATGGTCGAAATGTCCATGAGTTAAGAACACCGCTTTAATTGATTTATTTGAAATTTCTTTAACTTTTTCTATTGAGCAACCAGCATCCATTAATATACAAGAATTTTCGAATTCAATTATATGAGTGTTTTGACTAAGTTCATTTTCAGCCCACTTGATTTTAATTGTTTTAACTTCCATATTTACTTCTTAACAATAACTTGGCTATAACGAATCACTTTGCCTTTATAGGTGAAACCTTTGCTCGCAACTTTAATTATATCACCACTTTCATAATCTGCGCTATCTTCCGTATCAATTGCTTGGTGAAGTTCTGGATTAAATTTTACGTTTGTATCTATTTCTTCAACTCCCATTTTGCTGAGTGTATCTAAAATGCCTTTTTCAATGAATTTTATACCCATAAGAGTGTTTTTATCTGTTATCATATCAGTTGCCATTTTAAAACTATCAAGTGCTGGCAAGAACTGACAAATCGCGTCCATAAAACCATCTTGACGAGCATCTCCAAGCGCTGTTGTCATACGTTTGCGATAATTATCAAATTCTGCCTGAATTCTGAGCATATCTTTAAGATATTCTTTGTTTTCTTCGCAGTGGCATTCGTGATCGCACCCACAGTCTTCGCTACACTCGCAGTTTTCATCACAACCGCATTCTTTTTCTTCTCCACAAGTGCAATTTTCGTTACAAATACTCTCTTCTGTGCAATTGCAGTCATCACCACAAGTGCAACCTTCAGAACAACCGCAAGTTTCTTCTTCAAGTTCTTCACCACAACCACAGTTGCATTTTTTCTTACTCATTTTTGCCTCCTTTCATATTGTCTATTTGATTAACAATGAATTTTAATGCTGCCGCAACGTTTGCATAGTCAATTCTTTTTGGACCAACAAGTGCAAGACTCGCAATTGAAACTCCGTTTATCACAATAGGTGCACTCATCATCATTCCGCCTTTAAGCTTGGAACTGTCGTCTCCAATTGTGAAGTTTAGTTCATTTGTGTCCGTCTTGACAACATCAATAACTTGTTCTTGGTCTTCTAAGAATTCAAACACACTTTTTGCGTCATCAAATTCATTTTTGCTTATGTTATCAAGCATTTTTGTTGGATTTTCGTTTGTTACGTTACAACGAGTTTTAATGACGCTAATTAGCGACTCTGCAACACTTTCAATCAACTCTTTAAATTGTATGATTTGAGCGCCCGCTTTAAGACACACATCATTCATATTGTTGATCATGTAACCAATTGTTTGACCTTTAAAATGCTTTGTTAAATAGTCGCTCGCCTCCAAGCACGCAGGTCGATCTATGTTTGGGTCTAATGAAATGTTGTCATCAATGATTCCTGCATTTGTTTCAACGAGTAACAATGCGTCTTTCTGAATTAATGGCACAATTTGAATGTTTTGAATGGTTAAATTTTGAAGACCATGTTGAACAAGCACTGTTGGGCAATTTGTTGCCTTGCTAAGCCTTTTTGCTAAGGTTGACAATGTGCTGATTAAACTTACCGATTTATCTTCATATTGGTTTAACACCTTTTCAATTGATTGATAATCAAGTTTGTCGCTTTCAAGCAGCGAATTAACATATTCCTTATATGCCAATGCTGTTGGAACTCTTCCACCGCTTGTGTGCAATTGTTTAAAATACCCCATGCTTTCAAGCGCATTTAGTTCATTTCGAATTGTTGCAGAACTTATATCTTTAAAATAAACGTTAAGTCCACCACTTGTGATGGGTTGAGCTGAGCGAATATATTCATCAACAGCAGTAAGAACTATTTCACGCTTGCGCTTATTTTTATCATCTATGTTCAATTTGCTTTCTTTTCTCCTTTTTATTTTCTAACAAAGCCAATTAAAATTGTTTTGTTTAGCACTCTTATTATACGACTGCTAACTCTATTCTATGCATATTGCTAAAGTTTGTCAACTAATATATGCCAATTTTTTTAAAATTTTTTGAAGAATTTTGTGTTAATTTAATATTTTCCTTTTCAGCGCTAGTTAGAATAATGGTTTCGTGCTTCACATTGGTGGATTCTTCCACTCGCTAAACTCGGTCATAATGACTGATAAATATGTTTATACAATATATTGATTACTATTGTAATCGTGATAACAATTGTCATAACGCTTTAAATCATCCACAATTCTTCATTCTTCATTTTGCCGTAATGTCCTGTAATGTTGAGCGAAACGAAGTGAGTCGAAACATGCCATAATAAGAACGTGGTGCTTCGCGTTAGGGGATCCTTCGACTTCGCTCAGGATGACAGGTTATGCTCAGAATGGCATTATACATGCCAATTTTTGTTAATTAAAAAAGAGACACTTTTCATGTCTCCTTTTTATTATATATAAGTTTATTATAAGTTATTATTCACGATATAAGAATGTGTGATATGGATCAGCGTCTGTTCCAACATAAACAGCTCCATCGTAACTTACAATTTGAGTGTATTCAACCGACTCATCAATTGCTGATTTTGCAATGTAATAGTAATAGTTATCATCTTGGAAGATAATGAAATTATCAGTTGTGAGATAACTGTTGCTGTTGTTTTTATTGTCTACAATAGATTTTTTAACTGTAACTTCAACCGCTTTTTCAAGCCATGAAGTATCTTTGTTGTTATATGCTTTTGCAGTTGTTATTTCAACATTTGAAACAATTTCAACACTATCTGATGAAACGGATGATGTTTCAGGATAGTTCGGTCTATATATTGTCCATAAATATTCATTTGAAGTTGCACCCATTCCATCATATGTCATTTCAAAATCAATAAAATAATTTTCATAATTTTCACTGGTGTAACCACCATATTTAAATAATCCTCCCGGTGTTCCAAATGATGAAATTTTCACTTGAGAAATATAGTAAAAACGACCAACAAAAACATCTTCTTCAGTTAAACTTAACAAGAAATCACTATTAATGTTATCTAGTTCCAATTTAATACCAAAACGGTTTACAAACGCACCACTAGCTATTGCAGGTATAAAACCAGGCTCACCAGGTACTCCTACATCATTTAATTTTCCAAAATAAATGAAATCTGTGAGAAGATTAGGGTTTGTATCATAATCATCTATTCCAAAAGCTCCACTATAAATTTGTTGTACATCGCTAATTTCTAAGGAAGCCAATTTTGAACAACCCATGAATGCATTTTCTTGAACAACTTTACAAGATTTGATCTTCAAAGTTTTGAGATTAGTGCAATAATAGAATGAACTATCACCAATTTCACCATAAGTTGTTACATTTTTTAAACCTACACATCTATAGAACGCACATTGTCCCACTTCTTTTACAGTTTTTGGAAGTGTTAACTCCGTTAAATTAGCATAACCATAATACGCATAATCACAAACTTTTGTTATTCCTTCAGGAATTGGAATACTTGTTGCGGATATATCCTTTCGATAGTAGTAATAATGCGAATCATTTTCATATGTTTTATAGAATTTATAAGCATCAAAGACCGAATTATTTACAGGATTTTGTATTGTAGCATTTGCAGTTGTAAAGCCTACATTAGATTGACTATCTGCAATACTCTTAGACACAATTACTGCTCCTGGTTTGTTTTTATCATTAGATACCCAACTTGAGCTGAAAGCAGTGTATGCTGCAGAGCTATTAATTTTAACAAATTCTAAATTACAATCATTAAAAGCAGTGCCTGCAATACTTGTGATTTCGCCTGGAATAGAAACATTTTTGAGGCTTGTACAATTTTTAAATGCGTTAGCACCAATTGTTTTCAATGCTTCATATTGAGATATATTCATTTCAAGAGATGTACAATTTTCAAACGCAGATTCTCCAATTGTCGACACTGTATAAGTTCCGAGTACAAGTGTTTTTAATGAGGAACAATCTTTAAATGCAGCTTTATTGACAGAGTGTGTGTATTCCCATGTAACAGTTTCCAAGCTTGTACAACCTTCAAACGCAGATTCTCCAACAGTTCCTGTATAATTCAATTCAACATTTCTTAATGCAGTACATTTCTTAAATGCTTTAGTTGCAATTGTTGTTCCATTGCTGCTCAATTCAACATGTTGTAATGCAGTACAATTTTCAAACATTGATTCTGTTGGATCTCCATTGCTTATAATAACATTTGCAATACTTGTACAATCTTTAAAGATACTACTTGCAGTAATGACATTGTTCATTTCAACAGATGTGATTTTTGCACAACCTGCAAATGCAGAATCACCAACATCCGAACCTTCCGCAAAACGTATAGTTCCAGTTATTCCAGAATATTGGAATGCTCTTGGTCCAATAAATGTTGCTGTGTTATCTGGAATTCTTACATTTACATTTGCGCATCCAGCAAATGAATTTTCACCAAAATATGTAATTGTTGTTGGAACTGATGAAAATACTAAATTTGAACATCCATTAAATGCTCCATTATCAACTCTTGTGACAGTATTTGGAAGATTCATTTCAACTAAATCTTTACAATCCTCAAATGCACTATATTTAATTGTTGTGATTGTAGCATTTTCACCAAATTCAACAACATTCAAACCTGAACTTGCAAATGCGAATTCACCAATTGACCTAACTTTCGCTAAATCTAAAGCTTTAATCAATGAAGAATGTCTAAATGCATAGTTGCCTATTGATATAACATTATTGAAGGATAATGTATTTAAACTTGTACAATCATAGAATGCAGAATCACCAATTGTTTCAACATTTTCAATGTTAATTGAACTTAAACTTGAACAACCGTTAAATGCAGAGTCTTGTATTGCTGTTAATGTGGTTGGCAATGTTACAGTTTCAAGATTAGATAATCCATCGAAAGCTCTTCGAGTGATTGTTTTTATTCCTTCTTGAATATCGAAATTAACAATGTTTTCATCTTTTGTATATAAATGACCATATGTGTCATCTGCCAACCATATATAATACTGCGAAGTAAAACATTCGCTATCATATTGTGCCATATTTTCATTAAGCACTCTAATGTAAGCATTTGATCCAAACCAACTAGCATTTGCAACTTTATGTGCTTCAAAACTATCAATGATTGCTTCGCCGAGTTCACAACCAGCAAACGAAGTGTCTTCAATTTCTGCCAAATTGCTTGGAAGCGACACTGAAATTAAGTTAGAACAGTCTAAGAAAGCATCATCACCTATTGTTTCTAGATTTTCACCAAATTTCAACTCTCCACTTATTGCAGAATTTGCAAATGCATTATTACCAATGCTTTCAACTGAATTTGGAATTTCAACATTCAACATTGAACAGTTTTGGAATGCACTTTCACCAATTGTTTTAAGAGTTTTTGGAAGAACAACATTTTCCAATTTTGAACATTGGCTGAATGCATTCGCAGGGATATTAGTTAAACCTTCAGTAAATGTTACAGTTTTTAAGTTTTCACATTCTTGGAATGCATATGACAAATTAATGTTTGAAGCTTCAATGTGAACTGTTTCCAAGCTAGTACAACCATTAAACGCATTTACAATTGAAGTTACACTTGATGGAATAACAATAGATTTAAGACTTGTACAACCTGCAAAAGCATCAAAAATTGTCGTAATTCCATTTGGTAAATTAATATTTGTTAAATTTGCGCAATCTACAAAAGCACAACTATCGATTGTTTTAACATTTTCACCCAAAACAACTGTTTTTAAGTTTTCACAATGATAAAATGCATCTGCATCTATCGAAACTAAAGATTGTGGAAGAATTATAGTTTCGAGATTATTTGCATTAGCAAATGAATCTTGAGGAATTTTAGTTACTCCTTCTGGAACAATGAAGTTAACTAAATTTTCTTTCTTATGGTAGAAATTATAATCTCCATTTTCATAATGAGCATATTCTCCACTTCTAAATGTTGAATTTGCATTATTTTCGTCATTAACAATTGATGACAACACTTTAACATTTGCATCTGCAAATGTATTTTGTGAAAAGACTTTGTAAGCCTTAACACTTTCGATTGTGATATCTTCAAAGCCACAAGCAACAAATGAGTTATCACTTACTGTTGTTAAAGTGCTTGGAAGTCTTAATGTTTTTAATTTTGGCGAAGTGTTAAACGCTTCCCCAATTGAAACAATATTATCTAAATTCACTGAATTTAAGTTTTCACAATAATGGAATGCGTAATCATCAATTGATTCAATGTTTTCAAGGTTGATTGTTTCCAAACCTATACAATTTTCAAATGTTGATGATTTAATTGTTGTTATTTCGCTTGGAAGATTGATTGATTTCAAACTTGTGCAGTTAGCAAATGCACCATCTCCAATATCTGTTATATCAGTTAAATCTATTGCTGACAAACTTGCACAACCCATAAACATTCTGTTTGAAATTTTTGTAAATCCATTTAGTTTAATTTCAGTTAATTTTTCACATCCTTGGAACGCTGCATCTCCCACACTTGTTAAATTGCTTGGAAGATTAATTTCCATAAGTGATGTACAACCACCGAATGCTTCTGCCCCGATTTCTGTAACCGTTTCTGGAATTGAGATTTCCTTTAATCTTCTATCACCTAAGAATGTTCGAGAATCAATTCTTAATGCACCTTCTGGAATATTGAATTTTGTTGAAGTTGCATCTTTTAAACAATAGAACTTATAAACTTCTCCAGCGAATCTATAGAAGCTATCACCTTCAAGATATTCATTTTCGTTAAGAGTTGTTTCTAAAACTGAATTTGCAATTGTGATATTTGCTTGATCAATCCAACTTTCTTCTAATGCCGTAAACGCAGATTCACTGTCAATTACAAGTTGAGAAACACCACAATCGGCAAATGCTGATGATGAAATTTCTGTTACAGTGTTTGGAATATGTAGTGTAGATAATTTAGAACAGCCACTAAATGCATTGTCTCCAATCTTTTCAACATTGGTTAAAATTATTGATGTAATTCCAGAACAATTTCTAAATGCATCGGCTGGAATTTCAGGCGTTGCAGAGAAACTAACTTTTGTTATGCTTGCACAACCATCAAAAGCCCCTTGAGAAATTTTCACATTTCTGTTGATATTTAATTCGATAGCCAAGTTAGAACATCCGCTAAATGCATCCGCCCCAATTTCAACTATGCTTGGAATATTTAATTCTGTTATTGCAGAACAATTTCTAAATGCGCCTTCACCGATGTGATTTACCGTGCTTGGAATGTTAACAATATTAAGCGCTGAACATGAATTGAACGCATAGTCGTCAACAGATGTAAGTTGACTGTTTTCAGCTATTGTTACAGTTCTTAAATTGTCACAACCATTGAAAGCGTTTGCTCCAACAACTTGTAAAGTGCTTGGAACTTGTATGCTTGTTAAGGTCTTAACATTTTCAAATGCACCATTAGGAATTTCGGTAACTCCTTCTTCAATCACATAATCTAAAATTGTTTCAACCTTATTATATTGATAAAGATCATTACTCTTTAATTTAATGAAATTTCCACTTCTTAGATATTCGCTTGAAGTTTTATTTTCAACAATAGATGAAGGTACTAGAATGTTTTTAACAGAACTAGGAACTTGAATCGAATTTGTCGTTGCTGTTGAAGATTCAATTGATGAATAAACTTCTTCACTTTCAATATTCAATGTTTCAAGTTTTGTTAATCCCAACAATGAACTTGTTGAAGAAACATTTGCTGGAAGAGTTAGTTCGTTTATTGAACAATTTGCAAATGCATTCGCATTAATTTGAGTTACAGTTTGAGGAATTTCAATTGAATTTAAACTTTCGCAATTGTTGAAAACATATTGTTCGATTGTTTCTAAACCATTAGGTAATTTAACAGATCTTAAGCTTGTACAGCCTTCAAATGCTCGTTGTTCAATTGTTGTTACACCCTCAGGAATTTCAACCGAAGTTAATTTTGTGCATCCTGCGAATGACGATAATGAAATTGTTTTCAAATTTTCATTGAATGTAACAGTTTCAATGTTTGAACATCCGTTGAATGCATTAACACCAATTGTTGATACTTCACTTGGGATGTTCACAACTTTAAGTTTAACACATTTATTAAATGCATTGTCACCAATTTTTTCAAGTGTGCTTGGAAGTGTTATTTCAGTTAAATTAGCACATCCTTCAAATGCTCCATTGTTTTGTAGCGAATCTCCATTGATCTCTGTTAATCCTTCTGAAATTGTCAATTTTTCAAGCAATTTACAGTTATAGAATGCACCTGCCTCAATTGTTTTTAATGATGCTGGCAAAACGACTTCTTTAAGAACTTGGCTGTCTGCAAAAGCAGTTGCTTCAATTGTTGTTACACCCTCAGGAATTTCAACTGAAGTTAAATTTGCTTTTTTAATGAATGTGTAATCTTCTTTCGTTTGATAACGAACAAAATTTTCACTGAATAATTCACTATTAAGTCTGAATAATAACAATCCATCATTAGGAGTGCTTTTAAATGCTGTTTCACACGCATCTATTGATGTTTGAATTTTATTCGCATTGAATATTGATGATTCTTCATTTTGTGTTGTTTTGATAGCTTCAACACTTTTTATTGTCATTTCTTCTATATTTACGCATCCATAGAATGCAGATTGATTAAATTTATTAACCGATTCTGGAATTGAAACAGTTGTAACATTTTCACAGTTTGCAAAAGCTAAAGACTCAATTGTTGTCACACCCTCAGGAATTTCCAAGCTTGTTAAACCAGAACATCCTGCAAATGCGTTTGATTCAATAACCCTTAATGATGTTGGAAGTGTTATATTTGATAAATTAGTTGCTCCTGTAAATGCTCCACTGTTAATTTTTGTGATTGTTTGTGGTATTTGAACATTTGTTAAATTTAAGCAACCTTTAAATGCATCATTACTTATTTCTGTCATTCCTTCTGGAAGAGAAATTCGGTATAGGTTAGTTGCATTCATGAATGCACCTGCTTCAATTGATTTCACACTGCTAGGAATGTTAATTGTCATCAATTTTGGTGTGTTCATAAATGCATACTCTCTAATTGCTGTTGTGGTTTGTGGCAATTCAATTGATGTTAAATTTGAACAACCACTGAACAATTGAGCGCCAATTTCAGTTAAGCCACTTGGAAGAGCAATATTTTTCAAATTAGTTGCATTCATAAATGCACCATCTTGAATTGTTGTTACGCTGTTAGGAATTTCAACTGATGAAAGTTTTGAACAACCTTTAAATGCATAATATGAAATTGTTTTAACACTACTAGGAATTTTAACCAATTCAAGATTTGTACAATTCTCGAACACCCCATTCCCGATTGTTGTTAATGAACTTGGAAGTGAAATACTTTTTAAGTTTGTACAATTTTTGAATGCTTGTGCACCGATTGTTTGAATATTTTCCGGAATGTTAATATATGAAAGACTTGAACAATTTTCGAAGGCATTGTCTGAAATTGCAACAACTTTTTCATTATTAACAACTTCAGGAATCACTGTATTCTTGATGTTTTTATTTTCAGTTGCAGTAATTGAATATCCGCCACCAACTTTTGAGTATGCCAATCCGTGTTTTTGAACTTCAGTATATTTAATGAACAGATCTTCGGTTACAACAATTTCAGAATTGTTTTCATATGGAACTCCATTAATTTTGAATTCTGAAACAATATAATTTTCTGTTTCAGTATATGAAACGTAAACTTTTGTTCCATATTCAACTTCATTTTCTGATGAGTATTTTTCACCATCAGCGTTTTTTATGGTAACTTGTTTCGGAATTTCTCCAAGAGTGTAATTATTATAACCAACTCCTGAAACTGAGATTCTAACATCCTTATCAACAAAAGCAACTTGATACCAACCATTATCGTCAGGTGTTAGTTGAATTCCATCTGCTCTAACAATCACATTATTTTCACTTTCCTCATAAGAATCGTCCAAAGCAATTCTAAATTCAAAAGATTCTCCCCATGTGATTTTTTCAACGTCAACACTATCTGAATAAATTATTTTATAACCTGTTTGTTGAGGAAGTCTAATCTCATATTTTTTCTTTTGAAATTTTAAATAGATTTGAGTATCTTTCGTAACCTTATCTTTATCTGAGAAAAGTTGAGTGCATTCTGGATCTTTATATATTCCTTCTAATTCTCGACCTTCTAATGCGTTGAGTTTATTCTTTAAGGTTGAAATTGTTGCTCCACGTTTAACAGTGACACTATAATCCTCAAAATCTTCAGCTTCAGAAAAAACTGAAACTTCATATTCTTCGTTTCTTTTGTGATATATAATTGTTGGAGTTATAACCGTTGCCGCAACACCTAAAACAGCAACTGTTGTTGCAGCAACTGCCTTACCTGAAACTTTCTTTTTTGTTGAAGTTCTTGTGTATGTATGTTTGGTTGGTTCAGATTTGGTTTGAGGTTTAGGAGGATTAGGTTGTTCTTCTTTAACCTTTTGTTCTAAATTTTCTGTTAGTTTCCTTATTTTGGATTGAGGATTCACCGCTCTAATTGAATTTGCAGTTTCAGGTGTAAGAATGTTTTCCTTTGCGACAGCAACACTATTTTTATGTGTTAACATGTCTGCAGGGATTGAATCATTCTTTCCTCTTTTCTTAATATTTATAAGTTTTTCATTATCTTTTAAGTCTGACATGTTTATTCCTTAAATTAATTCTAATATAATACTGTTTGAAACATAGAAATGTTCATCAGTAATTCTTAAATATCCATCAACAATTTCAATCATTTTTAATTTTGTTAGTTGTTCAATTTGTTTTGCATGAGATTTTAGCAAGTTTTCTTTAAAATCTCTTTCAAATTTATCTAAATCAAGCCCCGTTACAGTTCTTAACGACAACATAATTCTTTCAGTTCTTCTATCATTTCTTGACACATATTCTTTGCTGTAAACTGCTGATTTTCCTTCGCGCATTGCATCTATGTAAGTGTCCAAACGTTTTGTGTTGTAATATCTATAACCTTCGATGTAACTATGTGCAGACACTCCTAAACCAAGATAATCTGTCCCATCCCAATATTTCTTGTTATGTTCACTTTCAAAACATGGTTTCGCGTAATTTGAAATTTCATATCTATTAAATCCTTCTCTGCCAAGCAGGTTGTATGCTTTTTTGTATATATTTAAAATTGTTTTATCTTTAACAGTTTTTATTCTGCCTTTTCTCAGTTTATTATAAAGCACTGTATGTTTTTCAATTTGTAAACTATACAACGAGATATGTTTTACATTGTGGTCAATCAAATATTCAATGGTTTGCATAACTGAATTTGGTGATTGATTTGGTAAACCTATCATAACATCACTACTTACATTTGGAAATTGACTATCTTTCAAAATCTTAAAAGTTTCTTGAATTTTGTCCACACTTTGAATTCTTCCATGACTCGCAAGAAGTTTTGAATCTAAACACTGAACTCCAACACTTATTCTATTAACGCCAGATTCAACATACTCAAAGAATTTTTCCTTAGTGAAACTTGATGGATTTATTTCAATTGTAAACTCTGTTTTGTCTTCGAAGTGAAAACTTGAGAACAATTTTCTACTTAAGCTTGCAATAAACCCTTCGTAAACAATGCTTGGAGTTCCACCTCCTATAAATATCGTATTAAAAGTTTTATCTTGAAATTTCCTTTTTATCATGTCAATTTCAGTAAATAAACCATCTAGATAAAGCTGTTGGGCTTTCCTTGACATTGAAAAAGAAACGAAATCACAGTAATCACACTTTTTGTCGCAAAATGGAATGTGAATATATAACCCCATTGGATTTTTTGTTTCTATCATACCTTTCCCCTTAATTCACTTCTTTATTTTGAAAGCATTCTTAATATATTTTTTACACAATAATGCAAATTAATCTATAACTAACTTTATTATACACAAAAAAACAAAAAATTCCTAATCTTTTTACATAAAATTAGGAATTTCTTTAATATTTTTTCATATTTCTTTAAGTATCATTTGAGATGCATTCGCATAAGAAACAAGAAGAGACTAATTTATAAAATCCTCTTTCTTGAAGACGAGGCTTGATTGCTTTTAGCGACTTAGATAAATTCAACAAGTTGTGCCAAAGTAAATGCGTTTAGCGAAAGCAATGATCGAAACTAATCGAGTTTTAAAATCGTAACAAATGCTTCGCTTGGCAACTCAACAGAACCCAATCTTCTCATACGTTTCTTACCTTCTTTTTGTTTTTCCAAAAGTTTACGTTTACGTGTTACATCTCCCCCGTAACATTTTGCAAGAACGTCTTTTCGCATTGCAGAAATTGTTTCTCTTGCAATAACCTTTCCTCCAATTGTTGCTTGAATTGGAATTTCAAACAAATGGCGTGGAATAACAGTTTTTAGCCTTTCACATAAAGTTCTTCCTCTTCCATAAGCTTTATCCTTGTGTACAATAATTGAAAGAGCATCACAAACATCACCATTAAGCAAAATATCGAGTTTAACAAGGTCACTTTCTTGATAGCCAGAAAGTTCATAATCCATACTTGCATAACCTTTGCTTATAGACTTTATTTTATCAAAAAAATCATAAACAATTTCATTTAGCGGCATTGTGTAAATAAGTTTTGTTCGGTTTGCATCAATATATTGCATATCGTGATAAACTCCTCGTCTATCTGCACACAAATCCATAATTCCACCAAGATAGTCTTTTGGTGTTATGATTTCCATTTTAACAATTGGTTCTTCCATTCTTTCAATGTTTCCAATTGGTGGCATTTCAGTTGGGTTTGTCACATCATATTCTTTACCTTTTTTATCCCAAATCTTATATTCAACACTTGGCGCTGTTGTGATAATATCCAGACCAAATTCGCGCTCCAATCTTTCAGTGATAATTTCCATATGGAGAAGCCCTAAAAATCCACATCTAAAACCATGACCAAGCGCTAGAGATGTTTCCTTTTGGAAATTAATGCTTGCGTCGTTAAGTTTTAGTTTTTCAAGAGCATCATTAAGTTCTTGATATTTGTCGCCATCGAGTGGAAAAATCCCACAGAACACAACACTTGTTGCTTCTTTATAACCATCAAGTGCTTTTTCAATTGGATTATTTTTGAGTGTTATCGTGTCTCCAACTTTTGTGTCTCTAACCGTTTTAATCGAGGCAGCAATATAGCCAACATCACCCGCTTTAAGAACATCAACCGCCACCGCTTGTGGTTTATATACACCAACTTCAGTTACAGTGAAAGATTTGTTAGTTTGCATGAAAAGAATTTCATCACCAACTTTCACTTCACCATCCATGATTCTAACCATACTTACAGCACCCTTATATGAATCATAGTAACTATCAAAAATAAGTGCTTTTAAAGGTTTATTTTCATCACCTCTTGGAGAAGGAACATATTTAACAACAGCCTCAAGAACACTTTCAATATTAAGTCCTGTTTTGGCGCTGATTTCACACGCTTCATCACAAGGAATTCCAATGATATCTTCAATTTCTTTTTTTGTTGCAGGAATATCTGCACTTGGCAAATCAATTTTGTTTAAAACTGGCAATATTTCCAAATTTGCGTCCAGTGCTAAATATACATTTGCCAATGTTTGCGCTTGCACACCTTGAGAAGCATCAACGACTAAAATCGCACCTTCACAAGCAGCAAGCGAACGACTTACTTCATACGAAAAGTCCACGTGCCCTGGAGTGTCGATTAAATTCAATGTATATTCTTCACCATTATAGTTATATTTCATTGTTGCAGGTGTTAATTTTATTGTGATTCCACGCTCACGTTCAATGTCCATACTGTCAAGAAGTTGTTCTTCCATATCACGTTTTGCAACAGTGTTTGTAAACTCCATTAATCTATCAGCCAATGTACTCTTTCCGTGGTCAATATGCGCCACAATACAGAAATTTCTAATTTTATCTTGTCTATTCATAAAAATTATATTATCACATAATTATGTTTATGTCAAAGGAAAAAGACATTGAAAAAGGTCTCTCTTTATAACCGCCTTATAATTATTCTCTTACTTGACCAACTCTATCACTTATCTCTACAAGATTTTTAACAATTGGCTAGATAAACAACAAACAAGACTCTCTAACAAATTATTAGAAAGTCTTGTTATATAAACAAATGTTTACTCTACGTTTGACATTTAAATTTTTAAGTTTCTTCGTTTTCTTTCAAATTAACAATTTGATTTATTTTCGAAACAACTTCTTCATCTTTGACAAATTGAAAATAATATTCATTGTTTTCATCTATTAATTCTTGAACTATTTCATTCTCTTGATCATCTAGTTGAAGCACTGACTCTAACGACATTTTAACTCTTCTAACAAGCAAATATGCTTTACCTTCCATTTCCAAACAATTTAAAACAAGATAATGCTTACCTTCATCTAAAATCACAATATCTCCAACCTTAGCTATAAAACTCATATTCATGCTCCCCTAATTTAAATTGTGTTTTCCTCTGTTTTTGCTTTTAATTCTTCATATTTCTCTTTTGAATATTCATCACACCATTTCTTGAAGTCTTTTTTCTTCATTGTCTTTTTCTTTTCTAAAATTAATTCACTATCTTTTTCAACCATTTCGGAATATTGAACCGCTTCTTGCATGAAATTTCCTAATTTTGCAATATAGTTTCTTTGCTTTTCATTTGCATCTGCAAGATTTCCAACTTTAGCTTTTCTATACTTTTTATAACCCCATAGTAATCCACTTACCGCCATTCCAATCGCAACTGCAGGCAATGTAATAATGGCAGACACCTTTGCCACCAAAACACCCAACGCTGCAAATTTAGATGTTAAATAAGGAAGCATTAAACCACCAACAGCAAAAGAAGTTTTAATAGCATCATTTCTCATATCCTTACGGGAACGAGCATTTGCACCACGTTGTCCCCTAGCAACATTTCGGCTATCCTCTAACACCTCCCCCACTGAAGGCATATCTTCCATATTATCCATATTTGCATAATCAAATTGATATTTTTCTAATTTTTTAAATGATCTAATACCAAAAACATTACAAATCATTTCATTTCTAATTTTTTCAACAGTTTTTTCATCCTTTGTTTTTTCACTAGAAGAAACAAATTCAAAACTGTGCTCTATTATTTCTTCGGTTTCAATAACAACTTTTTCTGATTGAAGTTTTTGTTGTTGGAACACCATTGCATCTTTAACCAATTCGGTTGTGTTAAAATTATCAGACAATAACATTGATTGCATTTCAACTGGAAATATTCCATTAACTTTTTGTAAACCTAAACTATCTGCACTCATATTCTTCCCCCAAAGTTATTATAAGTATAACAATTTCACATATTTTAGTCAACAAAAATAAGCCCAAACAAAAAGACCAAAAAATTGGTCTTTTTGTCATTATAACCTATTCAATAATGTATATACCACCATCTTCCCAATTAACATTTGGAATACTTGGAATTTGATTTGTTTTAACATCGTAATAAGTGTAAGTTGTTGTGGCTGTAGTTAAAATTTCATCATCTGTATCTCTTAAATGTGAGTATACAATATCAATTTTATTATCTTTAATTGAAAATTCAACAAGAAGATTGCATATCGTAGGCATTTCGTATTTTATTACATAATCATTCCCAATTTTTGACGCTTCAACAAATTCCATATATTCATCATCAACGATGTCTGAAAAATTAAATTCTCTGCAATCATCATATTGAGTTTGAATTTCAGATTTTACATATTGAACTTTATCTTTAAAATCATCATACGACATTTCATACTTATACCATATGTCACCTTCTTTAACCGTCCAACTTTTTGTTTCATCGTCTTAGTATGAATATAGTTTATCTTTTGTGATGATTTTGTAAGTTTCAATTTCAATTCCCAACATTTCTGAAACAAGTGTTTCCTTAATTTCAGTAAAAGTACACATATTTGCAATAGCTTCAAACAATATATTTTCAGCCTCTTGCTGAGTTATTGCATTAGCACCTTGATTCTGATTTTGATTACCATCACCTTCTCCAACAGTATACTTAACTTTTGTTGATAAGTTTCGATAACTAATTGTCATTTCAAACTCACCCGCTTCTTCAGTTGAAAAACCTGAAATCATGCTTGAATGTAATTCTATTTCAGTATAAAACTTTGTGCCCTCGTCTTCATAATAATGAATCATCGCAGTGCCCACATACAATCTATCACCAACATTGTAATCAGTTTTTAATCCTTCAACCTTAATGTATGGCTCAACTTTTAAATCACATGCAACAAAAACAAACATTAAGCAAATTAACATTAAAGGTGTTGCAAACTTAACAAACTTACTTTTCAATTTTATCCCTCATTTTTTTTAAATTTTATAAGGTTTTTTGTAATCAAGTCAAGCAAATAAAACAAAAAGTTTCAAAGTACAAGCAAAATCTTACAATCTTCGACATATATTCACATAAATGATTAAAGGAGATTAAAATGGTATTTGAAACTTTAGGTCAATTTTTAAGTAAACTTATGTTTTTTCATGGCTATGTTAATGAATTCAATGGCTTCCCTAAACCTTTAACTAAGGATGAAGAAGATAATCTTGTTGATGAAATGAATTCTGGAAATAGGTTAGCAAGGGAAAAACTTATCAATCACAACATGCGCCTTGTTGCCCATGTTTGCAAAAAATATAATGGTTCAGCTGAAGCTGACGATCTGCTTTCAGTTGGTTCATTAGGATTAATAAAAGGAATTGATAGTTACAAAAAAGATAAAGGAAGCCAACTTTCCACCTATATTTCTAGGTGTATTGAAAATGAAATTTTAATGTTGCTTAGATCTAACAAAAAGCATAAAATTTGCGTTAGCATTGAAGAACCTATTGGTGTTGACAAAGATGGCCAAGAAATGAGTTTATACGACATAATCCCTCAAAGCCAAGAAGAAGACCCAGATTTTATTGTTGAAAAAAAGGTTATGATTGAAGAAATTGTTAACATTATGAAACGAAACTTAAACAAACGCGAATATCAAATTATTTGTTTACGCTATGGCCTTATTGACCGAATTGAACGAACTCAACAGGAAGTCGCTGACATTCTTAAAATTAGCAGAAGTTATATTTCCAGAATTGAAACTAAAGCAATTGAATTAATTCGCCAAGAATTTGCCACAAAAATCAAATCATAGATGAAAATTGAATCCATAAATTTAACTGATATTAAAAAAAGAACAAATCTAACTTTGTTCTTTTATCCTTTCAATCATTTTATTAAAAAATTTTTTTATATTTTCTCTGGCCACTTCCTTAGTTGCAGTTGGAAAAAGGATCAATCTCTCGAATGCTCCTAAAATTTGTTTTCTACATTCCGCTTTTGTCATAATAACCTCTAAAAATTCTCATTGAACGATGAATTCACTTTAAGAATTGTTTGGATCGCCTCATCATTATGACCTTTAGACAATATTATTCCAGCTTGTCTTTTTACGTCAATCGACTCTTGAAATTCTTCAATTTTGCTTGAAAGTTTTGAAAGCATTCTCGAACTTACAATCTCTTCTTCTGACATTCCGTGTGTTAATTTTTCAAATTGTTTTAGAATTCGTGTTTGAACTATTAAAACCACTTGTTCATAGTACCAATTTTCTGATAAAAACATATCATTTACACCACTCAACCTTAAAGAACCCTTCTTGAATTCTTTCAACTGTTCATGCATTGCATTGATTTTCCTCAGTTCCAAGTTTTCTTTTAAAGGAAGGCTCATTGAACTATATAAATTTGAATCTTTTATACACTCTTGTTTAAGATACTCTAAAAATTCCTCACCTATAATTCCGTTTACATCATGTCTTAAAATTCTTTTTTCATTTTTTACAGCTTCAAACATGAATTCGTTATCTAAAGAAACTTCTTCACTATGTTGCAGAAAGAAAATTTCTCTTTCTTCATCCGTTCTTAATTCTAAAACTTCTTTAAGTAATGCCTTTTTCTTTGTTATCATATTCTCTTCTATTTTATTTTAAAATATTAATTTGTCAAACATTTTCTATAAAAAAACAAAAAAAATGGAGAATGCATTCACATTCTCCACCATCCAAAAGGATGAAAGCATTTAGGTGGCAGTTTGGCCTATAAGCCGAGTTCTGTTTTAGATGGTCATCTATCTAGTATACACATTGCTGCGCATCTCTAGCGGTGTTTTTAATGCCCTAGCGAGCAACCTTAACGGGCATTTTAACCTTGCTTCAGGTGGGGTTTGCATGGACCAGTGTTGTCGCCAACACTGCGGTGAGCTCTTGCCTCGCCTTTTCATCCTTACTAAAAACCACTCAGGGGTATAGCGGTTATTTTCTGTTGCACTTTCCTTCGAGTTGCCTCGACTTGCCGTTAGCAAGCACCTTGCTCTGTGAAGCTCGGACTTTCCTCAAATTAAACTTTACGTTTAACTTGCGACCATCTGACCAAGCTGACGATTATATTCTAACACGAAATTTCAGTTTGTCAATACCCTTTTTAAAAATTTTTTGTAAAATTATAAAATTTTATGAAAAAGCTATCAACCTTTTTATAATAACGAAATGTCTTTTAATGATTCTTTTTCCAAATCTTGCTTTTCTGCAAGTGCTTTTTCTGCACTTTTATAAATTAGAATAAGTTCCCTTATTAAACTTTTAGTTGTTTTTTTATCTTGAACAACAACACCTTTTTCCTTAAAATTCTCTATTGATTTTGCCAAAACTTCCAACTTTTCTTCTGTTACTGTTTCCATGGCTGCGATTTTCTTTTCTAGTAAAATTTTAACATTTGTGTCTTCAGCATAAAAAATATTAGTAATACCACCGATAGTCAATGTGAAAAATGCCATCACCAAACTTATAAACGAAACAACAAAATTTAAGGGAGCGAATATTATATATAGTGTAATTAATGGCACATATACCGCCGATATTATATTACCTAGGTGTTTGTTTAGCCATTCCCACCTTTTTAATTTTCTTTTACATTTTTCAATTTCTTTCATTGGTGAAATATTAACACAAATTTTTCATTTGTCAATACCTAGATTTTAAAAAATTCCTTAGCATTGACATCCACAACCTTTTCCATTTCTTTAAATGAGATTCCGCGCAAATTTGCTACAAATTCATATATTTCTTTAACATATTTAGGTTCGTTTCTTTTACCACGATATGGAGTTGGAGCTAGATACGGGCAATCTGTTTCAAAGAAAATACTATCTAACGGCAAATTTTTTGCCACTTCTTGCACATTTTTCGCATTTTTATATGTCACAGTTCCAGTAAAAGAGAACTTAACCCCAAGTTTAAGCAATTCATTTGCAAAAGAAAGACTTCCACTATAGCAATGCATAACCACACCACGCTCAAAAGGCGCATGTTTCTTAAGAATTGCCAAAGTGTCACCATATGCTTCTCTACAATGAATTACAATTGGCAAATTGTATTTCTTTGCTAATTTTATTTGACTTTCAAATACTTCAATTTGCTTTTTCTTATTATCCTTATTATGGTAATAATCCAACCCTATTTCTCCAACTGCCACAAGTTTTGGATCGTTTTGCCTTAAATATTCTTCAATTTCTTCTTCATTATATTTGACGCAATCATCTGGATGATATGCAACTGCATAGAACACACTTTCGTATTTTTCAGAAAGTTCTTTTGCTTTTTCATTTGTTGCTTTATCACAACCAATACATATAACCTTTTCAACCCCAATCGACAAATAATTTTTTACAACATCTTCAACTTCTTCATCAAATTGAACATCGTTCAAATGGCAATGTGTATCTATCATAAGCATACTCCTTTATATTCATTATTCAATTAACATGTTTAAATTCGACAAATATAAAATTATTTTATACTATATCACAATTTTTTTAAAATTTCAATAAAATTTGCTATTGACAACCATCTTTGTTGATGTTATAATTAGCTTGCTTTAGGAGAAATTATGAATCAATTAAAAAACATTAACATTGTTGAAAAATGTGGAGATTCAATCCAGCTTCATTATGGTGTTGAATTTGGATCATATGCAAAACAACTTAACCGAACATCTATTTCCATTTTTTGCGATCAGTTCAATTCTGACCCTTGGGTTTATGAACATCACTACTTTTTAACAACTAAATATACCACTAATGACCACATTGTAACCTTAACAAGCTTAAACTCACCGTTGCGTGTTCGTGTTAGATTGCTTGACCATTCAATCTTTATTGAAGCAACCGAACACGACTGGATAAAAATTGAAAAACACTTGTTTGTTTTGCTTCAAAAATCTTGGAGAAATTTTATGGCTGAACATGTAAAAGGATATGATGAACACATTAAAAAGACTATAGTTTTAGCAAATCTTGAAGGAATTTATCAAGTTTAAACACAAAAAAACACTTAAAATTAAGTGTTTTTTTCTTACTCTTCAATATCGCTTTTATTCTTTTTCTTTGCTAAGCCTTTAATCATTGCAAGAAGTTCAGTTTTGTTTTCTTTTCCCTTGATTAAGCGCATTATGTTTGCCCTATGTGCAAACAAAACCAAGAATAAGATTCCACAAATAAAAATGTAATTCACCCAATTTGATGGATTAACCAAACAAATTTCAACAATACTCAAAACAACAACGAAACCAATAGTGAAAATTGATGCATATTTAATGAACAACATTCCAACAATCATCACAACAAATGCAATGAGTGACAACCACCAATTTATCACCAAGAACACGCCCACGCTGGTTGCAATACCTTTTCCGCCTTTAAAGCCATATAAAACTGGGAAAATATGTCCGAGAACTGCTGAAAAACCTGCCACATACACTGCAATTTCAGAAGAACAACCGCTTATATGTTTGAAAGCAAAATAAGCAACCAATGTTGGAATCAAGCCTTTTAACATATCTAGCACAAATGTTAAGACACCAGCCCAAAACCCAAACGCACGCCAAGTGTTGAGTGTTCCAGGGTTACCACTGCCATACTTAGTAATATCGTCATGTTTTGCTTTTGCAATAATTCGTGCAGAACTGAAGTTGGCAATGAAATAAGAAATAATTCCCAATATAAAGTAATATAAATAGTTCATAAAATCTCGCTTTTATTATAATCAACCTAATACTATCAAATAATTAGAAATAAAGCAAATAAAATCATTCATTTTCTCACAGAAAAAAAAATTTTAAAAAAATTTAAAAACCACCCCAAAAAAATTTGCCAGAATTGTTTTTTTTTGTTATGATGCGGTTAAGGAGCGAGGTACATTATGAAATATCCATTAACAGAAGCACAAATCGAAAGATTTAGATTAGTTACTCCTCTTCAAATTGACGGAGAACCAATCGCATTCACCATCATTCAAGATGGAAAAACTTATAAAGATGTGAGAGGAAAAGCTGAAACAAGAGTTTTCTTTAACGACTATTCTTGCAATGTTTCAACAAGATATCCTGAAACTGTTGAATTGTTAAATCGTCATTATTTGGCTTATAAATACCGTATTTTTGGCGAAGAATTCTTGGCTGATTTAGAAGTTTACAAAGAACAAAGAGAAAGTCAAGGTAAAACTCTTTTCTAAATCAATTAATTCAATACATAAAAAATGAAGAGTCCTTACTCTTCATTTTTGTTTTTAAATTGAATTTTGATTGGTGTTCCTTTAAAGTCAAACGCCCTTCTAAAACTATTTTCCAAATATCTCATATAAGAATTTTCAATAAGTTCCGCATGGTTGCAATAAATATTGAATGTTGGCGGACAAATCGATACTTGTTGCCCATAAAGAATTTTAACCTTTCTTCCGTTTTTTGCAGGTGGTTCAGTTGTGCTGATTGCATTCAATAACACATTTGTGAAAAGTGACATTGGAACCTCACGTCTTGCATTAGACAAAACATAATCCACTTTTTCCATGATTTGACCAATTCTTTGTCCTGTTTCACAAGAAACATACAAAGTCACATAATATTTCATAAATGCTAAATCTGTTTCAAATTGCTTTTCGAAAGCTTTTCTTGTTGCTTCATTTCGTTCCATTAAGTCCCATTTGTTAACAACAATAACACTTGGTTTGCCTTGTTCGTGAATAAGCCCAGCAATTTTTACGTCTTGTTCGGTTATACCTTCACTTGCATCAAGAACCAAAACAGCCACATCACATCTTTCAATTGCGTTCAATGTTCTAATTACAGAATACCTTTCAATACTATCTGGTTCAATTCTTGCTTTTTTCCTAAGACCTGCAGTGTCAATTAGAACATAATCTTTATTATTCCATCTAAAAGGAGAATCAATAGCATCCCTTGTTGTTCCTGCCACTGAACTCACCACAACCCTATCTTCACCAAGAAGTTTGTTGGTGATACTGCTTTTTCCAGCATTAGGTTTTCCAACAAGAGCAATCTTAACCGTTTCTTCATCTTCAGTTAAATCAATCTTTTTTAAGTGTTTAACCACTTCATCAAGAAGGTCACCCACACCTTTAGAGTGTTCCGCACTGATTGCAATTGGATCGCCTAGTCCAAGCTCATAGAATTCATAGGTTTTTTCAACTTGATAGTTATCTAATTTGTTAACCGCCACCACTTTTGGAGCCTTTGCGCGTCTAAGATGTGTTGCAACTTCCATATCGTGCTGAGTCATACCTTCTTTTCCGTCAACAAAAAGGATAATCACATCTGCTAAATCAATTGCCAAATTTGCTTGCTCAATGATTCGTTTGTTGATTTCATCATCTTTTCCAAAGTCCAAACCGCCTGTGTCAACAATTTGAAATTGATATCCACACCACTCTGCGTTGGCAAAAATTCTATCCCTTGTAACTCCTGGAATATCTTCAACAATACTTATTTTACTTCCTGCAATTTTGTTGAAAAATGTGCTCTTTCCCACATTTGGTTTTCCAACAATTGCCACTAATGGTTTTTTCATAATGCTTATATTATAACAGAAAATTAATTTATTTTCAATGGTTTTAACGAAATTCTTTTTGAATGTAATCTAAAATTAACATTTTAGAAATAAAAAACATTCATTTATTTTCCAACTGGAATTTATAAACATGTCGTTATTAATATGAAAAAATTTATATTGACAAATCTAATTACGTATGTTATTATTTATTTATATACAGGGGGGATTTAATAATTATGACACTTAAAGCACAAGCAAATAGAATAACATTAAAAATATTTAGGATGAAAAACGACTTCAACCTATTGAAAGAAAAACTTAACAAGAATGAAATTTCTGTTGAAGAATCAATAGAGAAACTCGAAAATATAATTAACTTATCACACAAAATTGAAAATCAACTCGATGTTCTTGCAGAAGTTTTTGACCACGATGTTATTCGTTATTTTGTTGATTGTCAAGATGATATCATCAAGTTTCATAAACAATTAATTTTAACAAGTTCAATTTAGTAACTTACAACTTGAGCACACTTTGACAAGGAGTAAACATGAAAAACACAACAATAAGCCAATTATTTAAAGAATTTGAAAACATTAAAGAACAAGTTTCAAACGGCAAACTTGCTTTATTTGCACAATTTGAGACTGAAGATTTATACGAAAAAGCTAAATTAATTAAAGCCGAATATATTTTATTAGGTAAAGAGCCTGAATCCATTCAAAATTTAGACCAACTCATCCATGAAATTTTAGATTATTTAGATTATCTTATGGACGAAGTTGAAAATAGCAGAATCATTGGAGGTTAATAATGAACGAATTGGAAATTTTAAAAAGCAACTTAGAAATGGTAAAAAAAGATTTACAAAATGAAAATGTTGATTTATTTGTTGCAAAAATGGATCTTCAAACAATTGTGTTAAAAGCCGAACAATTAGTTAAAGACAACAACAAACCTGAAATGGTTGAGTTTTTGAACACGGCACGAAAATTGCTAGATGAAGTTTCATATAACATTACGGCTTTAACAGCACAGGAATATTTTAATTTACATAACGACACAATTTAAGGAGAGAATTATGAATTTATTAGAGAAACTAATATTTACTAAGATTATGCAGGATTTAATGACATTAGCCACAACAATGGAAAATTATTCTGGAAACAGAACCCAATTTGCTGACGATTTAATTGCTAAGATCAAACCATTATATAAACACCCTGATTTGAGCGATTCGGATAGGCGTCAATTACGAGATGCTCTTGCATATATAAATTTCTATTCAAGCTATGGCAAATTCTTTAACACCTTAGATGATGAACTTCGCAAGGATTAAAACCAACGTTAAGTAACAACTTAACGTTTTTTAATGCAACTGCAACTAATACATTTTCCATTGCACTTTTTTGAAAATTGATTTCGAATTAATATTATTGCAAACATAATGAGTGTGATTACAATTGTAATTAGGATTGCAAACAAGATTCCTTTTGTTGATGCTTGATAAACCAAGAAACTTAACATATATGCAATTGTAAATTGACTAATTAGGCTAAACCACATATAGAATTTGTTAGTTTCCTTTTTTATAACTGCCAAGTTGCTTGCACATGGACTATATAATAAAGTAAAAATCAAAAATGAAACTGCGCTTGGAATTGTGAAATTTATCACACTAGTTGACATGAGCAAACTTGCGCTAAGCAATTTTTGACTTTGAACATTATTGCAAATTGCGATTGTTGAAACAATAAGTTCCTTTGCCAAAATTCCAACCACAAGTGCGCTCACTACTCCAGCATTGTTTAAACCAATTGGGGCAAAAACAAAACTTAATTTCTCTGCAAAGAAAAACAAAATGCTATCGGTTATATTCTCTGTATATTGTAAACTAAACTTAGTGTGAGTTAAAATCCAAACAATAATTCCAACCGACAAGATGACAGTAAACACGCGTTTGAAAAAATCAACAGCATTCACTCTTCCAACTTGAAGAATATGTTTGATGTCAATTCCTTTTAATGGTGGAAATTCTAAAAGTAACTCATTACTATTGCTTTTTAAAATTGTTTTGTTTAAAACAAATGACATTATTAAGGCTATCACAATTCCAAGCAAATATAATCCCGCAACCACAAAGAAAGAAAGTTTTCCAAAAAACGCAGACGCAATCAAAACGTAAACAGGAAGACGTGCCATGCAACTTATGTATGGATTTATAATTGCCGATTTAATTTTTAAGTTTTTCTCATTCATGTTTCGAGTGGCAGTTGTGCTCATTGTGTTGCAACCAAGTCCAAGAAGCATTATGTAAAGCGCTTTTCCATTTAAGCCAAAAAAATTTAAAAAATCATCAAAAACATACGCAAGGCGAGATATGATTCCACTATCTTCAAGGATTGACAAAAACACAAACATCAATGTAACTTGAGGTACAAAACTAATCACAGTTACAATTGAATTTAAAACACCATTTCTTATAAACTCAATCAGCCAAATATTGTCAGTTGTTGAGTATAGAAAATTCATTATTGGATTAATTAGAATAGTTTCAAGAACCTTCTCTTCAAATCCACTAATCCATGGTCCAATAAGAAAAAAAATCGCATAGAAACTTAAAAAGAAAACCAACAAAAATCCAACAAAAGCAACAATAGGATTGAGTATTACTTTATCCCATTTGCTTTTTCCATAAATAAAACTCTTGTCCATTTCCAAACATTCACAAAGGATGTTATCAATGTAAGCATATCTATCTTTGATAATTTCAGGAAACAACAATTTTATAAAATTAATTTGTTCTTCATTTAAATTTAAAAAAATTCCATTTAATGCAAAAATTATTATTTTTTTATCAATTTTATATTCATTTTGAATTATTTTTATATATTTTTCTAAATATTTATAG
>JAZNKB010000010.1:0-63806 GCA_045578345.1 Candidatus Onthoplasma sp.
TGTAAAAGACGATGCTGTTGAGTTGACAAGTTCAACACTTTTTGAAAGTAACGAATCGACGAATATTGGTGGAGCAATTTGGTCATCAGGGACCCTTTCAATAACTGGTTCACCAACATTTACAGAAAATGAAGCAACAAACTCAGGTGGTGCTATTTACGCAAGTTCAGACATTTCAATAACGGGAAGTCCAAGTTTTACAAGTAACTCAGCATATTATGGTGGGGCACTTTATGGTCATTTAACAGTTAATGAAAAAGGATCTGCATCATTTACAAATAACTCAGCAACAAGTGATTCTGGTGCAATTTATGGTTATTTAACAGTTTATGAAGAAGGATCTGCATCATTTACAAATAACTCAGCATTTAGTAATGGTGCAATTAATGGAGAAGTTCATGTTTATGGAACTGCAAATTTCTCAAACAACTCAGCAGAAGGTGAAACTGGTGCAATTTATGGTGATTTAACAGTTTATAAAGAAGGATATGCATCATTTACAAGTAACTCAGCAGGATATGAAGCAGGTGCAATTTATGGACAGGTTGTTATTGAAGGTAGAGCAGACTTTGAAGGCAACTCAGCATATTATGGTGGTGCAATTTATGGTGATTTAACAGTTGAAGAAGAAGGATATGCAACATTCACAAGCAACGAAGCTGGCAACCATGGTGGAGCAATTTGTTCATATGGAACAACAACAATAAACGGAAGCGCTGAATTCTATTATAACTCTGCAGACTACTATGGTGATGCAATTTGGACTGACACTTTAACAATTGGAAGCAATTCAAATGTCACATTTGGTAACAATGCATCAAGTTTGGATGAAAATGGTGTTATTTATGCAAGTTCAATGGTGTATTTAAATAAAGACATCACAATGGGTGCAACTGAATCAATTTGTGTTGACGGCGCGATTCAAGTTGGAGCATCTTTAACAAAAACTTACAACATTTATAAAATAGAGCCTCAATATTATGGACCTTATGTGTTTGCAAGATTTTGTCAAATTGTTTATGATCCAAATGGTTTAGCGAGCGCAACAAATTTCAACATTAAAAATCTTCCTCAAAATTGCGCATTGAATTATGATGATGTGATAGAAGATTGGGGAATCATTGTTTTAACATTAACAAAGCCAACAATGAATGGCGACACCTTTATTTATGACGGATCAGAAAAAACTTTCATTCCAAGTGTAACTCTTCCAACTGGTGTAACTGGTGCAATCAATGATTATATGACAATCTCAAACACATCAGCAATACAACCAGGAGCATATCAAGCAACAGTTGAACTTAAAGAATATTATCGCTGGAATACAAATCCAACAAATGAAGTTGTGACTGTTAATTGGGACATTCAACTAAGTTATGTTTGGTTTGGAGAATGGGATGAAGATTATTACTGGAATGATGAAACCGGTAAATATGAAGCAGACTGGAATTGTGCTTGCGTTCAATGGTTCAAATATGGAACGAAATTGGTTTATGCGGATGAATATGGAAGATCAGATCCTGAAAAAGTAATTAATGGTGAGTGGTACACTGAACCTGATGGTGGATTAAAAGTTATTAATTCAGATGGTTCGTTTGTGCCTGGAGTTGAAGGTTACACAGACTCTGATGGTAACTGGATTAGAACTGCAGATGCAGAACTTTATCCAAGATATATCGAACCTTCATACATTGTAACATTCAAAAACAGTGCGCCAATCAATGTTGCTGAATGGCTTGGTGAGGACTATCTCACAAAATACATCTATGCAAGCGAATGGAATATTGATGAAAATGGCGAAGCCGTTATTGACGTGGATAATGATGGTTATGAAGTTGGTCAACAATTTAAATTTTCTGGTAATGAAACATTCACTCTTCCAAACTTGCGTTATAGACTAGTTTTCAGTGACAGTTATGGTCAAAGAGCAGTTTATGATTATTATCCAAATCAGGATCAATGTCAAATTCGCTGGGAAAATGGTGGAACATGGTACGAATTGTATGAATATGATGGTGAAGTATTACAAGACTATTACTTTGTAACTCACATCTTTAAAGCTTCAGAATTAACTAATTACACATTCTTTGGTAATATTAATGAATATGGAACATCTATGTGGCCGGAAGATATTGGAATCGAATTGAAAGGTTATAGTTTAGATTATTATTCACATGCAGTGGATTTTGAATATGATTATCCACAACATACTTACTATGAATATGTCCCAATGTTTATTTATCCAACAAGTAATGCTCATTACACTATTCATTGGAAACCAAACACATACACAGTTTCTTACAATGGAAACGGTGGAACAGCAACTGGAACATCAAATTCTGTAACTTACGATTCAGAATATGACACTCTTGCCTCAGCAACAGGCAAAGAAGGTTACACATTCGCCGGCTGGACAGGAAAGAACTTGTTAAATCCAACAGCTTGGAGAAGTGTTTATTCAAATTATGGATTAACTATTCAATATTTGCCAGACGAAGATAGCTTTGTTATCAATGGAACAGTTGATGTCGCTTCTGGTGCTCATGCTCACGCAGCAGCAAAAGCCATAAACATTCCTTTAAATAAAAATTCGTCATATACTCTATCTGTAGATTACATAAGTGGTACAATTGACAAATCAAATGGTGAGGGGCAATGGGCTGTTGCATATTTGGGCAGTGCCGACGCGATCTCTAATTCAACAACCAATTGGATGTCAGTTGGTTTAAATAATAATGATAGTTCAAATACAAAAGCAGCAACTCATAATTTTGCAAATCAAGCATGGTTCTATTTGGGTAAAGGATTTGTGTTTAATAATTACAAATTCAAACTTCAACTTGAAGAAAGTTCAACTGTAACCGCTTATGAACCATACATTATTTCTGGAACTAAAGTTAAAACAACAAATGTAAGTTTACCAGCAGCAACAACAACTCAATATAATTACTTACCAATCTATGACAATGTTACTCCTGGAAAAACATATTACATCAAAATCAATAATGCAAGAGTTCTTGAAGGAACATCTGAAAAGTTCTCTATTAGGTTATATGATGTTTCAGCGGGTAAAGCTGTTGGTAATGGCTTTGATTTACCTTTCGGAAGAAATGTTGAATTGGTAATCCCAGTTCCAGCAACTGCAGGTAACAATGTTGATGTCTTGATTTACTCAGGACTTCAAGGTTACACTTCAGGAATTGCAACTGAATTCTCAAAAATAGATATTTATGAATTAACAGACTATATAACAAGTTCTTCAACTGTTGCAACTGCTGGAAATCACACACTTTATGCTCAATGGACTCCAAAAGATGTAACAGTAACATTTGATGCAAATGATGGAGAACTTGAGGGTGAAGAAAGCAAAACATTAAAATATGGTTCTGCTTACGGAGAATGTCCAACAGCAACAAGAACAGGTTATAACTTCTTAGGTTGGAGCACAAGTTTAAGTGGAAGCATAATCTCAGCCGACACAATTGTTACAAATCCAAATGATCACACACTCTATGCTCAATGGGAAGCAATCACTTACACAGTTAAATTTGCAAATGCTGACATTTTAGGATGGAGGGATTATTGGTATGAGAGTGGTGAAGATTATGACAACAACATGGAACTTTACCCAGACATGGGTCTTGAATTCCAATTAAAATATGAAGAAGAAATAAGACTCTTTGATGCTTTCAAACAATATTCAATTGTTTTCAATGATGGATTCGGAAATAAAACAACAATAAATGCATACAAAACGTTTTTAAATTACACCATCGACACTTTGGGTGGTAGTATGATAGGCTATAATCAAGGCGGTCAGTGGTATGAAATAACAAGTTCAACTATTTGGACTGGAGATCCAGACTTTTATGTTAAGAACTTAACAACTGTTGATGGTGCAACTGTAACTCTAACAGCAAACTATGACTCGTCATCTATCACACATCAAGTGGATTTACCAGAATTCAGTCGTGATGATTACAACCTTTCATCATTTAAGATTGTGAATGCTTGTGAAAATTACACTGCCGGAACAGTTATAGAAATAGAAGATGTTTTAGATGAATATGGTTACTTTGTTAAAGAAGTTGTTAACTTGATGTTGTGTGATGGAATTGAACTTGAAGCTCAATGGGCAGAAAAAACATTTACAATTTCTTATTGCAATGATTATTCTACTTTTGAAACTGTAACATACTCATATTCTGAAGTTACAACAATTCCAGATTTTAAACTAACAATGTATATATGCTTTAATATGGATGGTGGGGTTGATCCTAACTACGATTTTATTGATATAGCAGGTAATAGTGGAACATCTGCCGATGTTGGTGTGGCATCTTATTATGATTATTTTGGAAATTCCTTTACTGTTGGTGAAGAATTAAATATTCGAACACTTGTAGAAAATTATAAATCTATAATGGATGGAGAGGAAATAGGATCAGTTGATTTCTATGTGGAAAGCTGGAAAGATGGTTCAATAATTCTTCCAAATCCAACAAAAGAAGATTATGTGTTTAAAGGCTGGTACAACAGCAACGGAACTCCTGCTGGAGGTGGCGGAGAAACGTATAAGGTTTCATATAGTAGCGCTGATTGGACAGATCTTTACGCTCAATGGGAGAAAGGTGAAGCAAGCTATACTGTTAAACACCACTATGAAAATCTTGGTGTTGACAATTCAACTCCTTTAACATCAAGCAACAGTGAAGTTGTTTCAGAAACCTTAACAGGAACAACTGGTGCAACAACAAATGCGGTTGCTCAAGAAAGAGCAGGTTTCACACCTGAAACAATCGCTCAAAAAACAATCGCTGCTGATTGTTCAACAGTTGTTAACGTGTTCTATAGAAGAAATTCTTACAACTTAACATTAACTGCAGGAACTGGAATTTCAGCAATCGCAATGAATTCAACAAACGGCGTTGCCCTTTCAGAAAACTTTGAATTTGGTGAATCTGTGGCAATCAGCGCAACAATGTCTGCTGGTTATGATTGGGGCACATGGACAGTTAGCGGAACAACTCCAACAACGTTCATAGCAACACTTCAAGCTCAAAACATTGTTATCGGAGCAGGTGATGTAACACTCACTGCAACAGGTGTTGGCTCAACAATAACTGTTAATTTCAACGGAAACGGTGGAACACCAAGTCAAAGAACAAAAACTGTTACATTCGGTCAAACTTATGGCGAACTCCCAACAGCAACTCGCGATGGTTACACCTTCGCTGGCTGGAGCACAAGTTCAAGTGGAAGCATAATCTCAGCCGACACAGTTGTAACGAACGCAAGTGCACACACTCTCTATGCTCAATGGACAGCAAATTCTATCAACGTAACGTTTGATAAGAATGGCGGTAACACAGTTAGTCCAGCAAGCAAGGATGTTACATTTGGTTTAACATATGGTGAACTTGCAACTGCTGAAAGAACTGGTTACAAACTTTCTGGTTGGAACACTCAAGCAGACGGAAAAGGAATAACAATTGCTGAAGACACAACTGTAACAAATTCAAGTTCACACACACTTTATGCAATGTGGACTCCAATCACTTACACAGTTGAATTTGTTCGCTCAGATGGTGCTTATTCATATATGCCAGAGCCAATAACTCTCACTTATGATCAAGCATATCATCTTGAACAATTTGCAGAAGCTTACTATTATGCAATCTTACATTTTGAAAATGGAACAACTAAAAAGGTTGAAATAACAAGCGAATCATTCAATGGTTGGAACATTAACACTTATGGTGGAAAATATGGATCAGATTCAAGTTGTTCAACAACAATCTCTGAAAACAATAATTTAATTTATTCAGGAGCGTATATCAAAAACTTGACATCAGTTGATGGTGCAACAGTAACATTGTACGCTAACTTCATTGGTGATGGAAGTGGCGCTTACCTTGGTGAATCAGACACTAAAGCTGGTTACACATTCATGGGTTGGTACGACGAAAATTACGATGAGTCAGGTTTACGTTTCGATTATCCAGATTGCGAAAGCGATAGTTATGGAACAAATCTATTCTACGCAAGTGAAATGCACTTCTATCCTCGTTGGGAAGCTAACACTTACAAAATTAAATATTTAGTAGGTGACTATGGCGGTTATTACGACGATCCAGAACTTGGTCAAACTGATAGTTACTATCAAGAAATTGTATTTGGTGTTCAAGATTATATTTATGATTACCTCTTTGAAGGTACATCTTATAAAGTTAATATCTCAATAGAAGGTTGTAAAGATTCAATATACTTTACAGATGCTGGCGCTGGATTCAAATATTGGCAAGATAACAACGGCAATCAATTCTTGCCTGGAGATGAAATACCATTTGATGAAAATATGCTTAATCGTTTAAAGGACGGAGTATATGAATTAACAGCAATTTGGGAAGCTCCATGGTATAATTTACCAAATATTGATGAAATGTTAGATGAATTCTGGGGCTTATCACAAACAGATTATAGAACTGGTTATAATTTTGTTGGTTGGTATACCGATAAAGATGAACAAAATGGTTTTGTTGGCGAGAATTCAGACGATATAGGTTATGCTTTAAATGATGGTGAAATAATTTATGCTCACTTTGATGCAAGCAAAATTGACGTAACTTACAATGCAAATGGCGGTGGATTCAACTTGCTCACAAACAGCGATTTTGAAGACACAACAACAAAAACTAACATGGGTTGGGATAATGAACTTAACGGAACACTTGTTCCTAACTCAGGTTGGGGAACTGGAAATATGTCTGTGAGCACAGCAATTGGATATCATGCTCACTTAATCACTCTTGAAGATGGCAACACAGTTGTTAGATTCAAAACAAATGAAGAATTTGTTGATCAAGGGCTTGATGCTTTAAGAGGCAACAGGTTTGATTATTACGACATTGAAGATTTCATTAAACCTGGTCACACATATGCTCTCACAATGGATGTTAATCGTTTGTCTGGTTTGGGATATATTAATGCTGGAATTCATTATCGAGAAACTCCAGATGGTTCACTCGCGTTCTATAACACATGGAAGGCATTTGCTCCATCAGCAAATAATGTATGGCAAACAATAAGTCGAACATTCACAATGACTGATAGTTTCGATATTGGTTCATTATATATTTATGGTCATGCTGCAATTGGTGAAATTTTGGTGGATAATGTAATTTTGGTTGACATAACTGAAATTGACGAGAATAACGACGGCGTTCCAGATTACACAGTAAAAGAGGAAACTGAAACATACGACAGCACTTATTCATTGCCAACACCTTATAAGGCTGGCTACGAATTCAATGGTTGGACAACATCTTCAACCGGTGGAACTCCAATCAAAGAAACAGACCTTGTAAAAATCACAACTGCAACAACATTGTATGCACAATGGTCAATGGTAAGCAAAAACTTAACTCTTGAATTCTATGTTGATGGAGTTAAAGTTGAAGGAACAGCAATTGGTGCAAGAGCAAACTTCACAATTGGCGGAGTTTCTTACAGTGAGCAAGTATTCAGTAATAATGTTGATTACGGAACAAAATATCGAATCACCGGTGTGAGTTATAATGCAGATAAATTTACAGTTTCTTATGACAGCAATGAAAAGACTATGTATAACAATGATGCAACAATGGCAATTTATCTCACAACACGTGAAATGACATTGAAATTAACATTTGGAAATCGTCATCGTGTTAATGAAACTAAAATTTTAATTTCAGCAAGTGTTGGAACTTTTGATAAAACTGAATTGTCAGTTGGTGAATTTGCAATCTTAACAACTAAGTACAGCAACGAACCAGTAACATTAACTATTTCAACACTCAATGAAGATTATAACTATCACATTGAAATGTCTTGGGACACTGACGGTGATGGAAAGGCAGATGCTTGGGATGCTTCTAAAAATAGAATAGAATCCTCACATTGGAAACCAACAGTATCTTTAGAAAGAAATGTTAATGTTTATCAATTGTTTAGTTATAGCGCAATTGCAGGAACTGGAATAAGTTCAGCAACGGCAACATCAGACTGGTTTAGAATATATGAAGGAACTAACTATTCATTCCAAGGTGCTGGACTCAAATTCGAAGCAACAGTTAAAACTGGATATACCTTTGATGGTTGGTATAACGGAGAAGAAAAAGTTTCAAGCAACTCAACTTACGTTTACTCAACAAAAGATTCAACAGGAACTACTGGTCAACGTGAAAACGTTAACTTAACTGCAAAAGCAACACTCAATAAATACAGTGTTGAACATAATGTTACTAATATTGATGATAATGATATAAATCCATCTCCATGGGGAACAATTGTGTCAACAGTTGCTTCAACAGTGGAACATGGAACACAAATTTTGGTTTCAGAAAATGTTTTAACATTCACATATGGTGAAATTTCTGGAACTATCACAACATCACCATTAAATCCAACAACTCAATATACTTATAAATTTGAATATTGGACAATCGATGGTGAAAAAGTTGAAACAGGTGAAACTTTCACAGTTGAAAGTGCAACAAGTGTTGAGGCATACTTCTCAAGAAGTGGTAACGCTTACACTGTAACATTCAACGGAAACGGTGGAACTCCAAGCTTTGAAAGCAAAACTGTAACATTCGGCGGGCCTTATGGCGACCTTCCAACAGTTACAGCTCCAGCAGGTTACACATTCATTAGTTGGAACACAAAACAAGATGGTTCGGGTGACACAGTGACAGCTAGCTCAATAGTTTCAATTGCAGATGATCACACATTGTTCGCTCAATTTGAAGCAAATCCAAGTTACTTCAACAAAAATTGGAAAAACTTGTTTAAAGCCGCAACTGGTTCAACTTATGATAAAGTTAAAACAATCAAGTTTGTTGATGGCTCAACTTCAAGTTTTGAAAATGCCAACTATTTCGCAGTTGGTGCAACATCAAGAGATGTAACAACTGTTAACAACAATGTTCTTGCATACTATAAAACTGATGATGGCACATATTACGACATTGAATTTGTTTCTCCATCCGGCGGAACAATTTACGCTCCATTAATTTGTTATGACTTATTCTCAGGCTGTTCAGCATTAACAACATTAGACTTAACTAACTTTAACACAAGTTCAGTAACAAATATGAGTTATATGTTCAAAGGCTGTTCAGCATTAACAACATTGGATGTAAGTGGCTGGAACACAAGTTCAGTAACAAATATGAGTTATATGTTCCAACAATGTTTTGAATTAACAACATTGGATGTAAGTGGCTGGGACACAAGCTCAGTAACAAATATGAATAGTATGTTCTATTGCTGTTTAAAAATAACAAGTTTAGATGTAGGTGGCTGTGACACAAGCTCAGTAACAATTATGTGTAATATGTTCTCTTTCTGTTCAGCATTAATAGAATTAGATTTAAGCAACTTTAACACAAGTTCAGTAACAAATATGGATTCTATGTTCTATAACTGTAAAGCATTAACAACATTGGATGTAAGTGGCTGGAACACAAGTTCAGTAACAAATATGCATAATATGTTCGACGGCTGTGAAGCATTAACAACATTGGATGTAAGCAACTTTAACACAAGTTCAGTAACAAATATGAGTTATATGTTCCAATACTGTACAAAATTAACAACATTAGACTTATCTGGTTGGAACACAAGTTCAGTAACAAATATGAGTTATATGTTCTATGCCTGTAGAGCATTAACAAGTTTAGATGTAAGCAACTTTAACACAAGTTCAGTAACAAATATGAGTTATATGTTCAATAACTGTAGCGCATTAACAACATTGGATGTAAGTGGCTGGACCACAAGTTTAGTAACAAATATGAGTCTAATGTTCTACTGCTGTGAAGCATTAACAACATTGGATGTAAGCAACTTTAACACAAGTTCAGTAAGAAATATGAGCTATATGTTCCATAGCTGTGAAGCATTAACAAGTTTAGATTTAAGCAACTTTAACACAAGTTCAGTAACAAATATGAGTTATATGTTCTATGCCTGTAGAGCATTAACAAGTTTAGATTTAAGCAACTTTAACACAAGTTCAGTAACAAATATGAGCTGTATGTTCACTTTCTGTTCAGCATTAACTGAACTTAATCTTGAGAGTTTCGATTTGACAAAAGTCACAAATGTTTCAAGCATGCTCAATTTAGGCACAAGCAACAAAATAAACAAAATTGTTTTGCCGGCTGTGTATAATGGAAAGAGCATAAGTTTAACAACTGGCTCAACATTGTTTAACACTAAAACTCAAAGTTTGGAAACAAGAACAACATTCACAACTGGTGATGAACAGTTGGAACTTGTTAGAGTGAACACGTTAACTGCAAATGCAAACACAGGAACAATTTCTTCTTCAACTGGTTGGGATGGAACTGGAACAACTGCAACAAGATATGTTGCATATAACGAAACAATTTCAATTCTTCCAACAATTTCAAAAACTAACCACACATTAGTTGGTTGGAACACAAAAGCTGATGGCTCGGGTGAAGAAATCACAGTTGATTCAACACTTTTAGCTAACACAACAATTTATGCAATGTGGTCACTAGATTCTTACACATTAACATTTGCAACAAATCCTAATGATTACGGAACAGTTTCAACTGAAAGTATAACTGCTGTTGCTGGAACAGCAATAACTGTTAGTGGAAATGTTATCACAGTTGGAAGTTTTGGTTCTTCAACTGCAACAGTAAAAACAGCAACAACAGCTCAATATACTTACACATTCGTTGGTTGGTATGTTGGCAACACAAAACTTGCAGAAGGCGATTCTTACACCATTGAAAGAGCAATCACAATTGAAGCACACTTCACAAGAACTATTAACACATACACTGTAACATTCAATATTGATAATCCAGATTATGGTTATTATGGTTCAACTAATGTGAAGACAACAACAATTGAAGATGTGCCTTACGGAACAAGCATAACTTCAAGCGCAACAGCTGTTATTGTTGGAAGTGAATCAGTTATTGTATCAGTTCTTCCAGACACAGCTCAATATGATTACACATTCAATGGTTGGATTGGTGTGGAAGAAACTCTCACTGACGACATGACAATCACTGCAAAAATCAGTAGAGAAGTTATTGAATATACATTAACATTCACAGTGAACATTGCAGGTTATGGAACAGTTGAATCTTCAAGTATTGTTGCTCCTTATGGATCAGCAATAACTGTAAATGGAAACACAATTAAAGTTGGAAGTTATGGAACAGCAATTGCAACTCCAAAAACTGAAGATGATGGTTACACATATTTCTTCGTTGACTGGAGCAATGTTCCTGCAACAGTTGAAGGAAACAAAACTATCACTGCAAACTTTGATAGAACAATCAAAACTTACAATATTACTTATGATCTTGGATTTGAAGTAGATGAATTAGACAACTCAGAAGAATTCAAAAACAATCCAACAACATACACTACAACAACAGAAAACTTTACAATAATCAATCCGGTAAAATCAGGTTACACATTTGTTGGATGGTCTGGAACAGGAATTGATGGCACAAGTGAAACTGTGACAATCAATAAAGGTTCATTTGGTGACAAAACATTCAAAGCTGTTTGGAAAGTTGAAATTGCAATCACTCAAACTGGCGCAAATGGTAACACATACAGCGTTACAGTTGTTGATTCACATAATGTAAGCACAACTTACACAAGCAACTTCAGTTTGATTAAAGATGAAGAATACACAATTACAGTAACTGCGTCATTGAATAAAGCAAGTGATGCTTATCAAATTGTTAGAGTAAGTCTTGATGATGTTGAAAAAGAAACAGAAACATCTCTTCTCAATTCTTCTTTAACAAACTGTGAATTGTTCAAAGGCGAAATTGAGAAAGCAATGAACATTAAGATTGAATTCATGAATGCTCATAAGCTTGATGTTGAAATTTCATCAGCAATCACTGGAATCACAGTTAACAAAATTAACTCAGGTTCAGATGTTGTTGTTGAATATCCATCTCAAAACGCTTACATTGTTGCTGATGGTTCAGTTGTAACATTCACAGTTAACTCAGTTCCAAGCGGTCATGGAATGTATTCATACACTGGAATAAGTTATATTATCGGTGGAGAAACAACAACTATTGGTGCGAACGGAGACGCTAATATTTCATTCAGTAACTTTGTTCACAACAATAACTATTCAGACTCAGATATTGGTACTTACACTTACACAATTAGTGCAAATGCTAATGTGACTAAATTGTCAGTTAAGGCAGTGTTAAGCTTCACAGCACCACTCAACACTGGTGTTATCACAGCTGGAACAATAACTTTAACTTCTGAAACAGGATTCAATAAGGTTATCGATAGACAAACAGCTTCTGTTGTATTGTATACTGGTACTTGGACTGTTACAGAATCAGACTTAACATTCGATCAAATTAAACAAGTGTTCAGCAACACAAATATTTACACTGTAACACAAACTGGCGATGTTATTACAATTGAAGTAAAAAGTGCAGCTTAAATCTGAGAACAAAAAGAAGAGCTTTGGCTCTTCTTTTTTGCATATTAATCCATATTTCTTCATATTTCATTCGTTGAATACATTCCAAACTCATATTATAATAGGTACAACGTATCAAGATAGTAAATACAATATCACTATAATAATAAATAAAAATTAATACAATGATATTTTTTTTAAAGGATAATTTGTCTATTTATGTAATATTTAAACATTTTTTCAAGTATTCATATATATAATAGAACAATTTTCTAACAAAATTGGTTTTGTTGTTTTTACAATGAAATACTTTGCCGAAATGTTTTTGCTAAAATCAATTCTATAATTAAAACATAAAAATTGGAAAATAAAGCATGGAAAAATATAGCAAAAATATTAAATCTTTGCCATGATTTGCAGAAATTTTTTTAAGAAAGGGTATTGACAAATTTACGTTTTGCGGTATAATGTTGTTAGAAAATTTTATATTAGGGATGGATTATGAAGAAATTTTTAGTGTTTTTAGTCTCTTTAGTTGTTGTGGTTTGCGTTGGTTTAACCACTTACTATTTCATGAGAAACAATGAAATAATCACAATCAAAACAAAAGAAATTTATTGCAATGCGGGAGACACAATTCCGCTTAAATCTCTTGGAATCAGCATTGAAAAGGCAAACATTTCAAAGAAAACAAAATTTGATTACAATGCTGGTGGAGAAGATGTAACAAAATATATTAAATATGATGAAGAGTCAGCATCTTATATTGTTTCACAAGAAAATGCTGGTGAAGTAACTTTGGTTATCAGAACTTCAAACAAAAAGTATGCTGATTTTACAATTAGTGTTCACATTGGTGATGGCTCAGTTGAAAACCCTTACTATATTTTCAATGAATCTGATCTTATGAAAATTGGTTCAACATACAGACTCGACAAAAGTTACATTTTAATGAGTGATATCACACTCACATCAAACTTCCAACCAATTGGTTTCAATTCAAGCACTGAAACTTGGGAAAGTTTTAATGGTGTGTTTGAAGGTAATGGCCATTCAATTAAAGGTTTAAACTTAACAGATGTGGAAACTCCAAATGTTGGATTCTTCTCAAGTCTTGGTGCAAATGCAAAAGTTCAAAACTTAACAATTGAAAATGCAAGTATTACAGGACCATATCAAAACGCAGGTGTTTTAACAGGTGTTTCAAATGGGAACATTGAAAAGGTTGTTGTTAAAAACTCAATTATAACAAACACTTCAAGCAACAGCAAAACTGGTTCAGTTGTTGGAAACTTGTATGGTAACATGAAATTGTCATATGCTGAAAATGTAACAATCAACTTAAACGGAACAGAAGAAGCTGAAATCACAAATGTAACTGCTGGTGGTTTGGTTGGTGTTGCTAGCGAGGCAATAGTTCAAGCGTGCTACACAAATAATGTTGAAATAACAACAGCTTTTGCAAAAGCAACAGTTGGTGGTTTTGCTGGTGATTTCGTGATTGGAACAAATTCTGGTTCAATCCAACAATCATATGCAAACACAACAAGTTTAGATGCTAACTTCGGTGCGTTTGTTGGAAAAATCACAACAGCAAATGGATTTGATTCTGAAAAGGCAAATATTTTAAGTTACTTCATTGGTAACCTTGCAGTTGTTTATGGTGTTGAAGCTGGAGCAAAAATTGAAGACACAAAATTAGTTGCAAGCTTTGACAACACTTTCTTCAAAAATACAACTTATGTTGATCGTTCAGTATTCTTCGATAAAGAATCTGCTTTATACTTAATTCGTGGATATGCTAGTGCTGGTGAAATCATCACAACAAATGAATTTGTTTACTATGCAATTGACATGAACACAATAACTCCTTGGGACACAACTTACGTTTGGAACACTGAAAATAATTCACTTCCAACATTAAGAATGGGAAACATCTATCCAGCAGATCCTTCTGGTGAATATTTCAGAAGAAACTTGGCTCAAAAAGATATGGGCAATCAAGGAACTTTCATCGACACATTCAGTAAAGATGTTAATGATGAAAGCGTTAAATTATTGTCAGATATGGATTTAACTGCTGATTGGACTCCAGTTGCAATCAAAAATTCAACAATTGATGGTAACAACAAAACAATTAAAATCAATTTAAATAATGCTGTTGATGGAAACTTGGGTTTATTCACAGTTATTGACAATTCAACAATTAAAAACTTAAACATTATTGTTACAGGTGTTAGTGCCAATGCAACAAATGCTGGTGCTTTGGCAGGAAGAATTATTTCAAGTAACGAATTAACAACTTCAACAATTGAAAATGTAACAATCGCGTTTGAAGGTTTTGCAGCTCCTGTTATCACTAATTTCGGTGGAATTGCGGGAACAATTGAAAATACTGAAGTTAAAAATTGTTCAGTTTCAGGTTTATTAATCAACGAAATGTCAAATATAGACGTTGTTGGTGGTGTTGCGGGTAACTTACTTTCAGCATCAATCGATAATTCAACAGTTTCAGCAACAATTTCAGGAACAACTTATGTTGGTGGTGTTGTTGGTGTTAATGATGGAACAATTTCAAACGTAACAGCAAATGTTGTTGTTAATTACAACGCAACAATTGAAAATGCAAACGTTGGTGGTGTTGCTGGTTACAACAACGCAACAATTATTGACACAACAGCAAATGTTAAGATTTCAGTGCAAAATGCTCAAACAACATTGGTTGCTGGTGGTGTCGCTGGTTATAACGACGGAAGTATTTCAAACGTTTCAATTTTTGGTGAAGGAATTGCTTTAAACGAAACAGATGCAACAATTTATGTCGGTGGCGTTACAGGATGTAACAACCATGTTATTGAAAATGTTCAAAACAACATGGCTAATGTTGGTTCACTTTATATTGGTAAAAATTACTTGGTTGGTGGTGTTGTAGCAATCAATAATGGAACAATTTCTCAAGTTTTAACTCAATCAGATATCTCTGGTAACAAGGTTGGTGGTGTTGTTGTTGAAATGAAAAATTCAAGCGCAACAATCGATCAAGTTGTTATTGGAAAATATAATGCTGAAAATAAAACATTAACTCAAAACACAATCAAAGGTGATAAATATATTGCAGGTGTTGTTGTTGATTTCCAAACTGGAAGTATCACAAACATCCAAGCATCAAGCATGATTGTTGGTGAAACAAACAACACTCGTAGTTCATTGGTTGCTTTAATCTTCACTTATGGTTCAAGTTTAAAAAATGCAACAATCAACAGTTCAATTCAAGGGTATGGAATTAAATATCGTGAAGTTTGGACTGATTTTGCAAACTATAACAACAAAGCTGAATTTGGTTTGGCTGGTGGTGACACATTTGATGGTAGATTTAATCTTTACTTCCAAGATGTTCATCATGGTTCAATGCAAAGTGTTGTAATCAATGGTGATAATGCTGGTGTTAGCGAAGCAAAAGCTTCAATGGGTAATGCGTTTGCTTTCTCAAATGATTATCAAGATACAAATGAAAGCAGTTTCATCAAAGTTGTTGAAGGCTTCAATGATGTAACACAATTCCAAGGTTCATTTAAATTTGTTTGTGCAACTTCAACTTGGTTTGGAATTAAACACACAGCAACAAAAACTTTAACATTTGAATTTGGATCAATTTGGGAATCAAACAACGGAATTAGTTTAATATTCTTAAACAACATTCAATAATTTAACTGTTTAAAATTAATTGAATAATAAAATAAAAAAAACGGAAAATTAATTTCCGTTTTTTTGTTTTAATTGTGTTTAATAATAAACTATTTTTTAGAATCGTTATTCTTAATAAATGCAATTTATTAAAATGAATTTTTGAGATTTAAATTAAATATATAAAAAACAAAAAAGCCTGTGAACAGGCTTTTTGGCTTACTCTTGAGTTGCTTTTTCTTTTTCGTATGCAGCCAAGATTGCAGCAGAGATTTGTTCTCTTGTTTCAGTGTTACGTGGATGTACAATATCTTTATACTCGCCACTTGGTGCTTGCTTTGATGGCATAGCAATGAAGTTGCCGTTTGTTCCTTCGATGATTTTAACATCATGAACAACGAATGCTTCGTCAATTGTGAAAGAAGCAATTGCTTTCAACTTGCTGTCATCTTTAGTCACCAATCTGATTCTGATGTCTGAAATATTCAAGTCTGTTCACCTTCCCCTTTTTTAGATTAACTACTAGTAGTCATTTATATTCTACAACAAACCGCTATAAAATAGCAAACGATTTTAATAAGTTTATTAATCTTTAAATAAATTAGTTATTGGCACATTTAATAATTCACTGATTGCAATAATCATTTTTAAACTAACATTAACTTTTCCGTTTTCTAACTTGTTTATATAGCTAGGGTCTTTTCCTAATCTTAAACTTAATTCATAGGCAGAAATTCCAATCTTTTGTCTTTCTTTTGCCACATTTAATCCAAATTGTTCAAATTTCATATTTTTGCTCCTAAAGAAAGAATAAACCATATAAATGTTTGACATATTGAATAATATTCCATATGATGGAATTATGGTCAATGAAAGTAAAAGATATTCATGTTGCATTATAGGTCACAGAAAAATAGAAGAAAATATTAATTTAATTGAAAAATTTGTAAATTTAATTGAAAAAGAAAAAGTTTTAGTTTTTAAATTTGGATTTTATGGAGAATTTAATGATTTGTGTTATAAAGTTCTTTTAAAATTAAAGTTAAAATATTCTCAAATAAAGTTGGTTTTATATTCTTTAAATAATGAAGTTGCATACACATTTGAAGAAGCGGAGCAGATTAAACAAAAATATGAAAAACAAAATAGGGTTTTCTCTTATAAATGTTTTGATGAAATAAATTATTTAGAAGATATTGATGAAACAAAATTAAAGTACGCTTATGTTTTGAGAAATAAAAAACTAATTGATGAAAGTGACTTTTGTTTGATTTATTATAGAAAAAATTATTCGTTACCTAATAATAGAAATAGTGGAACAAAAATCGCATACGAATATGCTCAAAAACAAAATATGGATATTGTTTTAATTTAACTGAAAAGACGTGGCAATTGCCGCTTTTTTTTCATAAATAGATATATGAAATATTCAGTTAAATCGATTTTATTTTTAGGTATTGGTGGAATTAGTATGCACCAACTTGCAATAGCAATGAAAAATATTGGTGTTAAAGTTTTTGGTTATGATTTGCATGTAAGCAAATATACGAAATTGTGTGAAGAAAATGGAATTGAGATTTGTTATAAGTTCAACAAAGAAATTTGTAATGTTGATTTGTGTGTTAAAACTGGGGCGGTGAAAAATGGTAAATTTATTTCTTTTCTACAAAAGAACAATATTCCAATCTTAGATAGATCTGAGTTGCTGGCATGGATGTGTGGAAAATTCAAACAAGTTATTGCAGTTGCAGGAACTCACGGTAAAAGCACAACCGCAAGTTTGATTTATGAAATTATGAGAGCGAGTGGGAAAAAAGTTTCTTGTCATATTGGCGCGGATATTTCAGCACCACGTTTTAAATTTGGTGATGAATTTTTGGTTGTTGAAGCTTGTGAATATAATAAAAGTTTTCTTAAACTGAAGCCAACCGTTTCAGTTGTTACAAATGTTGAACGTGAACATATTGATAGTTATGGAACGTTGTTTAATCTTAGGTCAGCCTTTTTAACGTTTTTAAAACGTGGGGATAAACGATTCGTTTTTGTGGATAAGTCCACAAAATTCTTAAAGAAATATAACAATATTAATTTTATTGAAAATATAAGTTTGCCGATTTCTCCAAAAATTAAGGGTGCGCATAATATGAAAAATATTACTGTTGCGGTGGCGGTGTGTAAAAGTTTGGGTGTTGATGATGAAACAATAACAAAAGCAGTTAATTCGTTTGTTGGGATTCCAAGAAGATATGAGTTTTTAGGCGAATATAATCAAAGCAAAATTTATATTGATTATGCTCATCATCCAACAGAAGTTAAAGCTTTTGTGCAAACATTCAATGAAGAAAATAAAAATGTGCAAATAATTTTTCAACCACACACTTATTCGCGAACTAAAATTTTCTTGAAAGATTTTGTGTCAGTTTTAAGTAAGGTTGATGACTTGATAATTTTTAAAGAATATTCAGCAAGGGAAAAGAAAGATCAGGGAATGAGCGCAAAAGAATTATATTTTGAAATAAAGAAATATAATACCAATGTTAAATATTGCGATAATCTAAAAACAATTCTAAAGAATTTGAAACCAAATTATTCTATTGCGTTTGTTGGTGCGGGGGACATAAATTTGATTGCAGAACAAGTTGTTAAACAATAATGAAGTTATAACAAAAACAATTTTTCAAAAACTGTTGACAAAAGCATAATTTAGGGTTATAATCTTTTTGCTAAGAAATTATAGAGCAAATAACAATATGTACAATTTGTTGGAATGGAACAAGTTTGTGTATTGAGAAAAAGGAGCAACTATGAAGAAAGAAATTCAACCTAATTATGTGGAAGTGAAATTTGTTTGTGCTTGTGGCGCAGAATTCAACGGTAAAACTTCAAAACCAGGTGTTAAAGATGGTGACACTGTTAAACTTGAAGTTTGCGACAAATGTCATCCATTCTTCACAGGTCAACAAAAACTTGTGGACACTGAAGGTCGTGTTGACAAATTCAATAAAAAACACAACAGATAGCAAATTTTGCGTGTTTCTTTTTTGCATGGAAGGAGCACGCTTTTTTTTCGCAAAAAGCTCTGATTGTTTCCGTTCGCTAAGAGGATTTTCTGATTGCGTTAACAAGAGCAATCATTAAATCCAAAATCGCTCAGGCAACAAATCCTCGCTAAAAAATGTCACTTCATTAATGTAAATTTTCGTCCAGAAAGCAAAAAGTGATAAAATTATTAAAGTATAATATTCACAACAAAAAAGAAAACTAAACATATGAAACTATTTGAATTGAGAAAACAATTGAAAAATGAATTTGCATCTTTAGATATCGTTACAGAAGATGTTGATTTTATTATATCTGAAGTATTGCAAGTTAAAAGAACTGATTTAATTTTAATTGATGAAATTAATGAAGAACAAAAAAGTGAAATTTTGAAAAAATGCGAAATGAGAAAAAACAACATCCCTGTGGATAAGATTTTTGGTGTTGCATATTTTTATGGTCTTGAGTTTAAGGTTGATGAAAATGTTTTATCTCCACGCCCTGAAAGTGAATTGCTTGTTGAAACTGCTTTGAAATATATTAAGCAAAATAATTATAAAACAGCTTTGGATTTGTGTGCAGGGAGTGGTTGCCTTGCAATTGCAACAAAATTAAATTCCGAAATTGAAATGACAGCAACTGATATTTCGCAAAAAGCATTAAATATTGCAAAACAAAATGCCAAAAATCATAATGCTGAAATTAAGTTTATTCGTTCGAATATGTTTGAAAAAATCGAAGAAAGTTTTGATATTATCATTTCAAATCCGCCATATATCGATTCTGATGAAGTGAAAGAATTGGATTTGGAAGTGATTAATAATGACCCACACCTTGCGCTTGACGGCGGAGCGATGGGGTTGAAATTTTATAATATTATTCATGATAATTTAAGAAAACACTTAAATGATAATGGAATGATTGTTATGGAAATTGGAGACGAACAAAAAGACCTAATCATTTCATTATTTAATGATTTTGATTTGGTGGAAAGTTTAACTGACTTATCTGGCAACGATAGAGTTTTGATATTTAAAAAATAAGGAGTCTCGGTTTGTTGTGTTTTACTAAGGTGCTAACGCAAAGTCGTAAAACGCAATCAATCCTCGCCTTGGGAAGAAGCGGATGGTTTTTATTCCATAAATACGAGCGTAAACTGTCATTCTGAGCGAAGTCGAAGAATCCCATATACGAAAGTAGAAATAATTTTTAAGATAATATAATAAAAAAGGAGAAACTAAATGATTGAAAAGTTAAAAGCAATTAAAGAAAAGTTCGATCAATTAACAACAGATATTGCAAATCCAGACATTATTGCAGATATGAAAACTTGGCAAGCAAAAGTTAAAGAACATTCTAACTTAACTGAGCTTATGGAAGAATATGATGCTTATTGCAAAATGAAACAAGATTTTGATGATGCTTTAATTATGCTTGAAAGTGAGCAAGACGCAGATATGCGTGAAATGTTAAAAGACGAACAGCAAACTTTGCGCGAAAAGTTATCTGAAAGTGAAGAGAAATTAAAATTACTTCTTCTTCCAAAAGATGAAAACGACACCAAGAATGTTATTCTTGAAATTCGTGGTGGTGCTGGTGGTGAAGAAAGTTCACTTTTTGCACACAGTCTTCTTAGAATGTATCAAATGTATTGTGACAGCCATAAATTCAAAATGGAAATCTTGAACTTGGAAGAAACCGAACTTGGAGGTGTTAAAGAAGTTCAAGCCTTGATTAAAGGAAAGAATGCATATGCAACTTTCAAATTTGAAAGCGGTGTGCATAGAGTTCAACGTGTTCCAGAGACTGAAAGTCAAGGTCGTGTTCACACTTCAACTTCGACTGTTGCAATTTTGCCAGAGATGGAAGATGCGGATGTTGAAATAAATGAAAAAGATATTCGTGTTGACTTGTTCCGTTCTAGTGGTGCGGGTGGACAAAAGGTTAACAAAACAGAATCTGCAATTCGTATTACCCACTTCCCAACAGGAATTGTTGTAAGCTGTCAAGACGAGCGTAGCCAAACTCAAAACAAAGAAAAAGCATTTGCTATGCTTAGGTCGAAACTATATGATTATTATCAACAACAGAAAGAAGCAGAATATTCTCAAAACAGAAAGAGTCAAGTTGGAACTGGGGATAGAAGTGAACGTATTAGAACTTATAATTTCCCACAAGGAAGAGTTACTGACCATAGAATTGGTTTGAGCTTATACAACATTGATTCATTTATGAATGGTAACCTTGATGAAATGTTTGAAGCTTTAACACTAGCCGACCAACAAGCAAAACTTGCAGCGCAAGAAGAGTAACTCGATTTGATACCGCTCACTAAACGCTACGCTAAGTCGTTCGGGTAAACAAATCTTCGTTCACGATTAATTGAGTTTAAATGTTGATAAAATTGAATGTGCAATCATTAAATTTTAAATGATAAAAAGACAAATTTAATTTTGTCTTTTTTGTTGCAAAAATACTAATGCTATGTTATAATTTTTTAAATAGAAATAAAAAAATACCAAAGGAGAAATTTGTATGGCGCAATATTTAAAACCTGATAGCGTGTTAGGATATATTGAAGATAATGCTGAAATTGAAAATCTTAAAATAAACAATTTAAGACATACGGTTTTGGGTTGTATGTTAGGTGATTTCAATGATGTTGGGGCATATGTTGTTTCGCCTGAAATTGTTAAAGAACTTATTGAGATGGAAAAACATATTGTTCAAGTATTTGACAATATTGAACTTTGCAGAAGTAATTTAAAGTTGGATAAACAAATTTCATTTATGGTTACATTTGAGGGTAACAGAGCAACTCTTGCCTTGGTTGAAAAAATGAATTATGAAGCAAACTTTGCAATAAACAGTGGAACGTATTCTGATATAAATGAATACATTCTTGATTCGGTTGAAACAAATGGCGAAATAAACAGAAATGCTTTATATGCTCGCTGGAACATTAAAACAACGCCTGGAAATGCTTTAGATATATTTAATTGTGATGAAAGTGTTTTGGCAAAATATTTTGGCATTGTTGATAGGTTTAAATATCTTTTGAAAGCAAACACAATTTTGCTTGAAAAAGAAGAAATGATTGAAGAAATTGAAGCAGAATATTCAAATGAAATGTTTAGAATATTGTCGCATTATCCAAAGCTAAAAAAGGAAGTTATCAAAACAATTAAAGCAAATTTAGAAGAAAAGAAAAATTCGATAAGTGCTAAAAAACCGTATTTTGCAAAAACTTTAAACGAAGTTATTGAAAATGCAATCAGCAAAAATATTGAGGTTTTAGAAGAAAAAGAACAAAATGAATTTGCTCAAGAAAAACATAATGCTGTTGTTTCATTAAACATAAAAAGAGAAGATGTTATTGATGTTCAAAAAACAAAACAAGATGAAGAAGAATTTGCTCCTAGTTTAGTTGTTGTAAAAACTCCACAGAAGAATCAAGATGATGATGTTGTTGATCTTGCAAGAACACTTGTTGCTGTAACAAACAGAACTCAAAGAAGGCTTGAAGGAAGTGAAAAGGTTGAAGAAGAATCTGTTGACCTTCTTCAAAGAGCAAGAGAGCGAGTGCTAAATGCAAATAAAGATTCAACAGGAAGTGTTGGAGAAAAAGAAAAACCCAAAAGAACTTTAACTCCTGAAAGACAAAAGTTGGAAGAATATTTAATTGAGGCTGAATTGTCTGACTTTGTTGGAATTCCGTCAAAACAAAAGAAAGATAACAAAGAAACTGTTAAATCTGATGACGGGAAAAAATCCGAAAAAGGACAAGTGAAAAAACCAGTCGCTAATTCAACAGATAAATCTAGTTCTAACGACAAAAAAGATGATAAAAAAGCTAAAGCTGGTAAAGGCACCGCTGACAAAAAAGCAAAAGATACAACGCAAAAAGAAAAACCAAAAAATAAGAAAGAAGAGAAAGAAACGGAAAATGTTACTTATCTTGGAGGTTTAAGTTCAGCCCAAAATGAAAATGAATCTGAAAAGCAAGAAGATAATAAAAAACAGGAAGAAGTCGATAAGAATAAAAAACCTAAAGAAAATCCACTTCGAGCAAGTTCGGATGATGAAGAATTTCTTTCTGCTGAGGATAGGGAAAAACTTGCAAATCAGCAAAGGTTGTATATTAAAATGAGAAACGGAAGAAATGAAACTTTTAGAAAAGAAACTGAAAATGTAGATGATGCCAGTGGTAAGCTTAAAGATGTAGTAACTGGACAAAAGAAAGGCAATGAAGAATTTTTAGATTTAAGTAATCCAAAAGGTGAAAATGAAACAATTCAAAATTCAGAAGAAACTCAAGAAGTAAGCCCATCAGTATAATAAACTATTTACTTAGAATTGCTTGTAAAATTGCTTTGTATTTAGCGCAATAAAAAAAATCGTCAAACTGACGATTTTTTTTGTTTTATTATTGACCTAATATTAAAGTGTCGTGATATTTAATTCCATCAATAAAAGCTTTGCATAAGAAATTTGAAAGTTCAATGATGAAAGGTGTTGTTAAAGATGATGGGTCTTGCAACTTTTTATCAACAGCTTCAAGTGTTTGCGCTCTGTTTTCAGATAAAATTGCTTCCAAATCTTGAACAATAACTTTTGAATTTAATTTATAACCAGCAGGAACAAAGCTCACAACATTATCTCTTATTATTGTTACAATTGTTTGCAAAGGAATTCCGTTTAAAGCGTTAATTAAACCGTAAACTGGAACATTGTCATCCATTCTTGTTCTTTCAAAGAAGAAATCTTTGCTCCAAGAAACCTTGTTGTCCGCAATGAAATATCTATTAAATAATTCACGTCCTGACAATAATGAAATTCTGCAAGCTGTTGAAGAAGATTCAGGTATAAAAGCTTTTTGTTCGTTTGACATTAGTTTTTTCTCCTTTTGTTTAATGCATGTGTGCATTCATTTACTAATACGCAAACATTTTAACACACAACTTTAAATTTGTAAATACCTTTTTTGAAAAATTTTTGCTAAATCTTAAAATTGTCGATATTGTAAGTTTTGTTCATAACTGTTAGAATTGTTTTAAAATTATCGTCGTCCGCTGTTTTATTATTATGAAGAGTTCCACATTTTTGACACTTATACTTAATAATATAACCTTTTTTATTGTTTGTTTCAATGTCAATAGGAACAAGTGTTCCAAGGCATGTGTTTGCTCTATCTCCTGGGTTTACATCTATATGAATAGAGCATAGGCATTTTGAACAATGATCTCTTGAAGAATACTTAAGCGTTGGTACAAGTTTGCCACAAACTCGACAAATAAATTCATTATCATTCTTTTCAAATGTTTTCATGTCTATAGTTTAACATATATAAATTGTTTTGTAAAGTTAGTTTCAAGTTCTTTCTTTTTTGGGTTTTATGGTTGAAAAAATTATTGAAAAAATTTTATAAAAAGGGTTGACAAACTATTGAATGTTTGGTAGAATAGCATTGCTGAATTGCGGGATTGACGCATAAGGTTGCATTTGTTAGCAAGCAACAAATGGGAATTTATGCTGACCTAGCCCTTATGGGTGCCAGCAAAAATGATGGACTTAGTGGTCCAATTTATTTTGAGATTCAGCACTTAACACCCGGCATGGTGTTAATATGTATAAGTAAAAGAAATTTTAAACTGTCATAAAACATATATTTAAGGTGTCATTCTGAGCGAAGTCGAAGAATTCCCCAAAAAGAAAATGCCAAGAGTTAAGTTTGCTGGTTGAGTGTTGACTAAAATAAAAAAGGAGAGAAAAATGGCAACAACAAAATTAAGAATCAAACTTGCGTCTTATGACACAGGTTTAATCGAAAATGTGGTTTCAAGAATTCTTGACACTGCAACAAAGTCTGGATGCAAAGTTTCAGGCCCAATTCCACTCCCAACAAAAAGAGAAGTGGTAACAATCATTCGTGCAACGCACAAATATAAAGATTCAAGAGAACAATTTGAATCAAGAACACATTACAGATTAATTGATGTTTTCGCACCAAATCAAAAAGCTGTGGATGCAGTTTTGAAAATGAACGTTCCAGCAGGTGTGGACATTAAGGTAGAATTATAAGGAGGAGTGCTGTGGAAAAAGCTATTATTGGTAAAAAGTTAGGAATGACTCAAGTGTTCACAGATGACGGAAGAGTTCAACCTGTAACAGTTATTGAAGCAGGTCCTTGCTATGTAACACAAATCAAAACAGTTGAAACAGATGGTTACAACTCAGTTCAAGTGGCTTATGGTGAAATCAAAGCTAAAAATGTTAACAAGTGCCAAACAGGTGCTTTCAAGAAAGCTGGTGTTGAACCAAAACGTGTTATGAAAGAATTTAAGTATAACGACATCACAAAATTTGCTCTTGGTCAAGAAATCAAAGCAGATATGTTCGCAGAAGGCGACGTGGTTGATGTAACTGGAACAAGTAAAGGTCATGGTTTCACAGGCGTTATCAAACGTTGGAACCAAAGCAGACTTAAAATGACTCACGGTGTTGGACCTGTTCATAGAGAAGTTGGTTCAATGGGTGCAAACTCAACACCAAGTAGAGTTTTCAAGGGCAAAAAGATGCCAGGACATTATGGTCATGAAACTATAACTGTTCAAAATCTTAAAGTTGTGCGCGTGGATGCAGATAGAAACATCATTTTGGTTAAGGGTTCAATTCCTGGTCCAAATGAATCAATCGTAACTATCAAGTCTGCTGCAAAAGCATAAGAGGAGATAGATTATGGCAAAACTTAGTGTTTATAATATGAAAAAAGAAGCCGTTGACTCAATTGAACTTAACGATTTAGTGTTCGGCGCAGAATATAATGAAGCATTAATTCACCAAGTTGTTGTTGCTCAACACAACAATGCTCGTCAAGGAACAAAATCAGCTTTGACAAGAAGTGAAGTTAACGCAAGCAAAAAGAAAATCTACCGTCAAAAAGGAACAGGTGGTGCTCGTCATGATGAAAGAAGTGCTCCGCAATTCGACGGTGGTGGCGTAGTGTTCGCACCAAAGCCAAGAGATTTCAGTCAAAAAATCAACAAGAAAATGAGAGATATTGCTTTCTCAAGTGCAATTTCTCAAAAAATCGCTCAAAACGAAGTTTATGTTATTGATGACATTAAGTTCGAAAACAGCAAAACAAAAGCTGCAAGCGAATTCTTGAAAACTTTTGGTTTAAACAAACGCACAATCATCTTAACTGATGGAAAAGATGAAAGCGTTTTGAAAGCAACAAATAACATTCAAAAAGTTAGCGCACAAGACGTTGCTTTATTAAATGTTACTGACGTTGTTGAAAACACATTCTTGGTGTTCACTAAGAATGCAATCAAAAAGATTGAGGAGGCATACGTATAATGAAAGCGCAAGAAATTATCTTAGAGCCTATTATGACTGAAAAGTCTTACGCAGGCATCCCAAACAAAATCTACACTTTCAAAGTGGCAACAGCTGCAAACAAAGTTGAAATCAAAAAAGCAGTTGAAGAATTATTTGAAGTTCAAGTTGCAAGAGTTAACACAATGAATTGCAATGGTAAGAAAAGAGTTAGAAATACAAGACATGGTCAAGTTGAAGGAAGAACAAGTGATTATAAGAAAGCAATCGTTTTCTTAACAGCTGACAGTAAGCCAATCGCATTCTTCGAAAGCTTGAACTAATAAAAGGAGTAAGAAATGGCTATAAGAACTAAAAAACCTACATCTGCTGGTAGTAGATTTGTAACATATAAAACTTATGACGAATTGTCAAAAGATGCTGTTGCTCCTAAATCATTACTTACAACAGTTAAGAAAACTGGTGGACGTAATGCTCAAGGTAAAATCACTGTAAGAAATATCGGTGGTGCTAACAGAAGAAAATATAGAGTTATCGACTTCAAGCGTAACAAAGATGGCGTTATGGCTAAAGTTGAAAGCATTCAATACGATCCAAACAGAACAGCTTACATTGCTTTGTTAAGCTATGCTGATGGTGAAAAAAGATTTATTATTGCTCCACAAGGCTTAAACGTTGGCGACAAAGTTATGAGTGGTGCTGGTGCTGAAATTAAACCAGGTAATGCTCTTCCATTGAGTGAAATTCCTCTTGGTTCAAAAATTCACAATATTGAATTGCAACCAGGTCGTGGTGGACAAATGGTTAGATCTGCTGGTTTGTCAGCTCAATTGATGGCTAAAGACGGCGGTTACGCAACTCTTCGTCTTCCATCTGGTGAAATGAGAAAAGTTTTAGATAGATGCCGTGCAACAATCGGTGAAATCGGAAACGAAGAAAATGAAATCGTGTCTTTAGGTAAAGCTGGACGTAAACGTCACATGGGAATTAGACCTTCAGTTCGTGGTTCTGCCATGAACCCAGTTGATCACCCACACGGAGGTGGTGAAGGTAAATCTCCAGTTGGACATGCTGGTCCAATGACTCCATGGGGTAAACCTGCTCTTGGCTTGAAGACTAGAAAACACAAAAAAGCATCTGACAAATTGATTGTCAAGAGAGCTAAGTAGGAGTGTAAATTATGAGTAGAAGTTTAAAGAAACAACCTTACGTTGAAGAAAAGTTAATGTCAAGAGTTGTGGCTATGAATGAGCGTGGTGAAAAGAAAGCTATCAAGACTTGGTCAAGATCAAGCACAATTTACCCTGAATTCGTTGGTCACACAATTGCTGTTCACAACGGAAGAAAACACATACCTGTATACTGTACTGTCGATATGGTAGGCCATAAATTAGGAGAATTTGCTCCAACAAGAACATTTAAAGGCCACAAACAAAAAGATGCTAAATAGGAGATAAATTATGGCAAAGAGAATTAGAGAAAAAGCTGAATTATTAAAGCAAAATAAAGACACTCGTCCATATGCTTGCGTTCGTTATGTACGTCTTGCTCCTACAAAGGCAAAAATTGTTATCGACCAAGTTAGAGGAAAGAGTTATGATGATGCAGTTGCAATCTTGGCAAACATGCCTCATGATGCTGCAAAAATCTTATTGAAAGTAGTTAAATCTGCTGGTGCTAATGCTGAAAACAACAAAGGAATGAATGTTCACGATTTGTTCTTAGCTGAAATCATCCTTGGACAAGGCCCAACAAGAGTAAACAAAGTTTACTTTAGAGGTCGCGCACATGGAGCAGATAGAATTGTAACTAGAACTAGCCACATCAAAGTTGTGCTAGACGTAAAGGAGTAGAAATATGGGACAAAAAGTTAATCCAAATGGTATGAGAATCGGTATCAATAAGACATGGAATTCTTTTTGGTACGCAGACAAAAAAGATATTGCTAAAAACATTAAGGAAGACAATGTTATCCGTAACTACATCCTTAAAGAATATAAAGCTTGTGCAATTTCAAATGTTGTAATTGAAAGAACAAATGACAGCATTAACGTGTCAATCTCAACTGGTAAACCAGGTGTTTTGATTGGTCAAAAAGGTGCTGGTGTTGAAGCTTTAAAGAAAAATGTTGAAAAATTAACATCTGCAAAGAAAGTTAATGTTAACATTGTTGAAGTTAAAAACCCTGATTTAGACGCAAAACTTGTGGCTGAATCAATTGCTGCTCAACTCGAAAAACGTGCACAATTCCGTCGCGTTATGAAAGCTGCAATGCAAAGAGTTATGAGAGCTGGTGCTACTGGTGTTAAAACAATGGTTTCAGGTCGTCTTGACGGTGCTGAAATTGCAAGAAGCGAACACTACCACGAAGGTTCACTTCCTCTTCAAACACTTAGAGCAAATATAGATTACGCTTGCGTTGAAGCGCACACAACTTTTGGTGTTCTTGGCGTTAAAGTTTGGATCTATAAAGGCGAAATTTTAGGTAAAGTTTCTCAAAGCTCAGTAAATCACAAGAAAGGAGAAAACTAATATGTTAATGCCTAAGAGAGAAAAAAGAAGAAAACAATTCCGTGGTCGTATGACTGGTCGTGCTATTCGTGGTAGCAAAGTTGTTTATGGAGATTATGGTCTTCAAGCAACTGAACCATGCTGGATGACTTCAAACCAACTTGAAGCAGCGCGTGTTGCAATCAACAGATATATGAAACGTGGTGGTAAAGTTTGGATTAAAGTTTTCCCAGATAAACCAATCACAAAGAAACCTGCTGACACTCGTATGGGTAGCGGTAAAGGTGCACAAGTAGGTCACGTTGCTGTCGTAAAACGTGATAGAGTTATTATCGAAGTAAGCGGTCCAAGTGAAGAAATTTGTTTGGAAGCATTGAGACTTGCTTCTCACAAACTTCCTTGTAAAACTAAGGTAGTTTATAAGGAAAAAGGCGGTGAAAACAATGAAGAATAATTACAATCAATTATCAATCGAAGAATTGATGGCTGAAGAAAGCAAACTCAGAAGTGAATTGTTCAATTTGACATTCCAAAACAAAGTTGGTCAACTTCAAGACACATCAAGAATCAGAATTGTTAAAAAGAATATCGCTAGGGTTAAAACTGCCCTTAATTTAAAGAAAGCTGGAGCAAAGGAGTAATATTATGGAAAATAAAGTAAACCACAAGACAATTCAAGGTGTTGTTGTTTCTGACAAGATGGACAAAACTATTACTGTTTTGGTTACCAGCAAGAAAAAACACCCTATATACAAAAAGTATATGACAAGTACAAAAAAATATAAAGCTCACGATGAAAAGAATGAAGCTCACGTTGGCGATACAGTTGAAATTATGGAAACTCGCCCATTGAGTAAAGACAAATATTTCCGTCTTCTTACAATCGTTGAAAGAGCTAAGTAGGAGGCTAAAATGGTACAATCATTCACAAGATTGAAAGTCGCTGACAACAGCGGTGCAAAAGAAATCATGTGCATCAAATGTTTAGGTGGCTCACACAAAACAGAAGCTACTGTTGGTGAAGTAATCGTAGCCTCTGTTAAAAAAGCAGATCCAGATGGCAAGATCAAGAAAGGTGATGTTGTTTACGCAGTTGTTGTTAGAACTGAATATGCAGTTCAAAGAGAAGATGGTTCTTCAATCAAATTTGATGACAACGCAGCAGTTATTATCAATGGTAAAGACAACTTCGCACCTCGTGGAACTCGTGTATTTGGACCAATCGCAAGAGAACTTCGTGCTAAGGGATTCACACAAATCATCTCTTTGGCACCAGAAGTATTGTAGGAGGCTAAATTATGAAATTAAGCGTTAAAAAAGGCGACAATGTTCTTGTTATTGCTGGAAAGGATGCTGGTAAAACTGGTGAAATCCTTGAAGTAAATCGTGAAGAAGGAAGAGTTAAGGTTGCTGGAGTTAACATCCAAGCTCACCACAACAAACCTCGTTCAAAAGATGACAAGGGCGGAATTATCAAAACTGAAGGAGCAATTGACGTAAGTAACGTTCAAGTTGTTTGCCCAGTTTGTAAGAAAGCAGTTAGAATTGCTCACAAAGAAGTTGACGGAAAAATGGTTCGTTACTGTAAAAAATGTGGCGCAGTTTTAGACACAAAAAAAGCTGTTAAGAACAGCAAAAAAGCGTAAAGGAGTATGACAAATGGAAAAAGTTTTAAATAGACGTCATGCATACTATAACGAAGTTGTTAAAAATGCTTTGAAAGAAAAATTCGGTTACAAAAATGTAATGGAAATTCCAAAGCTCGATAAAATCGTTTTATCACTTCGTCTTGGTAAAGAAAAAGACAATGCAAAAAGCTTCAACACTGCAGTTGACGAACTTAGCTTAATTGCTGGTCAAAAAGCAGTTGTGACTTATGCTAAAAAATCAGTTGCAAATTTCAAACTTCGTCAAGGACAAAAAATTGGCGCAAAAGTTACACTTCGTGGCGAAAAAATGTATGAATTCTTCGATAGATTGATTTCAGTTGCATTACCACGTGTTCGTGACTTCCAAGGTTTGAGCACAACATCTTTCGATGGTAGAGGAAACTACAGTTTCGGTGTTAAAGAACAAATCATTTTCCCAGAAATTATCTATGATAAAATCGACGCAGTTCGTGGTTTTGACATTATGTTCATCACAACAGCAAAAACAAATGAAGAGGCTCTTGAATTATTGAAATTGATGGGCGTACCATTTAAGAAGGTTAAATAGGAGAGTGGATTATGGCAAGAAAAGCAATGGTAAATAAACAACAAAAACAACAAAAATTTACAACTCGTGAATACACACGCTGCTCAATTTGCGGTCGTCCACACGCAGTTCTTAAAAAATATGGAATCTGCAGAGTTTGTTTTAGAAATTTAGCGCACAAAGGAGAAATCCCTGGTGTTAAGAAGGCTAGTTGGTAAAAGGAGAAGGATATGTTAGTTTTAGACCCAATCGCAGATATGCTTACACGTATTCGTAATGCGAACACAAATAAGCATGAAACAGTGGTTATTCCTCAATCAAAAACAAAACTTGCAATCGCTGAAATCTTAAAAGAAGAAGGATATATTGTAGACTTCAAAACTAATGATAGCGAACAAGGAAAAATGATTGAAGTAACTCTTAAATATGGACCTAATGGCGAAAAAGTTATCCAAGGTCTTAAAAGAATCAGTAAACCAGGTCTTAGAATCTATTCAAATGCTGAACAATTACCACAAGTTCTTAATGGTTTAGGTATTGCAATAGTTTCAACAAGCAAAGGTATCATGACTGATAAAAATGCAAGAAAAAATAACGTTGGCGGCGAAGTGCTCGCTTACGTGTGGTAGGAGGGTAGTATGTCAAGAATCGGAAAATTACCTATCGCTATCCCAGCAGGAATCACTGTTGAAGTTAACGGACAAGTTGTAACAGTTAAAAGTGCAAAAGGAACACTTTCTCAAGAAGTTTCTAAAAACATCACTGTTAAAGTTGAAGAAAATCAAGTTCTTGTTGTTCGTAACGATGAAACAAGTGATAGCAATGCAAAACAAGGTCTTTACAGACAATTAATCAACAATATGGTTGTTGGATTGAAAGACGGTTTCACAAAATCTTTAACAGTTAAAGGTGTTGGTTACAAACTCGCTAAACAAGGAAACAAACTTGTTATGAACTTAGGTTTGTCTCACCCAGTTGAAATTTTGGAAGAAGATGGTGTTACATTCGAAATTCCAGATAACAACACAATCCTTGTTAAAGGTGCAAATAAAGAAAGAGTTGGTGCTATGGCTGCAAAAGTTAGAGCAACTCGTCCAATGGAACCATATCATGGATATGGAATCCACTACACAAGCGAACCGGTTATCTTAAAAGCTGGTAAGTCTGGTGGTAAGAAAAAGTAGGAGGTTAAGTTATGATTAATAAAGTTAATAAAAATTCTCAACGTGTTAAGCGTCATGTAAGACTTCGTCATGACTTGGCTGGCACTGCACAACGTCCAAGACTCTGTGTTTACAGAAGCTTGAACAACATTTATGCACAAATCATTGATGACAATAAGGGAATTACACTCGTTGCTTGCAACACAACTCAAAAAGACATCAAAGATAAAGTTGCAAAAATGACAAATAAAGAAGCTGCTCGTTTTGTTGGTGAACAAATCGCAAAACTTGCAAAGAAAAAGAAAATAAGTCAAGTCGTATTTGACAGAGGTGGATATCTTTACACTGGAAGAGTAAAAGAACTTGCTGAAGGCGCTAGAGCTGCAGGCTTGGAATTTTAAGGAGAAATTATGGCAGAACAACAAAAACGTGAATTCAAGAGAAAACCAAGAGAAGAAGTTAAAGACGAATTTGAAAGAAAGAACGTTTCAATCCGTCGTGTTAACAAAACAACTAAGGGTGGCCGTAACATGAGTTTCTCATCTCTTGTAGTTGCAGGAAACAAAAAAGGTCAAGTTGGAATGGGCTTAAGCAAAGCTATAGAAGTTCCAGCTGCAATTGAAAAAGCAGGAAAGGCTGCAAGAAAAGCAGTTATTTCAGTTCCAGTTGTTAATGGTACAATTCCACACGCTGTTACTGGTAAGTTTGCAAAAACAAGCGTTAAAATGTTACCTTCTAAACCAGGTAGCGGTTTAATCGCTGGTGGTGCAGCTCGTATCGTATTGGATTTGGCTGGTTACACAGATATCACAGCAAAAATTTATGGATCAACAGATAAAATCAACGTTGTTAGAGCAACTCTTGAAGGTCTTAAACAATTAAGAACAAAAGAACAAGTTGCTATGCTTCGTGGAAAATCTGTTGAAGAAATTTAGGAGGACTTATGGCTAAGAAACAAGTTAAAACAATCAAAGTTACTTGGGTTAAAAGTGCAATTGGTTTCAACAAAAATCAAGGCAAAATCGTTGAAGCTTTAGGTTTCAAGAAACTTGGTCAAACAAGAGTTCTTCCTGACAACGATTGTATTAGAGGCAGCATCTTCAAAGTTAAACACTTATTGAAAGTGGAAGAAGAAGCGTAGAAGGAGAGGATTATGTATATACACGATTTAAAAAATGCCGACGGTGCTAGAACAAGCAAGAAAAGACTTGGTCGTGGTATCGGTAGTGGTATAGGTAAAACCTCTGGTAAAGGACACAAAGGTCAAAACGCTCGTTCAGGTGGTGGCGTTCGCCCAGGATTTGAAGGTGGACAAATGCCTTTATACAGAAGACTACCTATCAAGGGTTTCACAAACGCGAAATTCAAAAAGGTTTATTCAACTGTTAACGTTAGCTCTTTGAATGTTTTTGAAGCTAACACAGAAGTTGATGCAGTTAAATTGTTAGAAGCTGGCATCCTTTCAAAAATTGAAAAGGACGGCGTAAAAATTCTTGGTAACGGTGAACTTACTGTTGCTTTGAAAGTTAAAGCTAACAAATTCACAGCTCAAGCAAAAGAAAAAATTACAGCACAAGGTGGCAGTGTAGAGGAGGTATAATGTTTAAGACATTAGCTGACGCATTTAAAATAAAAGAAGTAAGAAACAAAATCATTCTTACATTAGTATTATTGTTTATCTACCGTCTAGGCTGTTGGTTGCCAATTCCTGGTATTGACGTACAAAAGTTAACAGAAAAAGTTGGCAAAAATGATTTCTTATCAATGCTTAGCATGGTGAGCGGTGGATCTTTAAGCCAAGGTTCATTCTTGGCTCTTGGTGTTTCACCATATATTACTTCATCAATCATTATTCAATTACTTTCAGCAGTAATCCCTAGTTGGCAAAGACTTGCTAAAGAAGGTGGCGCTGATGGAAGAAAGAAAATTAGTCAATATACTAAAATCGCAGCATTAATCTTAGCAGTTGCTCAAGCAATTGGTATCGCTGTAGGTTTTGGAACTGCTGGTAGCACACATTTATCATTGTTCGGTGGTAACAAAGTTGTTTGTTATGCTTTCATTGTGTTAATGTTAACTGCTGGTGCAATGTTTACTGTTTGGCTTGGTGAAAAAATTACAGAAATCGGAATTGGCAATGGTATGTCACTCCTAATTTTCGTTGGTATTTTATCATCAGCTGGAACAGGCCTTATGACAAACTTCCAAGATATAGGAGAAGGTGGAAAAGCAGCTCAACTTGCTGTTTGGAAACTTATCTTATTCTTAGTTGTTCTTGTTGCAATCTTTGCTCTCGTTGTCTTCGTTGATGGCGGTGAAAGAAAGGTTGGCGTTCAATATGCAAAACAAATGAAAGGCAGAAAAATGTATGGTGGTCAATCAACATACATTCCAATTAGAGTTAATGCTAATGGTGTTATGCCGATCATTTTCGCAAGCTCAATTTTGACATTCCCACAAATGTTATTCAGTATTTTCTGGCCAAATGCAGAAGGTGGATTCATTGGTTTTTGGAATAAATGGATTGGTGCTGGATCTTGGGTTTATGCTGTTCTTATGGCACTCTTGATTTTGGCATTTGCATATTTCTATACAATGCTTAATTTCGATACAGAACAAATTAGTAGACAAATTCAACAAAATGGTGGATTTATTCCTGGAATCAGACCAGGTAAACCTACTGCACAATACCTTGATGGTATTAATAAGAAAATCACATTGTTTGGTGCAATTTTCTTGGCATTCATGGCTCTCATCCCAACATTATTATTTACTGGTATTGGTGGAGAAGGATTAACAACTGCATTTAGTGCAACTGGTATGTTAATCGTGGTTTCAGTAGCTCTTGAATTTGACAAGCAATTAGAAGCTCAAATGATGATGAGAAATTATCGTGGATTTTTGAAATAAGGGGTTTTAAATGAATATAGTTTTAATCGGAATTCAAGGTTGCGGAAAAGGAACCTTGGTGGCTGGTCTTGAAAATCATATTGATTTTGACTTGATATCTATTGGTCAATTGTTAAGAGATGAAGTTATGACTGGCTCAGAACTTGGTAAACACATTAAAGAATGTCAAAACAATGGAATACTTGTTGAAATTGAAACAGTTTTAGCTGCCATTAACAAAAAATTGGCAACTTCAACTAAAGAAATTGCAATTTTTGATGGATTTCCAAGAAATGAACTTCAGGCAGATCAATTTAATGAAATCTCAAAAGTTGATTTAGTTATTCATTTGTATATATCTAAAGATGTTGCAATGAAGCGACTGCTAAATAGATTAACATGTGAAAAATGCGGTTATGTAACAAATAAAGAAGTTACTAAAACTAATGTTTGTCCAGAATGTTCTGGCAAGTTAATTCAAAGATGGGATGACACTGTTGAATCAATTGAAAAAAGATTCGCTACTTTCGAAAAAGAAACATATCCATTACTTGAGAAATACAGTCGTCTTGGCGTTAGAGTTGAAACAATCGAATCAATCGATAAAGAGAAAACTCTCAATGCGGTTTTGAAGGTATTGAATGAGTATAACTATTAAAAATAACGAACAAATTGAGAAGATGAGAAAAGCAGGCAAGATCTTGAAAGAGACACTTGACCTGCTTGAAAGCTCAATCTTCCCTGGCCAAACCACTTCGCGCCTTAATGATTTGGCCTATAACTATATTATATCCCAAGGCGCAAAACCTTCCTTCTTAAATTATGAGGGCTTCCCATTCACAATTTGTGCAAGTTTAAATGACCAAGTTGTGCATGGGTTCTGCTCAAATATTCCTTTAATGGAAGGCGACATAATTAGCATCGATTGTGGAGTTATTTGGGAAGGATATCATGCAGATGCAGCGAGAACATTTCCTGTTGGAAATGTCTCAAAAGAAAAACAAAAATTAATTGATGTCACAAAAGAATCCTTCTTTGAAGGCATCAAAGATATTAAAGCAGGTTCAAGATTAGGTCACATTAGTAACCGCATTCAAGTTCATCTTGAAAAAAGTGGGTATGGTGTTGTTAGAGAACTTGTTGGACACGGTGTTGGTGAAAAACTTCACGAAGATCCATGTGTTCCAAATTATGGGAAGTATAACTCAGGAGTTGTGCTTCAAGAAGGTATGACCTTGGCAATCGAACCAATGTCAACTTTGGGCAAAAAAGAAGTGTACTTAGAAGATAACGACTGGACTGTGACAACACAGGATGGTTTAGCTAGTGCACATTATGAAAACACTGTCCTCATAACAAAAGATGGTGTCGAAATATTAACTTTATAGAGGTGGTATGGATACAAATTTTATGGTTGGAGATGTGGTTGAGTCAATTAGAGGACACGACCAAAATCAATTATCTATTGTTGTAGGTATTGACAAAAACGGATTTCTTGCTATAATAGATGGTAGATATAGAAAAAAAACAAAACCCAAACTTAAAAATCCTAAGCACTTAAAATTAGTGGCGCATGACGATAATCTTTTAGAAAAAGTGGGTTCGCCACTCACAACAGATGCTGAAATCTATAAATTGATTAAAGCTTATAAACAAGTAAAGGAGTAAACATGTCGAAAGAAGATGTTATCGAAGCTGAGGGTGAGGTTGTCGAAGTTTTAGGCAACATGAACTTTAAGGTTCAGATTATGAACAATCACATTATCACTGCTTACATTTCTGGTAAATTACGCACGAATTTCATCAGAATCTTAGTTGGAGATAAAGTGAAAGTTGAAATGAGTCCATATGATTTAACCAAAGGAAGAATCATTTGGAGAGATAAAAACTAAGTTAGTTAAAGGAGAAAATAACAGTGAAAGTTAGACCATCAGTTAAACCTATGTGCGAAAAATGCAAAGTTATTAAACGTAATGGTAAAGTTATGGTTATTTGTTCAAAATCACCTAAACATAAACAACGTCAAGGTTAAAAATTAAGCGAAATTTCTTTCGCTTTTCTTTAGTTTTGAAAACAAGCACAATACCTCGCGGCAATTTGGTGTTGTGAGAAAATATAAAAACAAAAACGTTTTCTCGCTGTGGGTGAGAAAAAATGCATTAAGAAAAACAATTAATAAAGGAGAATATTACAATGGCTCGTATATCAGGTGTTGATTTACCTAATGAAAAAAGAGTTGAAATCGGTCTTACTTATATCTACGGTATTGGTAGAACAAGTTCAAACAAGATTTTGGCTGCAACTGGAATTAACCCAGACACAAGAGTGAAAGACCTCACTGAAGAAGAAATCGCTTCAATCCGTAAACATATCGAAGCAAATTACGTTGTTGAAGGTGAAAAAAGACGTGATGTCGCTCTTGATATCAAACGCTTGAAAGAAATTAGGTGCTACCGTGGACTTCGTCACATTGCTAATTTGCCAGTTCGTGGACAATCAAGCAAACAAAACGCAAGAACACGTAAAGGACCAAAGAAAACAATAGCTAATAAGAAGAAATAAGGAGTAAATAATGGCTGTTAAGAAAGAAACAAAGAAAAAGAAAATAGTAGTTAGCAATGGTGAAGGACAAGTTCACATTTTCGCTAATGCAAATAACACTTTAGTAACTTTAACAGATAGTCAAGGAAATGCTTTGGCTCAATGCAGCGCAGGTGCTCGTGGAAACCGTGGTGCAAAGAAAACCACTCCATTTGCAGCTCAAGACGCAGTTGAAACTTGTCTTGCAAACGCAAGCAAATTCGGCGTTTCAAAAGTTGCTGTTTTTGTTAAGGGTGCAGGTGTTGCTCGTGAATCTGCAATTAGAGCAGTTGGAACAGCAGGATTGCAAGTTACAATGATTAAAGATGTATCTCCAATCCCTCACAACGGTTGCAGACCACCTAAGAAGAGAAGATTATAGGAGGAAAATATGGCAAGAAGTACTAGTCCAGATTGTAAGCAATGTCGTAGAGAAGGTTGCAAACTTTTCTTAAAAGGCGAAAGATGTGTAACTAAATGTTCATTCGATAAACGCCCAACTGTTCCTGGTCAACATGGTGCAGGAAGAAAGAAAATTTCAGAATATGGTTTGCAATTGCGTGAAAAGAACAAAGTTCGTAGAGCATACGGAATGCTTGAAAAACAATTTAGAAATTGTTATGAAAAAGCTGCTGCAGGAAAAGAAAGCACAGGTTTTGCATTATTAAAAATGCTTGAAATGAGACTTGATAACGTGGTTTACCGCATGAATATCGGTGTGTCAAGAGCAGAAGCTAGACAAATCGTAACTCACGGTCACATCACAATTAACGGTAAGAAATGTAACATCCCTTCAGCTCAAGTTAAAGTTGGTGATGTTATTGCAATCAAAGAAAGCAAGCAAAGTCTTGAAATGTTCGCAAGTTTGAAAGGACTTAAAGTTAACACTCCAAAATGGTTAGAATTCAACACTGAAAGTTTAACTGGTAAAGTGTTGGCTCTTCCAGAAAGAGAAGACATTGACTTAGGAATTCAAGAACACTTAATCGTAGAATATTATTCAAGATAATAGGAGAAATAAAATATGATGGAAATCGAAAAACCAAAAATACTTTTAGAAGAACAAGACAATGGCGCTCGTGCAATTATCACAGTGGAACCATTGGAAAAAGGATTTGGAATCACAATCGGAAACATGTTGAGAAGAACTTTACTTTCATCTCTTCCTGGTGCTGCAATTGTTGGTATCAAAATCAGAAATGTATTGCATGAATTTTCAACAATCAAAGGTGTAACAGAAGACGTTCCTGACATTGTTTTGAATTTGAAAGCTGTTGCTGTTAGAACTGAAAGTACTGATGAAGATTTCAAAGGAACAATCACTTTCAAAAAGAAAGGTGCAGGAGTTGTCTATGCAAAAGATTTAGTTTGTGATGACGGAATTTCAATCTTAAATCCAGACCAATTAATTTGTACAATGGATGATGATGCGGACCTTGATATGACACTTTATGTTGGACGTGGCAGAGGTTTCGTTCCAGCAAGCCTTAACAAAGGTTTCTCTGATGAAGTTGATTATATCGCAATTGACTCTTTGTTTACACCTGTTAAACGTGTAACTTTTGAAGTTCAATCAAGCCGTGTTGGTCGTAGTCTTGACTATGATAAACTCGTTTTGGATGTTCAAACTCGCGGAACAGTTAGTGCAAAAGAAGTTGTTGCTCTTTCTGCAAAATTAATGAACGACTATGCTACAATGTTCGTTGAACTTGTTGAAGGTATGGACGGAATGAATATCTTAGTTGCAAGAAAAGAAGATGAAAGAACAAAATTGTTCGAAAAACCTATTGAGGAAATGGAATTAAGTGTTCGTAGTTATAACTGCTTAAAACGCGCTGGAATTGACACTGTTGGTGATCTTGCAAAGAAAACTAAGGGTGAAATGATGAAGGTTCGTAACATGGGTGCTAAATCTATGGAAGAGGTTATCGCTAAACTTGAATCTTATGGAATTGTCCTTGAAGGCAATGAAAACTATTAAGTCGAAAGACGAAATTATAATTCATAAAAGGAGAAAAACATGAAAGTTAAAATGTTAGGTCGTCCTACTGAAGAAAGATTGGCTATCATGAGAAATCAAGCAACTGATCTTCTTTGGAAAGGTAAAATCCAAACAACTCTTGCAAGAGCAAAATCTTTGAAGAGTTATGTTGAAAAAATCTTAACTCTTGCTATTAATAGTTATGAAGACGTTGTTACAGTAACAAAAGAAACTGTTAAAGATGGCAAGAAAGTTAGTCGTGAAGTTATGAACGACGGACCTAAAAAACTTGCTGCACGTAGAAAGATTATGGCTAAAGTTTATTCTGTAAAAGAAGAACGCAAACCAGGTGAAAAGAAGGCTGATTATATTGCTCGTATTGACAATATTAAACATCCTCTTTTGGAAAAAATCTTCAACATTTATGCACCTAAATATGATGCTCGTGCAAAAGAATTAGGTCAAAAGGGTGGTTACACTCGTATTCTTAAAGTTGGTATCCGTAAAGGAGACAACGCTGAGATGGCAATTATCGAATTAATATAATCTCGAATTGTTGCTCACATAACGGCGATTTGCTCAGCAAAGCCTAAGTTGTTTGAACAATCAATCCTCGATTTTGCATTAAGTTGATAAAGTTTACAATAAAGTATATGATGATTTAAGCATTACTTGATTGAAAGACAAATCATAATTAGTTTTCCCGAAGAAGCAAACATAGTGCTTCGCGCGGGAGGGCGCAGAAGTTGTTTGAAAATGAAGTTTGAACACATTTGTTCAAACGATTACATAAAACTGACTTCGAGCACGATTTAAGCATCAAACAAGTAAAAGACAAACCTAAATATATAAAAAAAAGACCAAGCAATTGGTTCTTTTTTTTTGCGTCTTAGATAGTGATATATAAAAATAATTCTTCATATTTGGTGTTTTAATCAATTTTAATATGCTTGACTTGTTTTAGTCTAAAAGGTATAATATATTAATAATATGAGGTTTTGGAGGGTGTATTATGGAAATAAATTATGCTGAAAGAATGGCTTTTATACAAGAAAGAGATAAACTTATAGAAGAGTATGAAAAAAGGGGCTTGTCTTCATTAAAAGCTCGTGTAAAATTTTACAAAAGTAAGAAAAATATTGAAAAAGCAATTCGTTTCGGACTTTTTACAAGTTCAGAACATGAAGAAGTTTTAGCAATGGTAAAATCTTTTTTAAAGAAAGAGAGAACTGTTAAAAAACTAGTTGAATCAGGTGTTGAGATAAAAGATATCCATTCGCTATTGCCAGAAAAACTTCAAACAAGTAAATATGTTTTAATGCAAGCAATGAAAGGTGTTGTGGAAAATGACACACCATTTAACTATGATACAGGTGTTAAGGTTAAAGACAAAGAAACCGCAACATACGGTTTGCGTGATTTGATTCAATCTGTTAAAGAAGATTCTAAATTTTCAAAGGATGAAGACTTTGTTATGCTTTTTAACGATGCTGTTCAAAATGAAAAAACACGTGGTATAAGAGAAGCAAAAAGGCAAAATAGAAGAAAGGAAGAATCAAGAAGACTTCAAGATGAAGAAAGAGTTCGTATAGAACATCAAGAAAAGATTAACCGTCAAAAACAAGCAATGGAAGAAGAAAGTGTTCGTAGACAATCAGAACATGAGAAAGCAGAAAGAATTAGACATGAAAGATTAGCAGAAGAAAGAAGACAACAACAAGAAATTAGAGAAGAAGAAAGAAGACAGCAAGCAGAGGAAGAAAGACAATTAAGAACTCAGATATTAGAAATAATGGACACATTGAAGGAAAACCCTTTAAATGTTGAAAAATTACATGAATTGCCTTGTGATGAGTCATTCGTATTAAAAGCTATACATGGTCGTGTTCCTATAACTGTATATGAAGATGCCATGGAATATTACAATGTTATTATGCAATTTGCTAGAGAAGAAATTAAATTAAGAGAAATCGATGCAAAATATTTTATAAACAAAGAATTTGCGGATAAGATTGTAAGCATTAGTAAAGAAAAGTTTATGAGTTATGTGAGAGAACAAACAAAAGGTGTTTCAGATAACGAAGAACTTGACCCAAAACTTATTGATGAAATTAAAATAAAAGAAGCAAACATAATAGGAATTGTGGAAGAGAAAAAGGTGTTAGCTGTTGAGATTGCAAAAGCTAATGTTGGAAATTATGAGGTGTAATATGAAAAAAAAGGTGTTTTTGAAACAAATTGAAAAAGATTTTGATAAATTATTATCTAAAGAATCTCAACAAAAGAAAGTAGAACAAACAAAAAAGTCAGAACCTAAAAATACCGTTAAAAATAAAGTTGAAGTTAAAAAAACAGCAACCAATAAAGCAACAGCAACAACTAAGAAAGCGCCTGCATCAACAAAAAAAGTTCAAAGCAGAACAACATCAAAAAGCACACAAAAAAAAGCAACCAAATAATTGGTTGTTTTTTTTAACAACATTACTCAATTTATAGAATTACCATAAACTTGTTGAATGTTTTTATTTTTTATATACCAACACAAGTTACTTCACAAAACAAGATAATGTTTATATATGTGTTTATCAAGCAGATTAGCAAACTCGATTTTCGAGTGTTTTTTGTTGACTTTTTTGTTATAAAAATAGTCAATATTTTTTTCAAAACTATTGACAATCTGGTTGAATTTTTATATAAATCATTAGTATAAGAACTCTCACAGTGGTCGAGGTCTTGAACTTGAAATATTCTCTAAAAATCCAAGAAAAAGTATTGACTTTTTACTTGTCTTTTTATATAATATATCAGTATTGTACAAAATGCTGCTTTGTTAATACTTGGCATATGCCAAAAGAGGTTGCTTTAAAAATTTTATAAGGAGGATTATACATGCCTACAGTTAATCAATTGGTTAGAAAAGGTAGAAAAGCTGAACAAACTAAATCTCAATCTATTTTGCTTGAAGAATGCCCACAAAAACGTGGTGTTTGTTTAACTGTTACAACTACTACACCTAAAAAACCTAACTCAGCTTTACGTAAAATTTGTAGAGTTCGTCTTTCAAATGGAAAAGAAACAACTTGTTACATTCCAGGTGAAGGTCACAACTTGCAAGAACACAACGTAGTTTTGGTGCGTGGCGGACGTGTGCCTGACCTTCCAGGTGTTAGATATCACGTTGTTCGTGGTGCGCTTGATACTGCTGCTGTTCAAAAACGTAAACAAGGTAGAAGTAAGTATGGTGCAAAGAGAGCCAAATAACATGACCTTTGTAATCGTTTAAACAAGTGTGTTTAAACTTCATTAACGGTCAGTTATTTGCTCTATATGAGGAACAACCGAATGTTTTTTCCTCATGACTCCTTTTCCTTTTTCTAAAAGGTTTTTGATTAAAGAAAAGGAAGTTGCACTTAAATTATGAAATTTTAAAAATATAAATTTATTAAAATATTGAAAAGGAGAAAAATATGTCAAGAAGAAATGCGGCTGTAAAACGTGAAGTTTTACCAGATCCATTATATAACTCAGTGTTAGTTACAAAAATTGTTAACCAAGTTATGTTAGATGGAAAGAAAGGCATTGCTCAATCTATAGTTTACACTGCAATGAAAATTGCAAGTGAAAAGCTTAATGAAGAAGCTTTAACAGTTTTAACAACTGCTATTGAAAACATTAAACCAAAGCTCGAAACTAAAGCAAGACGTGTTGGTGGTGCTAACTACCAAGTTCCAATGGAAGTAAGCGCTGAACGTCAACAAACTTTGGCAATTCGTTGGTTGGTTATGTGTGCAAGAAAGCGTAACGAAAGAGGTATGGAAAATAAACTTGCTGCTGAAATCGTTGATGCATTCAATCAAGCAGGCGGAGCAATCAAAAAACGTGACGATATGCACAGACAAGCTGAAGCTAACAAAGCTTTCGCTCATTATCGTTGGTAATAAGGGGGATTAAATGGCAAGAAAAGTTCCATTAGAAAAAATGAGAAACGTTGGTATCATGGCTCACATCGATACCGGTAAAACAACAACAACTGAAAGAATTTTGTTCTACACTGGAATCAACCACAAATTAGGTGAAGTTCATGACGGTCAAGCAACAATGGACTGGATGGCTCAAGAACAAGAAAGAGGTATTACAATCACTTCTGCTTGTACAACTTGTCAATGGAAAGATACAACAATCAATATTATTGACACTCCAGGACACGTTGACTTCACAGTTGAAGTAGAACGTTCTTTAAAAGTATTAGACGGTGCTGTTGCATTGTTTAGTGCTCGTGCTGGTGTTCAAACTCAATCAGAAAAAGTTTGGAGACAAGCAAGTAAGTTCAAAGTTCCAAGAATGTGTTTTGTAAACAAAATGGACATCAATGATGCGGATTTCTTAAAGGCTGTTAACAGCATGAGAGAAAGACTTGGCGCAAATGCTGTTCCATTGCAACTCCCAATCGGACAAGCTGAAACATTCAAAGGCTTTGTTGACTTAATCAAAATGAAAGCTTATGTGTTCTATGATGACCTTGGAAAAGATGTTAGAGAAGAAGAAATTCCTGCTGACATGTTAGAACAATGTCAAGAATATAGACAAAAAATGATTGAATCAGTTGCTGAAACTGATGATGAATTGTTAGATAAATTCTTCATGGGTGAAGAACTTACAATTGACGAAATCAAACGTGGTATCCGTAAGGCTACTCTTGAACTTAAGATGTTCCCAGTTCTTTGCGGAACTGCTGCAAGAAATAAGGGTATTCAAGAATTGTTGAATGCAATTGTTGACTATATGCCAAGCCCAATCGATGTTCAAGCTATAACAGGAACATTGGAAGATGGCTCAACAGTTGAAAGAAACAATAGTGATGATGAACCATTCGCAGCTCTTGCATTCAAAATTGCAACTGACCCATATGTTGGTAAAATTACTTTCATCCGTGTGTACAGTGGTAAATTAAGTGCTGGTAGCTACGTTCTTAACTCAAGTAAAGGTAAGAAAGAAAGAATCGGTCGTTTGCTCCATATGCACTCAAATAACAGAACTGATATTGACGAAGTTTTGGCAGGAGACATATGTGCTGTTGTTGGTTTGAAATTAACAGGAACTGGTGACACTCTTTGTGATGAAAACCACCCTATCAAATTGGAAGAAATGGAATTCATGAAACCAGTTATTGAACAAGCTATCGAACCAAAAGATAAACAAGCTCAAGAAAAACTTGGTATTGCTCTTGGTAAACTTATGGAAGAAGACCCAACATTCAAGGCTTATACTGATGAACAAACTGGTCAAACAATTATCGCAGGTATGGGTGAACTTCACCTTGATATCTTGGTTGACCGTATGAAACGTGAATTTGGTGTTGAAGTAACAGTTGGTCGTCCACAAGTTGCTTACAAAGAAACAATCCGTAGAGCTGTTGAAGCTGAAGGAAAATATATTAAACAATCTGGTGGTCGTGGACAATATGGTCACTGTAAGATTAAAATGGAACCATTGGAAAGAGATAAGGGTTACATTTTCGAAAACACAGTTGTTGGTGGTGCAATTCCAAAAGAATTTATCGCTCCAATTGACGCTGGTATCCAAGAAGCTAAGAGAAGCGGTGTGGTTGCTGGTTATGAAGTTATTGACTTTAAAGTTAATGTTTATGACGGTTCATATCACGACGTAGACTCATCTGAAATGGCGTTTAAGATTGCTGGTTCAATGGCATTCAAAGAAGCTATGAAGAAAGCTGATCCAGTTCTCTTAGAACCTATCATGAAAGTTGACGTTGAAGTTCCAGATGAATATTTGGGAACAGTTATGGGAGGCTTAACTTCTCGTAGAGGTATCTTAACTGGTACAGAATCTAAACCAGGTGGAAGCCAAGTCGTTCATGCTGAAGTTCCACTTTCAGAAATGTTTGGTTATATGACAGACCTTCGTGGTTCAACTCAAGGTCGTGGATCATTCGATATGGTGTTCAGCCACTATGCTGAAACTCCAAAGAATGTTGCTGATAAGATTATCGGTGAACGTAAAAAATTAGAAGCTTAATTTAAAATAAATATAAATTTTGCTTGACTTTATACTTGGTTATAAAGTAAAATGTAATTGTCAAAAATATATATAAGGAGATTTTTAAAAATGGCAAAAGCTAAATTTGAAAGAACTAAACCACATTGTAATATTGGTACAATTGGTCACGTAGACCACGGTAAAACAACTCTTACTGCTGCTATCAACTGCACACTTGCAGGTCTTGGATTCTCTTCTGATAAAAAAGACTACGCTGCAATTGATAACACTCCAGAAGAAAGAGCTCGTGGAATCACAATTAACACTTCTCACATTGAGTATGAAACTGAAAGACGTCACTATGCACACGTTGACTGTCCAGGACACGCAGACTATGTTAAAAACATGATCACTGGTGCTGCTCAAATGGATGGTGCAATCCTCGTTGTTGCTGCAACTGACGGTCCAATGCCACAAACTAAAGAACACATCTTGCTTGCTCGTCAAGTAGGCGTTCCTTACATTGTAGTATTCATGAACAAGACAGACCTTGTTGATGACCCTGAAATTCTTGAATTAGTTGAAATGGAAATCCGTGATTTGTTATCATCTTACGACTTCCCAGGAGACGATATTCCAGTTATTAAAGGTTCAGCATTCAAAGCTTTGGAAGCTGCTCAAGCAGGTAACGTTAATGATCCAGCTTGTGATTGTATCAAAGAATTGATGGCTGCTGTTGACTCTTACATTCCAGATCCTGAAAGAGACACAGACAAACCATTCTTAATGCCAGTTGAAGACGTGTTCTCAATTACTGGTCGTGGTACTGTTGCAACAGGTAGAGTTGAACGTGGTATCGTTAAACTTAATGAAGAAGTTGAATTGGTAGGTATTAAAGAAACTCGTAAAGTAGTTATCACTGGTATCGAAATGTTCCGTAAATCACTTGACGAAGCTCGTTCAGGTGACAACGCAGGTTTGTTACTTCGTGGTATCCAAAGAACTGAAATTGAACGTGGTCAAGTTTTGGCTAAAACTGGTTCAATCACACCTCACACTCAATTCAAAGCTGAAGTTTACGTTTTGAAGAAAGAAGAAGGTGGTCGTCATACTCCATTCTTCAATGGTTACAGACCTCAATTCTACGTTCGTACAACTGACATCACTGGTTCTATTAAACTTCCTGAAGGAGTTGAAATGGTTATGCCAGGTGATAACATCACAATGGAAATTGAACTCATCAACCCAATCGCTATCGAAAAAGGTATGAGATTCGCTATCCGTGAAGGTGGACGTACAGTTGGTTCAGGTGTTGTTGCTGAAATTATTAAATAATCTAAGTTCAATAACTGTTTAACAATCGAATATTAAAAATCCCGCAAATGCGGGATTTTTTGTTTGACTGAAAAAATATTATTTGATATGATAACAATAGAGGTGTAAAATGAAAAAAGTAACAGAAAGAGATTTAGATGCGGAAAGAGACTTTGATATGGAAAAAAGTGTACATTCAAAAGTTCGTCTTCCTAAGGTAATTGCAAAAAATAATAATAATGAGAAAAAACCAATCTTTGATAAGGATATAATAAAAGATCAATTAATCGGACAAGATGCTGAATGGATCGTTGTTTCAGATAGAAGAAATTTTATAAATGGTAGACATAAAATTTCTTTAACTTGTATAGATTCTCAGAAACGCGAAAAACAAGAGGTGCCCGTTTCCGTTGTAGTGAGTGTTAAATTTAAACATGATGAAATTAAGAATGTTGTTGTGTTGAAAGATAATAACCATCTTTTCGAGAAACACAAAAAAAGCATTATGGAAACAATTGAATGGCATAGCAAACAAAGTAAAAGTATTGAAGAAGCTTTATGTATTTAAAATTAATCCCGCATTGTGGGATTTTTTTATAGCAATATTTTAATTATAAAAATCATTTTTTATTATAAATAAAATGCTAAGTAGATTTTGATTGGGTATTGACAAAATTCAAAAATGTGATATTATGTAAGCATTGTTAAGGAGAATATATGGCTTACGATATGTCAGCAATTTACAACAAATCATCAATTTTTAGAGATGGAAGTTACAAAAAATATTCATATGCGAATATTTATGTAATAAAAAACGCAAAGGACAAAAGTATTCAATTGGAAGCAAAAGAACATGCAGAAATTAAACAAACAATCTCAGATGCTGTAAGATATCTTAATAATTATGGTATTGAAGGCTTACCTTTAATGTTCAATGGAATTAAAATTCTTGTTCACTCAAATAGTGATGAGCGTGCGTTGCTTGAAAAGTATTTAAAAGATTTTGATGAATTTAGAAAATCAATAAATAATAGATTTATTTAATTAAAACTTGCTTTAATAAGTATTACTTTAGAAGCATATGAAATATTGATTCATAAAAACACTTTATTTTTAAAATAAAGTGTTTTTTAATATGTTTTTATGTGATTTTCATAAAAACTATTCAATTTTAAATTAAATTTATTTATAAAATTTGTATAATTTATGGATTCACTTCTGTTGTTTCAATTCTTTTAAATGTAAACATCATGATTCAATTTGGTTCAAGCTTCAGTTTGGGATCAATTACTAGCATTTTTGCTTGTGTTACAATTGTTGTTTTGGCGTATTTATTCATGGCTTTAATGATCATGTGGTATGAAAAAAAAGATAAAGAAGACAAATTTTAAATAAATTCAAATTTATATTGACAAATACATTTTTTGGTGTTAACATATAATTAAGTAAAGGAGGAGGAACTTTATGTTTAATTCATTAGTTTTGTGGCATAGCTAATCACATTCACAAACAACTTATGTTTTGTGAATGAGTTTTTGGCTGTTCGCAAAGCATATTGATGGATTAAATTTAGTTCAAGATAACCCGCTGGTATGTTTTGGTAATATACTTAAGCGGGTTTTTTGTTTTTAAAAGGAGAAAATATGTTAGATAATTTAAAAAAGTTAGTAGCTGTGAATTCTTATGAAAATGACAATATAATTGATTTTCTTGAAAAAGAATTTAAGCCAAATGTTGAAGAAGTTTTAGTTGTTAAAAACAAGCAAAACAACAAACGGAATTTAATTGTGGGAATCAACATGAAACTTAATAATGTTGAACCAATTGTTTTGTCAGGACACATTGATACAGTTGCTCCAGATTTTGAAAAATATGAAACTAATCCATTTGATTTAACAGTTGTTAAAGATAAGGCATATGGATTAGGTAGCATTGATATGAAAAGTTTTACGGCAGTGATTTTAGATAATATACAAAAATTAAAATCGCTCAGTTGTCCCCATTGTTGTTGCTTTATCGTCAGATGAAGAAACTGAATTGTTTGGTGTTGAAAATATTATTTCAACATTTAAAAAGTTGAACATAAAACCAAAATTTACAATAGTAGGCGAACCCCACAAAGTCTGAAATTAACAATCAAGCTAATGGGTGTTATGAGTTTGAATTGGAAGTTTTTGGCAAAGCATGCCACAGCAGTATTATTGAGCAGGGAATTAATGCAATTAACATTATGGCACAGCTCGTTATATTTATTGAAAACGAACAAAAGAGATTTGTTGGAATAACTTCCAATTGTGGGGTTATTGCTGGTGGAGACATTATCAATCGTGTTCCAGATTATTGCAAGTTAAAATTTGATGTCCGATCAACAAGTTCTAAACAAGTTTATTATTTCTTGAAATTAATTCTTGAAAAAATTAAAATTCTAAAATATAAATATAAAACTAAAATAAAAATCAAAAAAACGCTAGAAATTCCACCATTAGAAATAAAAAATGAAAAAATAATTAATAATATTGCAGCTATGTTAAATTTAAATATTAGAAAGTTTATGGGTGGTTGTGAAGCTGGATATTATCAAAAACTCGGTGGAGATGCTATTGTTTTTGGGGTTGGAGATATGTCACTGGCACACAAACCTAATGAATATGTCAATATAAATGAATATAAAAAATATAATGAATTATTTATGAATTTATTAAAAGAAATAGCAAAAAAATACTATAATTAAAATAAAAAATTAATAATAAAATTAAATTTAATATTATTGTGGACTAAAAATTGTTTATTTGCTATAATAAAACAATAAATAAATTATTTTAATTATGAAAAACAATAAAATTAATATAAAAAGGAGTTAAAAATGGAAAATAAAAAGATTTTATATAGCGCAACTAAACCAACAGGTGAATTAACAATTGGAAACTATTTGGGAGCTATAAAGAATTGGATTAAATTGCAAGATGAATATTTTTGTTATTTTTGCATTGCTAATCTTCATGCTCACACAATTGAACTATCAAGTGAATTTGTTAAAGAAAAAACAATGAAGCAATTCGCTATGTTCCTAGCTTGTGGTTTGGATCCTGATAAATCGGTTATGTATGTTCAATCAATGGTTAAAGAACATAGTGAGCTTTGCTGGTTGTTGAATTGCACAACAATGATGGGAGAAGCAAGCAGAATGACTCAATATAAGGATCATGTTGCAAAAGGTGAAAAAAGCATCACAACGGCGTTGTTCACTTATCCTGTTTTGATGGCTGCTGACATTGTTTTGTTCAATACTAACATCGTTCCGGTTGGAGAAGATCAAGTGCAACATGTTGAACTAGCAAGAGATATTGTCAACCGATTCAACAATAGATTTGGTGCAACCTTCGTGATCCCTAAAGCGGTAGTTCCAAAGGTTGGTGCAAGAATTAAAGGACTTTTAAATCCATTGGGTAAAATGGGTAAGTCTGGATATGATATGAACAACGTTATTCTTCTTGAAGACTCTGATGAAGAAATTAGAAGAAAATTAAAACGTGCTGTTACAGACAGTTTAAATCAAATTAAGTTTGATGAAGAAAATCAACCAGGTGTAAGTAACTTGCTAACAATAATTTCAGCCTGTGAAGAAAAATCAATTGAAGAAATTGTTGATGAACTTTCTGGGCAAGGATATGGTGCGTTGAAAAATAGAACTGCAGATGCAATTATTAAAACAATTACACCTATTAGGGAAAAATACAACTATTATTTAAATCATAGAAATGAGTTGCTTGAGATCATGAAGAAGGGAGCAAAAAAAGCAGAGGTTATTGCAAAAGAAACTTTAGAACGTGCAAAAGAAAGAATGGGATTATTATAAAAAAACAGCAATTTTGCTGTTTTTTTTGTTAAAAATATGAGAAGAAAATCTTTTTTTGGATAAACAATTGAAAATATTATTTAAATAAAACTTCTTTGTTGACCAAAAATACTGCATGAGTTGCAACCGCAGTTATTATTACAACCACATCTATTATTGTTGTTGTTGCCATATGCTCCTAAAGCAAGCAAAAGCAACAACAGAATTGACGTGTTGTTTGCAAGATTGGTATCGGTTGCTTGGGCTATGATTGAAATAAGAATTGCAAACAAAATATAAAGTGCATTAATATTCATTTTCTCACTCCTTATATAAATTAAATGGTTTTTATTATTTATTCGTCAAAATGTGTTATTGTGAGTGATTTATTTAAATTTTTATTTATTTTAAGATAAAATTATGAATTTTGAAATAAGAGATGAATTCAAACTTAAAGAACTCATGCCAAACAAAAATTATCTAAAAAACATGACTCAATTTTTCTATGCATTTAGCGATAACACCAGATTGAAAATTATAATTCTACTTTCAATTAAACCTCTTTGTGTTGGTGAAATAACGAAAGTTTTGGAGATTAATCAAACAACAATTAGTCATCAGCTGAAGATTTTAAAAGCAATAAATATTGTTTCATGTGATAGAGTTGGTAAAAACATAATATATTATATTAAAAACTCCAGCATAGAAGAAGTTTTGAATGCATCAGTTGAATGTATTTAAATTGAATAAATCAACCTAAAAGCATGGTAAAAACTTTAAAAATATGAGATATTTTTCAAAAAACATTCAAATTTCATTTTGAAAATAGTTTTTGCTATGTTATAATATTTGTGAATAATACTAGGTTGAATTTATTTTTTTGGAGATAGTATGAAAAAAACTATTAGAGATATTGATGTTGCTGGGAAAAGAGTTTTAGTTCGTGTGGACTATAATGTTCCAATTAATAATGAACTAAAAATTGTTGACGATACAAGAATTGTTGCAACATTGCCAACAATTAGATATTTAACTGAACACGGAGCAAAAGTAATTTTGTGTTCTCATTTAGGTCGTCCAAATGGGCAAGTGGATAGTAAGCTTTCATTGCGCCCAGTTTTGGCAAGATTGTCAAAACTTATGGAAAAGCCAATTTCTTTTGCTGAAGATGTTTTGGACAAATCAACAGTTGAGTTAGTGGACAAAATGGAAAACGGTGATATTTTGATGTTGGAAAACATCAGATTCTATCCGCAAGAAGAAAAGAATGATGAGGCATTTGCAAAGAAACTTGCTCGCATTGCAGATTTCTTTGTTTTGGAAGCTTTTGGAACTGCGCACAGAAAGCATGCTTCAACATATGGAATTGCAAAACATATTCCAGCAGTTTGCGGTTTCTTGGTTGAACAAGAACTCAGAATGTTTGATAAGGTTTTAAATAAACCTGAAAGACCTTTTGTTGCAATTTTGGGTGGTGCTAAAGTTTCAGACAAGTTACCAGTTGTTGAAAACTTAATTGAAAAGGTTGACACAATTTTAATTGGTGGCGGAATGGCATACACATTCATTAAGGCAATCGGCGGAAGCATTGGAATGTCTTTGGTTGATAATTCAAAAATTGACCTTGCGAAAGAGCTTTTAGATAGAGCGAAAGAAAAAGGAGTGAAAATCATTCTTCCAATTGATAATGTTGGAGCAAAAGATTTTAGTGAAGATTCAGAAGTGAAGTTGTTTAACAGCGGTTTCTTTGCGGATGATTATCAAGGAATGGATATTGGTCCAAAAACAATCAAAGCATTCAAGAAAGAAATTAAAAAAGCTCGCACAATCGTTTGGAACGGACCGGTTGGTGTTTATGAGTATGAAAAATTTAAACGTGGAACAAATAAGATTGCAAAATATGTTGCAAAAAGTAAATCAACATCAATCATTGGTGGTGGCGACAGTATTGCGGCAATCCAGTCTTTAGGTGTTGCAAGAAAGGTTAGCCATATTTCAACTGGTGGCGGTGCTTCACTTATGTTGTTGCAAGGAAAATCTCTTCCTTGTGTTGAATTAATTGAAGATAATTAGGGGTTTTATGATATTTGTTGCAAATTATAAAATGAATGGCGACAAAAACTTTTACTTAAAAGTTAATAAAGTTATAAATAAACTACAGAGTAAGGACACAGTTATATTGTGTCCTCCTTTTGTCTATATGCCATTTTTAAAATTGAAAAATGCATTTTTGGGTTCTCAAGATATTTGTGCAGTTGAAAATAAAAAATCAACTGGACAAATTAATGCCAAAATGTTAAAAGAATTCAATGTTCACTATGCAATTATAGGGCATAGCGAAAGACGTGCAATTGGGGAAACAGATGACATTGTTGCAAGCAAATTTAAAATGGCACAAGAAAACGGAATTGTTCCAATTGTTTGCGTTGGCGAAGAAACAAAAAATAGTAAATTGGATGTTTTAAAAACTCAAGTTCAAATTGCTTTAAGCAAAGCAGAAAGCAAACAAATCATGTTTGCATATGAGCCTATTTGGGCAATTGGAAGCGGTGAAATTCCAACAATAGAAAGAATAAATTTGGCACTTGATTTGATAAAACAAACCGCTAACCAATGTGGTTTCGATGTTAAGGTTTTATATGGTGGAAGTGTTAATTTGTCTAACTATAAAGAACTTAAAACAAGTATTGCAGACGGTTTTTTAATGGGTGGAGTGTCTCTTAAGCTTGACGAGTTCTGCGCAATTATTAAGGGGGAATAATGAAAAAGGGAATTTTGGTTATATTAGATGGCTATGGTGAAGGGAAAAAAGGAGAATTTAACGCGGTTGAAAATGCAAATACTCCCACATTGAAAGCACTCAAAAAACAACCACATTCATTATTAAAAACACATGGTGATGCTGTTGGAATTTTTGAAGAAGAAATGGGTGGAAGTGAAGTTGGACACTTGACAATTGGTGCCGGAAGAATTGTTCCTTCCACTGTAAAAAAGATAAAGATGGAAATGGATTCACACGAATTCGAAAATAATAAGGTGTTATTAAAAGCATTAAACAACATAAAAAAGAACAATGCAAATTTACATTTATGTGGTTTAATGAGTGATAAAAACGTTCATAGTAATATTGAACATTGTTTGCGTATAATAGATTTGGCAAAAGATAAAGCAAATCAAATTTATATTCATTTTATAACAGATGGAAGAGATTGTGGACCGCATGATAGTTTAATTTATCTTAAACAACTTAAAAAACATATTAAGAATATTAAAAATTGCTCAATTTTGAGCGTTTCTGGGCGTGCTATCTCTATGGATAGGGAAAATAACACAGATTACACAAACAGTGCGTTTAATGCAATGTTTTTGAACTCTGATGAAATTGATAACGTTGAAGAATATATCAAAGAGCAACATGAAAAAGGTAATAATGATCAATATGTTGAACCTGTTAAAGTTAAATCTTCAACTTATAAAGGTGTTGATAAAAAAGATTATGTTCTTTTCTTTAATTTCCGCGAAGATAGAATGCGTCAAATTGTAAAAAAATGCGAAGAATTAAAATGTAATTTAGTTACAATGTCTGATGTTGGGGGAACAAATTCAAAGGTTTTATATCCTAATAAGATTGTTAAAAACACTTTAAGTGAATATCTGAGCAAAAATGGATTAAAACATATTAAGATAGGTGAAACAACAAAATATGCACACGTCACATACTTTATGAATGGCGGAAGGGAAGAGCCTTTTGAAGGCGAAGAAAGAGTTCATGTTCCAACGGTAAAAGTGGATGACTACGCAAAAACCCCAAAAATGAGGGCAAAAGAAATTGCAAAACAGACTGCTTTGGCAATTAAAAAAGGTTTTGATGCCATAATTGTTAATTTTTCAAACCCAGATATGATTGGACACACTGGAGATTATAATGCAACGATAAAAGCTTTGGAATGTTTAGATAAGTGTGTTAAAAAAATATTAAAAGTGGCAAGTAAGAATGACTATTTTGTTATGGTAACATCAGACCATGGTAATGCAGAAGAAATGCGAGATTCAAGAGGTCTGCCACAAATGGCACACACAATTAACCCTGTTTTCTGTGTTGTTGCAAACAGTGGCATAAATTTAAAAAAAGAAGGCGGACTTCAAAATGTTGCGCCAACATTTATTGAATTGATGGGATTAAAACCAAGCAAACACTTTGAAGGTGAAAGCTTAATAGAGCATAAAAAAAGCAATAATTAAAACACATCTTGACAAAAATGATTGCGTTTGATATAATGAAAACATAAGGAAAAACATATGAAGTCAGTTTATTTTCAATTTGTAAATTTTGTTCAAACAATGGAAACTTGGATTTTTGCAATAATATGGTTGCTTTTGTTTGCTTGGATTTTAGTTTGTATTATGAAATTCTTCAAGAAATATAATGGAGAACAAAAGAAGTTTGAAAAACTTAGTTTAATTGTTTTGGCATTGATATTGTTTGCTTTGCTTGCTTATTTAACATATCTAAGATAAGAAAGAAAAAGTGTTTAAAAAGACTTGTCAATATTGTTTAAGTGTGATATAATTATTTTCGAATTTGGAGGAAACATGAGTTTTATTTTAGGTAATGATACAGTTCCAACTTGGATTACAAAGAGTTTTCCAGTTTTTGAAAGAATTTGTTTGGTTATTTTGGCTCTTTTATGTCTTGTTATGATTGTTTTAGTGTTCATGCAAATTACAGGTGGCGGTGAAACAAACAATGCAATCACAGGAAATCAAGATAGTTACTATTCACAAAATAAATCAGGCTCAAGGGAAGGCAGAATCACAAGAATGATTTATATTTGTCTTGGTTTAATTGCTTTCTTTGCGATCTTATTCTTTGTGTTTGAATTAATCAAAAATTCATTTTAAAAATGGCGAAAGCCATTTTTTTATTGTAAATTGTTTTATTTTATTTAAAGAATTTGATAATATAATAATATGAATATGGAAAAACAAAACAATTTAATTGAAATAATTAGAAATGAAAAGTTGATGTATTTAACTGTTGAAAATTTAAGCAAAAAGTTGTCAACAATCACAAAGGAATCTCAAGCTCTCATCAAAACTCAAATAGTGGATTTAATCAATGATGGCACTTTGTTTTTAGATGATAATAAAAAGGTTTCAATTTCTTTAGATAGAGGATTGTTTAAAGCGAAAATGGTGTTGAATAAAAAAGGATATGGTTTTGCTCAAGTTACAGGATATCCGGACTTTTTTATTCCAGCGTTTGCAATCAATGGAGCGTTTGACGCAGATGATTGCTTGGTTGAAATTATAAATCGTAAATCAGAAGAGGAGATTGAAGGTAGAGTTGTTAGAATTCTTAAGCGAAACACAACTCATGTTGTTGGAACTTTTATTGAAGGTAAAAATAAAAATGTTGTTTTCCCAGATGATGAAAAATTGCCACAAATTCGTGTTTTCAAAAATGATTGCGCAAACGCAAGAAATAATGATAAAGTTTGGGTGGAAATTTTTTTGGATTCAATTGAAACAAACACAATGCGTGGACGCATTATTGAAGTTCTTGGAAAGGCAAACACTCCTAAAGCAGAACAGATTTCAATAATACGTTCATATAACCTTGTTGAAGAATTTGAACCTGATGTGCTCGCTTGCGCAAGGGCCATAAGTCAAAAAGTTGATTTGAGAAATTTCAGAAAAAGAGCAAATTTCACTGAGCAAAGAGTTATAACAATTGATGGTGAAGATGCACGTGACTTTGACGACGCGATTGCGGTTGAAAGAATAAACGGTGGCGGATATAAACTTTATGTTCACATTGCGGACGTTTCAAATTATGTTGTTGAAAATTCACCGCTTGATAAATCTGCTTTCAAACGTGGAACAAGTGTGTATTTCCCTAACATGGTTATTCCAATGCTTCCGAAAGAAATTTCAAATGGGATATGTTCGCTTAGCGAAGGTGAGAATAGACTTGTTTTAAGTGTGATAATTGAACTTGACGCAAATTGCAATGTTAAATCATCACAAATTGTTGAAGGTGTGATTAAAAGTAAACACAGGATGACATATACGGAAGTGCAAAATATTTTAAATGGAGATGAACTTTTAAAAGAAAAATATTTAGATGTTTATGATGATATTTTGTGCTATGCCGAAATAAGAAACAAATTAAAAGAAAAACGAAAAGCTCAAGGCGAAATAAGATTTAATATCCCTGAACCATTCATTCTGGAAAACAGTCAAGGTGAAATATTAAGCATTGAAAATCGTGTTCAAGATGTATCACATGAAATCATTGAATGTTTAATGGTTCTAACCAACGAAGTTGTTGCAAAAACATTCTTTGATTTGGTTATTCCTTTTGTTTATCGTGTTCATGAAAAACCAGACGAACAAAAAGTTGCTCAAATTTCAGAACTTCTAAAAAATATGGGTGTTCCCAACAACTTAAAAGTTGATGGAGATAAACCAATGAGTTATCAAAAGGTTATTGAATCTATTGAAGGAACTGCAAAAGAAAAAACATTAACAAAACTTATTCTTCGTTCAATGATGAAAGCAAGATATGCGCCTAAGTGCCTAGGACATTTTGGTTTGGCAAGCGAATTTTATTGTCACTTCACAAGTCCAATCAGACGTTATCCAGACTTGATTATTCATAGAATTATTAAACAATTTATCAATGGTGTTCCAAAAGATGAGTTAAAAATTAAATACACTCCAATCGTTGAACGTGCAAGTGAGCAATCCAGTGTGACTGAAAGAAATGCTGATGAAGCTGAGCGTGAAGTCGATGACTACAAAAAAGCAGTTTACATGAGTAAATTCTTGGGCGAAAAATTCACTGGCACAATTTCAGGTGTCCAGGAATTTGGTGTTTTTGTTGAACTTGAAAACGGAATTGAAGGACTTGTTAAACTTGACTATCTTCCACAAGATGAATATATTTATGACGACATGGCTCTCACTCTTCATGGGGCAAATCACCACTTCACAATTGGTGATGAATTGGAAGTCGTCGTTGCCAGCACAAACACTCGCCTTCGTCAAATTGATTTTGAATTGTTTGGTGTTGAAAAAAGTCATAATTATGTAACGAAGAAGAATGAAAAGCCTGAGAAAAAGGGTTTGAAGCATGTAAGAAAAACAGCAAACAATCCAAAAACCAAAAAGAATAATAAAAGAAATAAAAGAAGATAGTGTTTTTGTATTTTTGGTGTTGAAAAAAGTCATAATTATGTAACGAAGAAGAATGAAAAGCCTGAGAAAAAGGGTTTGAAGCATGTAAGAAAAACAAGCAAAACAATTTCAAAAAAGACAAGCAAAAAATTATCAAAAAGAAAACGTAAGTAAACCTTGCGTTTTTTTTGTTTTTGTAATATAATAAAAACATGAAAATAGTGGCAGAAAATAAACGAGCAAGATTTGAATATGAATTGCTTGAAACTTATGAAGCGGGAATAGTGCTGACAGGAGATGAAATTAAGTCGGTTAGGCTTGGTCATTTTTCAATTGTGGACACATATGGATTCATCAAAGATTCGGAATGTTTTTTAAGAAATTCTTACATTAAAGAATATTCAAATTCGTTTGATGCGGGGAGGTACGGTGACACAACAAGGCGAGATAGAAAACTCCTTCTTCATAAAGATGAAATTTTGAAAATGAAAAAAAAGATTGAACAAGACCATTTAACAATTGTTCCAACAAAAGCATATTTTTCTGGAAGCAACATAAAGGTTGAAATTGCAATTGCACGAGGTAAAAAACTTTATGACAAGAGAGAGTCATTGAAGAAAAAAGATTTAGATAGAAGAATGAAATAGGTTAACATTTTTCAAATATTTTCATAAACAATTTAATATATTTTAAAAGGAAAAAGTGATATGAAAAGCTTAATGGCAAACATGATTAAACAAAAGAAAGAAAATTTAAAGTCAAATGCTGAAGAAAGTAAAAAATTTGTTAAAAAGAATGCGAATGAAATAAAACAAAATCAACAAAAGCAAGTTATAACTGAAGAAAAAGAGATTATGAAAGATCCAAAAACTTTGATGTTGAATTAAAAAAAATTAAAAATTTAAAATTTTTTTTTAGTTTTTTTTATTTCATTGATTAAAAAAAATCTTTATGATATACTATAATAAAGGAAAATTACAAATGAAGAAAAAAATATTTTATTTATCAAACATTGTGATAATGTTAATAACTATAATCGGTGTTATAAGTTATGCTATTTCATACAATACTGATTTGAGAATTTTTTCAACAGTGATGTTGGTTGTTCTTTCTGGTTTGGGATTAGCAAATGCTATAGTTTTTAGAAACAAAAAAAGTTGGTTGACGGCTGGATTGGTTCTTCTTGGAATAATTTTGCAAATGGTTGCCAATGTTTTTATTGTTAAGAATCCAACTGCGCTTTGGATTGTTATGTGTTTAAGCATTGTATCGTTTATTGCAACTTTAGTTTTAAACACAAAGTTTTCAAAAAATGATATACTTTACATCGTTGCTTTTGTTGTTCCGCTTGTGCTATTTGTAAACTTGTCTCAATTGTTTGGTTTTTTAAACATATTCAACAGGCTTTGGGTTACATTGTTTACGATTCTAGTTTCAGGTTTGGTGGGGCTATCAATTTCTCATGCAACAAGAGAAAAAAACAAATTTAATATGGTATTTTCTGGTGTGTCAGTTTTGCAGTTGATTTATGGCTTTGGTTTGCTGATTTATAAACAATCAAACGTAACTCATCAATTTGAACCAATCATAAGCATTGTTTTTTACTTTATCTTGTTGTTCTATGCTTTAACAATATTTTTAATTGGTGAAAAATCAAAACAAAACGAAAATAAAGTCAAGTTAAACATTGTTAATCCAGCATGCATAATGTTGGTTGTAATGATAATTGCATACACAATTGTTTCAAATTTTGTTGCATTTAATTTAGTTAGTGCAAAAATTTATAAATCACAATATCTAAGCATGGTTGGGGAAAATTCTACTCTTCCAATAATTGAAGTGAACACTCAAGACAATCAATTGCCATATAGTAAAGAAGATTATGTCAATTGTTCGTTTAAAATTTCAAATTGTGAAAACGAAGAATATAATTTTAGTGTTCCAATGGCAAAAAATTATGAAGATGAAGGCTGTGTTGGAATCCGCTTGAGGGGAAATTCAACAATGAAGGTAAGAAAGAGACCTTACAGAATCAAATTTGACGAAAAACAATCATTATTCGGATTAAAAGCAAACAAAAGTTGGGTTTTATTAGCGGATTACTATGATCAATCATACATCAGAAATTACACAGCATTCACTTTGGCAGATAGTTTTGACAATCTTGATTTTACAGCAACTCCACATCATGTTGCACTTATGTTAAATGGTGAATTTAAAGGGTTATATTTGTTGTGTGAACAAATGGATGAAAAGAAGGGAAGAGCAAATGTTGATGAAGATTTTGATATTAATTCTGACACAGATTTTCCATTCTTAGTTGAAATGGATGTGCTCGCTTATAAAGAAGGCGAAACAGGTGTTGACAATTTTTATGTTAAAAGTGTTAATAACCACGTAGAAATTAAATTCCCTGAAGCAGATGAACGTAATGCAAAAAAAGGAAACGATCCTGTTTATGATTATATTTATGAATATATCAACGCAGTTTTCAAAACCTTAACATCAAATCAAAAAATTGAAGTTAGCTTTAGAGAAGAACTTGTTGGCTTTGAGGACTTAGTTGATGTTGAATCTGTTATTGATTACTATTTAATCAATGAAATTATGTTAAATGAAGATGCAGCATTAAAGAGTATATATTTTCACAAAACAAAAGAAGGAAAAATGCAGTTTGGTCCAGTTTGGGATTTTGACTTCTCAATGACAACTACATGGGATCCTCCTTATAAAGAGTCATCAATTGAAGATGCGAATATAATACGATTCGCAAGCAAGTCAAAAATATATCGTGAATTATTCAAAAATGAAGAGTTTTATAATAAAGTTGTTGAAAGATACAATGAAAAAAGTTCGGCAATTATCGAAACTTATAATTATTTGAGAGATTATAAGAGTATTATTGACAAAGTTGCAATAATGGATTCAAAAATGTGGCATGGTTCAACTGGTCATTTCCAATTTGATATGCAGTATGATTATGTAAGACTTTTCTTAATGGATAGATATAATTTCTTAAATTCAGCTTTTGCAAAATCATACACAGAATTCTTGGATTTGATTTAAAAGCAAAAAGATAGTTCAAACGAACTATCTTTTTTGTTGTTAAAATTTAATTTTTAAATTGTTAAGTACAAGTTAAAATAAATTAGTTAAAATATGATACAAAATTAAAACATATGTGTTAAACTAAAAATATGGAGGTTGTATGGAAATAAAAGTTAAAGGTGTTGGAGAAAAAAGTTTTAAGCCGGATGTTATTAAGTTTAGTTTTAGTTTTAATATAAAACGTAAAACTTATAAAACTTGTTTAGCGGATGGAACTAAAAATGTTGAGGATTATTTCAAGTATTTGCAATCCAAAGGATTTGTTAAAGAAGAAATAAAAACAAACAATTTCAATATACACAGAGAAAGAGTGTATAATGAACAAACAAGAAAATATGAAGAAGGTGATTACTTTTTTTCATTTTCTTGTGGCTTAACAATTAAATATGATTTGGATTTAATGTCACAAATCATGGAAGAAACTGCAAAAATTAAAGAGTGTCCAACTTATAGAATTGATTTCGCTTTAAAAAACGAAAAGAAAGCAATTGATGAATTAATGACATTGGCTTATAAAAATGCAGAATATCAAGCTAAAACTATTGCTAAAGCAAGTGGAAAAACTCTCAAAGATTGTGTTAAAGTGAGCTTTGAACCTTTTGATGAAGTTGTTTTTAACGGATATGATAGCATGGATATGATGGTGAAAAGTAAAAGTTCAGCAAGTGAATCAATTCAAAACATCTTTGTTCCAAAAGATATTGAATTGGATTTCACATTATATACTTTGTGGGTAACAAAATAAATAAATGAAAAGAAAAAAGTGGTAAGTGTACCACTTTTTTGTATTTATCAATTGTTTCTAAATTTTATGAAGTCTAGATTTCTATTTTTTTATTATAGCAATCATTGATGAGTTAAATCCTGAGATTGTTGAAGATATGTAATTATCAACCACGGTAAGATGTGCGTTGGTTATTTCTTTAATTAAATTTTCCCAATTTACTTTTCTGCAGGATGTTTGAGGAACAAGAACTTCTCCAGCTCCGTTATTCCTTTTAACCATATCAAACGCTTTAGCTATATCGCTGTTGTTTTGTTCGTTAATGCCGTCACCCATGGAGGTTATTATTGCAATTCCATGATCATTAAGATGTGAATATATAAAATCAAAAAATGCTTTTCTATCATCATCAAGAACTAACATGTGTAATGTTGATACCGACAAAATAAAATCAAATTTTTCATTAAAATTGTTATTGACTATATCTAGAACAAAAAAATTATTTTTTAAATTTTCGTTTTCACAATTTTCTTTGCACCATTTTATTGCTTCGCTTGAAACGTCACTTGCTTTCAAGTTAAAACCTTCTTTCAATAAAAACAATGCATTTTGACCTTCTCCACAACCAATTTCAAGTATTGATGAATTTTCGGTTGCGCCATGCTTAATCAGAATATCTTTTAGTTCTTTGCTTGGCAAATCTCCTGCCCAAGCATTTCCTTTTTCCTTATGATAAATTTTATATCTATCATCATATGCTTCATAATATTTCATTAAACACCTCTTATAATATATAACATTATTTCTATAACAAAGTCAAATAAAATAATTTATTTATAAAAACCACGGCATTTCGACCGTGGCTCAGAGTTGTGGAGATGATGGAATTGTGGACGCACTCATTAAAAAACAACAAAAAAACCACAAATAAAAACTAACACCTCTACACTTTTTGATAAAATGATAATTTATTAAATCAACAAAATCGAGAAGAAAAATAAAATCTTCTCTTTTTTATATTAAATAATTTAAAATAATTCCAAAAAAGTTTTTATGAACAAAAAGAGTACAAAAAAATGGGTGCGAGTGGCACCCATTTGGTGGAGATGATGGGAGTCGTCCTGTCGGCCAGACCGCTAAAAACAACATGAGCAAATGTTGTTTTCTTAACGTTCCCGTGCGACTTTTCTGTGCTTTAAGTTTTCTCTTAGTTTAATTTAATTTGTTATTTAAATTTGGTGGAGATGATGGGAGTCGCACCCATGTCCTTACTTGGCAGGAAATCATACACTACATGCTTAGTTAATGACTATATTCGCAAAACTCAACTAACATTAACACTTGGGTTTTACTATCCTAAATTTGGCTCAATGTTGGCTAGGAAAACAGCACTGACCTTGACCGATAATCGACGCCAGGTTTTAACGTATCGGTACCATTAAACTGACGGCTTAGGCATTAAGCAGCGTAAGCAAGTTTATTGTTTTCTGCGTTTATTTTATTTCGTAGCTAGACGAACGTATGATTAAAGTGTTACCACACTGCATGCGTATCAAATCATGGCAAATAAGTCGAAACTATTTCATCCCCATGTTTTTAGAGTATAACATATTTATGAAAAATTTCAATAGAAAAACAAAAAATTTTCTTTTTTATTTGAAAACAATTATAAGTAAAAAAAAACAATAAAAAAATAAAAAAACAAATAAAAATGCATAAAAAACAAATAAAAATGTATTTTTTTGAATGTTTTTAATAATTTTTTT
>JAZNKB010000011.1:0-9130 GCA_045578345.1 Candidatus Onthoplasma sp.
TCCGACTTAGTGGCAAGCACTTCGTCTTACTTGTCATCCTGAGCGTAGTAATCCGAGTGGCAAGCACTTCGTCTTACTTGTCATCCTGAGCGTAGTCGAAGAATCTATAATATTAGCAGTTACTATTTATGGATATAAAAAATTAAAAGGATTAAATTATGATATTTTGGATTTGTTTTTGGATTATATTTTTACCAATGGTAATCATTTTTCCAATTAAAAAAGTTGGAAAGAAAAACTTGAAAGAACTTAAAGGAAAGAATTATATTTTAGCATGCAACCATATGTCTAATTTGGATGCCATAATGTTAGATATTAAGTTTTTTAAGAAATATAGATATCTTGCAAAAAAAGAGTTATTTAAAAACAAATTTTTTGGAGCGTTTATGCGTTCTCTTGGTGGGGTTGGAGTTGACCGGAAACAAGCAGACCCAAAAGCAATTAAGGAAATTTTCCGTTTGATTGGAAAGAACAAAAAAATTGCAATATTTCCACAAGGAACAAGAGCGAAAACAGTTCATATTGAGGATGGAAGCGCTAAAGAAGGTGTTGCAATGTTTGCAATTAGAACAAACACACCTGTTGTTCCAATGATGTTTGATAGAAAAATTAGACCTTTTAAAAGAACAAAACTAATTATTGGAAAACCAATTTATCCAGATGAAACAAGAAAGAAAGATAAAGAATATTTAAGTGAGTTTGCAAATAATATTATTGCTGAAATGAACAGATTGCTTCCAAAAATTGAATATAAAGAACCAAAATTACTTGAAGGAGAAACTAAATAATGAAAATGAAAGATTTTGACATAACTATGACACATTACAATCGTGGAGATATCATAACAGGAACAATTGTTATGATTGGCGAAAAAGAAGTTACGGTTGCAATTGGTGGACTTCGAGAAGGTGTGTTCCCACGTGAAGAGTTGGAATCAAATTTTAAACTTGGTGATGCCATTTTAGTTATGGTAACAGGAGAAATCGATGAAAAAGGTTGCCTTGTTATGACTCATGAAAATGTTAACAAAGCAATTGAAGATAGGGAAAAACTTAAGAATCTTAAAGTTGGAAGTGAACTTAATTTTAAAGTAAATGACATAAATAATTACGGTTTGCTCGGTGATTTTATGGGGTACAGAGTTTTCTTGCCATTTGCACAATGTTCAACTTCCGATTATGTTGACAGAGACAACCTTAAAAATAGAGAAATAAATGCTATTGTCATTGAACTTGATAATATCAAAAAGTCAATAGTATGTTCAACAAAGTTGTTAGAACAAACAAATGTAACACCTGTTGAAATTGGTGATGTTCTAAAAGGAACAATTATTAAACTTGAAGAAAAATATGCAATTGCGCTTCTTACAAATGGCGCAAAAGCAAAACTTTCAATTAGTGATGCTAGTCACATAAGAATTAATAGTTTAAGTGAGGTTGTGGAACTTAATAAAGAATATGATTTTAAAATTGTTGACACAAACACAGATTTTTCTCGAATTAGTGTTGGATTAAAACAACTTGTTGAAAGTCCACTTGATAAACTTTTCAATGAGCTTAATCTTGGAGATGAAGTTGAAGGTGAAGTTACAAAAATCTTGCAAGTTGGTGCAATAATTAAACTTGATAATGGGTTGACTGCTTTGGCAATAACAAGAGAAAACAGTGACAGAGCAAACGTTGCAACTCATCACTTATATAAGTTAGGTAGTAGAGTTAAAGGATATATTTCATATAAAAATTCTGAAAAACATAAACTTAACATAATCACAAATATTAAAAAAGAAGTTAATTAAACACTTTACTTTTTTGGCGTTAAACATAATAATAAAAACACCGACAGTTCGTCGGTGTTTTTAATTGTTATTAACAACAAAACACATTTTCGCTATAAAATTGTTTTCTTAAATCATAAAAAAATGGAAGAAAATGGAAATTAATTGCACTTTTTCGACAAATTAATTGAAAAAATATCTTTAATATTGTAGAATAACAACATGAAAAAGAGAATGTGGAGATGGGTATTTACAATAATTGCGATATCATGCATTGTTGCAACAGCAATTGTTATTGTTTTTCTTAATAAAAATGAAAGTGAAACATCTTCTTCAAATAATCCTGGAATTACAAATCCGCCAACAGATACTTCTGGATCAACTGAAACATATGCAACAGCATTTTCAATTAGCCTTCCCGAAACAATTCAAATTTTGGTTGGCACAAGCGTGAATTTGAAACCTGGTTATATTTCAGTTAGTCCGACAAGTATGATTGAAAAACTTACATATGAAATCACACCAAAGTCCAGCGGAGTTGTTAACGGGATTAAGTTGGAAAACAATACAATTGTGGCAATTTTAAGTGGCGGTTATGAAATTAAATTCAAAATGCCAAAATCTAAATCAACATATTTTAGCAAAACAATTAATGTTCTTGTTTATGAAGAAATCACAAGTTGTCCGGTTTATCAAATTAAAGATACAATGACTGTTGAAGAAAATGTTGCATTGTCTAGTATGTTTGAAATTATGGATGGAAAAGCGTTTAATATCTCAACTGACAATAAAATAGTTTATTCTTTAAATACTTTTACTGCACAAACTATTGGAGAAAGTATTATCAAATTTTCAATAACAGAAAATAATGTTGAGTATGTTTATGAGTTTGATATAACTATTAAAGATAAGCCGATGTATCGAATTATTTTAAACAATGCACCAAACAATATATTCACTTTTGACATTTTAAATAAAGATGTAGACAACATAAATTATAGCGTGGTAAATAGAGACGAACAAAATGTTTATCAAGAAATAAGTGTATCAAGTTCAGATGAAAACGTTGTTAAAATTGAAAGAATAAATGAACCATTAATTAAAGTTAGAGCAGTTGGTGTTGGCGAAGCAACTATAACAATATCACTAAAAATTGACCCAACAATTAAAGTTGAAATTAAAATAGTTGTTAATTAAGATATATAAATAAAAAAGATTGTTGTGTTAGTCACTGACTTTTGAAAGTAGAGTAATAATTAGAGAATTAGAAAAAATCTATTTCTCTTTTTTCTTGGCTACTTTATGCCGTGAAAGGTACTTGACAAGCAAGATTTGAAAACACAATATCAAAAGGCAGAGAAACGAAAAGGCGAAGCCATAAGCATAAATATCGTTTCTCTGTCTTAACCAGCAAAAAGAAAAACTCATTTCAGAGACTCTTGTCAAGTACACCATGGAATAAATAGCCATTACTTATAACAGCAAAAAAGCGAAAGTGTTACCAACACTTTCGCTTTTTGATTTCATTTATTTAGTTGTTAAGTGTGCTTGTATGGTGGAGCGAAGCGACATCACTTGTACAAGACAAGCACACGTCCTACAACCAAATTTTATTATTTATCACTAACCATATTTTTCTTAAATGCAATAATGGTCAATATTATGCTAGAAATCATAAACAGACTTATAGCAATTAAACCCAAGCCAGCAACATTATTAAAAGAATAAGTAATTCCTAATGCATTTGTTGAATTAGTAATTATTCTACCAATATAAACTGATGGGTAAAATGGTAAAAATCTGCAAAAAGTTTCAAAACTACCCATTGTTTCAATGGGCATCCAACAACCACCAAGTATTCCAGCTAAACTTATAAACACAGAACAAATACCAGGGGCTGATTTATCATTAAATAGGGTTCCAAATAATATTCCTAAAAAGATATTTGTGATAAGTATTGGTAATTGAGCAATAATTAAAAGCAAAATTTTTTCAATAGATACAAAACCAACATTAGCTATCAGAGAAATTATAAACCCAGTAATAATACAAACCAATGTTTGTAATAACCCGATAAATAAACCAACAAGGAAATATCCCAATATAAAATGATAAGATTTCATTGGAGAAGAATATAATCTTTTTAAGAAAAATGTTTGTTTATCTTTTGATACAATAATAGCAAGAGTTAACATAACAAAAGAATAAGAAAATACAATAATTCCAGGGAGCAAAGATAATACTTCAAAATTAGGAGTATGCCCATTTGAAAACTTGTTGATTATATAAAACAATAAAAACATAGCAATTGGAAATCCCAAACAAAAAATATAAATGATTGGGTCTCTTAAAATTTCTTTTAAGTTTCTTTTATAAAAATTTATAACCTTATTCATTCTTTGCCTCCACTAGCTTTATAAAAGCATCTTCAAAGTTTTGAGTCTTTGTTAGTTGCTTTATTTCTTCAATAGTTCCAGTACGCAACAATTTGCCATTTGATAATACTGCAACTCGATCACACAAATTTTCTATTTCTTCTAAATAGTGTGAGGTTAATATAATTGTAATGTTTTTTTGTAGTTTCTTAATAATATTCCATAGGTCACGTCTAGCAAAAACATCTAAACCAAGTGTTGGCTCATCAAGAAATAATATTTTTGGTTTTGAAATTAAGGCAATTGCAATAGACAGTCTTCTTTTATAACCACCAGATAAAGTTTTTGCTCTTTGATTTAACACTTCATTTAAATTAAAAATATCTACAATTTCATTTATTGTTTTAGCATCGTTATTGTTGTATATATTTGCAAAAAACTCTAAATTTTCTTTTACAGTTAAGTTGTTTGCCACTGATGTTTCTTGCGGTGAAATATCTATTATTTCTTTAATTTTATCAATCTCTTTATCTAAATTAAAATTATTTATAGTTATAGTTCCACTTGTTTTTCTTGTTAGCCCACAAAGAATTTTAATTAGAGTTGTCTTTCCAGCACCATTTACGCCTAATAGTCCAAACAATTCACCTTGTTTTATAGATAAAGAGACATTGTCTAATGCCTTTTTTACTTTATAGTTTTTGCAAACATTGTCAATCGTTATAATATTCATATATAACACTCCTTATTGTTTTAATACTTTATCTGTTAAGCTATCAATAACATCTGCCTTTAATAGAGCAATGCCTTTTTCTTTATCGCAAAGAACAATAACAGAATCTCCTGGATTTATGTCAAACATAGTTCTTATTTCTTTTGGTATAACAATTTGACCTTTTTCCCCAACTTTGCAAATACCAACAAATTTGTTTTTATCAGTTTTATTTTTTTCCATATCCAACTCCTTTTTCGTATAACAAGTTATACTTTTCATACTTATTATACTTTTATAATAAGTATTTGTCAACCGAATAACAAAAAAACACCTTATCTATTATGATAAAGTGTTTTTATAATAATTACACTAGTTTCAAACGGGATAACCCTTAACGATCTTTTTTGTAATAAATAAAACTACTTTTAAATTTGTTTTTAACTTCAATAATTATGGAGCTGATAGGGGGATTCGAACCCCCGACCTATTGATTACGAATCAATTGCTCTACCAACTGAGCCATATCAGCATATTTATAATAATAACACAAATGATTAAAATTTTCAATGATTTTAATTGGTTTTTGCAAATTTTAACACAAAGCAAGGATTTTTTATTGGAAATAATATTTTTTATTTGATTTATGTTGATGAATTTGGTAATATGAATAAGATGATAGCTTTAAATATTGTTTTAGGAATTATATTTTTCATTTTATATGTGTCAATGATGACCACAATGATTATTTTGGAGCGAGACAAACCCAAAAATATGATTATTTGGTCTGTTGTTTTTTTGTTTACACAAGTGGTAGGGTATGTGATTTATCTTTCAATTCGCCATGTGTTTTATAAAAAGCGCAATTCATTTGCAACAAAATTAAAAGAAGATGAAATATATGATAAATTAATTTCAAACAAATTAAACAACAATGTTGCAACTTGCAATCACGAAGTGTTTGAATTTAATAGTTTAGCTTTTAACACTCACACAACACTTAACAATAATTATGAAATCATACACGATTATAAAGCATTAAAGGAAAATCTTATTGAAGATTTAAACAAAGCAAAAAATTATATCATTTTAGAATTGACCAAAGTTAATGCAAAGGATTTTGAAGGAATCAAAAACGTTTTGATAGAAAAAGCAAAAGAGAATATTGTGGTTAAATTTGTTTATGATAGAATGTTGAACCATAAACTTATTAAAGAGTTAAAACATGCAGGTGTTAGGGTATATAGATTTTGCAGGCATAACACAGTTGAAAAAGTGTATGCAAACTTGAGAAATGCAATTACAATCGACGGTGAAGTTGTGTATGTTGCGAATTTAAATGTTTCAAATCGTCAACTCAAAACAACTAAAGAAATTGCTCAAACTTATCTTAAATTAAAAGGTGATATTGTGCAAGATATTGACGTTCTAACACATAAAGATGCAATTTTTGCGAGCGGAAAGTTTATACCGTATGAATTGCATAATAATCCGAATTATAACAACAATAATCAAATTCAACTTGTTACAAATAATGTAGAAACAAATTTGGAGTTGGCTTTAATCAAGGCAATATGTATGTCAAAAAAATCAATTCAATTACAATTGTCTGAGTTTATTCCAACTGAAAGCATAAAATCTTTGTTACGTTTTGCAATTAATTCAAACATTCAGGTTAGACTCATGGTTCCATTGAAAAATGATAGACAAGGTAATTATTTTGCATCACGCGCTTATGCAAAAGAACTAGCGTTATTTGGAGCAAACGTTTACTTGTTTGATGGGTACATTAATTTTAATGCAATAACAATTGATGATGAATACGTAATTTTTGGCTCGTTCATTGTTGATAGAGAGCATTTGAACACAAGCCCACAAAGCATGTTGTTTATCAAAGACAATAAAGCTATTAAAAACTTCAATGAAATGTTTAATAATGGAATTAATAATAGTTATAGAATTAATAATGCAAGATTTATGTTGTTAAGAGAAAAATTCTTTAAAAACTTTGTTTAGGAGATTTATGAGTATTTTCGGTGTGGCTGGAGTGCCAACAAATTATAAAGGAAAATTTAAAGACCTGTTTAACTGGTTAAGAGAAATGGGATTAAATGCATATGAAATTCAATGCGTTTATGGTTTTAAAATTTCTGATGCAAATAAAGATATAATATTAAAAGAAAAACAAAACAACATGAACTTTTCAATCCATGCGCCATATTACATTAATATGGGTAGTCTTAACGAGCCAGTTGTTGAGCGTAGTAAGGAAAATATGAAGCAAGGGATATGCCTTGCAAAATCCATTGGTGTTAATCGAATCATCTTTCATCCAGGTGGCGGACATAAAAACACTGAAGAAGGAAGAAAAATCGCTGTTAAACAACTTATTGATGCTGTTAATGAATTTACCAGTCAGGTTGATATGGGTGACGTTAGATTATATCCTGAAATAGGAGGAAAAACTGCAAATCTTGGTTCGCTTGATGAAATAATTGAAATTTGTAAGAATTGCAAATATTGTTATCCATGTATTGATATTGCACATCTTCATGCAAGAGAATTCGGAAGCATTCAAAACATTGAAGATTTAAGAGTTAGATTACAAAAATTGAAAGACGAATTGCCAGAAAAATTTAAGTTTGTACATTTCCATGCCTACACAATTAACTATAATGACAAAGGCGAAGTAAAACATTTGATGCATGGTGAGAATATGCCTGATGGTAGTGTTGGAAAACCAAACCTTGATGATTTTGTTGCCCTTTTGCACCAAATGGAAATTTCTCCTTGGGTTATAAGTGAGGCAAGTGACACGCAAGAAATTGGCGCAAAGTATATGAGAGATTTATATAACAAGTAATGCAAAAAATAGAATTTGAAGTAAAATATGAAAAAGAATTGACCAAGGCAATTATTGATGAATTGCCTTTTCTTTCTCGCTTTGATGTTAAGAAAATTCTTGAAAATAAAGATGTTAAAGTAAACAATCAACGAACTAAAGAAAATATATCTTTAAAATGTGGTGATAGAGTTGTTGTTTTTTATCAAGAGAAAGAGCAAAAGGAATGGTACACACTTGTTTATGAAGATGATAATATTGTTATAGTTAACAAAAAAGCGGGAATTGAAGTTGTAAGCGAAACGGAACGCGATTTGTTGGCAGTTTTAAAGCAAAACTATGCAACCGCTGTAGCTGTTCATAGGCTTGATAGAAACACAGAAGGTTTGGTTGTTTTTGCGCTAAACAAAGATGCAGAGAAAGAACTTCTTGACGCATTTAAAACAAGAGTTGGAATAACAAAAAAATACGCTTTGCTAGTTGATGGAAGAGTTGACATAACAAAAATTAAACGCACAGTTTACCTTAAAAAGGTGAATAGTCTTTCAAAAGTTTGGATTAGCGAATTAAAAACATCAGGATATGAACCAGCTGTCACTGAATTTGATATAATAGAGTATAGGGGTGAAAAAACTCTTATGGAAGCAAATCTAATTACAGGTAAAACTCATCAAATTAGGGCACACATAGCCTATTATGGTTATCCAATTGTTGGAGATAATAAATATGGCAAATCAAATGAGAAACAATTACATTTAACAGCAAATTATTTATCATTTAATTTTAAAAAGAATAGTTGCTTACATTATTTGCGAAATAAAAACTTTGAAATCATACCAACGTGGCTATAATTTATGAAAAAACATAAAAAATTAAAAAAATTTAAAAAAAAGTAAAAATTTTATAAAAATTCATTGACATTTCTTTCTGGTTATAGTAGAATAGACTTGTTAATCGTCGGGGTGTAGCGCAGTTGGTAGCGCACGTGATTTGGGATCATGGGGCCGGGGGTTCGAGTCCCTTCACTCCGACCATAACAGGGGCCTTTAGCTCAGTTGGTTAGAGCAACCGGCTCATAACCCGTTGGTCCGGCGTTCGAGTCCCTGAAGGCCCACCAACAAAAAAGAACACCTATAAGGTGTTCTTTTTTGTTGGTCGCGTAAAATCAAGGACTCTACACTTGTGAAGGTTTTGGTATCAAATCAGGCGAAGCTTATAAGACGAAAAAACACTTAAACATACGGATTTTAGCCTATTTCCATATCTTTTTGGGTAAAAAAGCACAAAAATTCAAAAAAATTTGGAAATTTATTGTAAAAAATTAAATAAATACTGGACAAATCCGAAAAAATGTGGTATAAATACTAGTGAGGGTTAACACGTTGTGATTAATCAGATTTACTAAAATATAGGAGGAAATTTGAAAT
>JAZNKB010000012.1:0-2524 GCA_045578345.1 Candidatus Onthoplasma sp.
AATTGACATTAAACCAACTCGAGATGATATTAAAACATTGGCATTGCCAGCAAACGAAATGGCTGCTGAATGTAAAAATGCTCGCGGTGCAAATATGGTTGTTTTGGGATGTCTTGCAAAAGTTATTCCTGGAATGATTAGCGGTGTAAAACCATTTGAATTTGCTTTGGACGAAGCAATTTCTGCTAGAAACAAAAAATTTAATCCAATTAATATTGCAACAATTGAAGCTGCATTTAATAAGGATTATGAGATAAAATAAAAAGATTCCCGCACTTGATACGAGGATCTTATCCTACAAGTTTTGTCATTGCGAACGAAGTGAAGCAATCCATAATTTATAATGGATTGCCACGACCTAAAGGTCTCGCAATGACGAGACAGCAAATTTTGTAAAAAATTCTGAATTCAGAATTTATATAAAAACATACAACAAAAGAGGTGTAAAAATGAGTGTTAAAAACAAAATTGGTGCAAAAGTAAAAATGGTTCGTGAAAACAGAAAACTTTCAATTGAAGATGTAAGCGAAAGAACTAATCTTAGTGTTGAACAAATTGCAAGCATTGAAGATGGTTCACTTGTACCAAACCTAACACCTCTAATCAAAATTGCAAGAGTTCTAGGCGTAAGGCTTGGAACATTTATGGATGACGACGAAAATCTTGGACCTGTAGTTTCTAGAGCTCAAGAAAAGAAAGAAGTTACTCGCTTTTCTGACAGAGGAAACGCAATCAATTCAGATTTAGACTTTTATACTTTGGCTCAAAACAAAGCTGGTCGTCACATGGATCCATTTGTTATTGATATTTTCCCATCATCAGAAGAAGAAGTTAAACTTTCAACTCACGAAGGTGAAGAATTCATCTATGTTTTGGAAGGTGAAGTTGAAATTAAATATGGAAAAGAAACTTATCATCTAAAAACTGGTGATTCAATCTATTATGAATCAATTGTTGCACATCACGTTCACAGTTTTGGAAGTGAAAATGCAAAGATTTTAGCTGTAGTTTATACTCCAGTTTAATAGACAATTATGGATGACAAAGAGTATTATTCTTTAATGAACAGAAAATCATCTTGGCTTTTGCAACAAAATTTAAAGAAAAAAAATCAAGATTCCAAAAAGTCTCAAAATACTTCTGATATTTCTAAATCTTTTAAAAATGTTGAAGTTAGACAAGGCAAAGCTGATGCCGAAATGCTTTTGGAAAAGAAAAAATAATGGATAAATAAAATGATAGAATTAACTTTAAGTCAATTATTAAGAGAAAAAACAAAAGAAAATCCTAGTCAAGAATTTATGGTTTATTCAGATAGAGGATTAAGATTTACATACCAAGAATTTGATAAACGTGTTGATGATATGGCAGCAGGTTTATATGCAATTGGAGTTAGAAAAGGGGACAATATTGGTATTTGGGCAACAAATGTTCCAGACTGGCTCACATATATGTTTGCATGTGCCCGTTTAGGAGCTGTTGCTGTAACTGTAAACACATCTTACAAACTTCACGAACTAGAATATCTTGTAAAACAAGCAGATTTAACAACATTGTGTTTAACAGATGGTGTTAAAGATTCAAATTATGTTCAAATGATTAAGGAACTTGTTCCAGAATTAGATGAATATGAAAGAGGTTGTTTAAAATCAAAAAGATTCCCTTGCTTAAAAAATGTTGTTTTTATGGGACCAGAAAAATTCCGTGGTTTGTATTCAACTCCAGAATTATTGCTTTTAGGGCAACATGTTGATTTCGAAATTATCAAAAAAATTGAAAGTGAAGTTACTCCTCATGATGTTGTAAATATGCAATACACATCAGGAACTACTGGCTTCCCAAAAGGTGTAATGCTTACAAGTCATAACATTATCAACAATGGATATTCAATTGGTGAAAGCATGCGATATACTTCAAAAGAAAGAGTATGTTTGCCAGTTCCTTTGTTCCACTGTTTTGGTATTGTTTTAGGCGTTATGGCAATTTTGAGCCACGGTGCAACTCACGTTTTATTAGAAAGTTTTGATCCATTAGTTGCATTGGCTTCTATTCATAAAGAAAAATGTACTGCAATTTATGGCGTTCCAACAATGTATATTGCAGAATTAAATCATCCAATGTTTAATATGTTTGATATGTCTTCATTAAGAACTGGAATTATGGCTGGTGCTGGATGTCCTGTTGAATTAATGAAAACTGTAATGGACAAAATGAACATGAAAGAAATTACTTCGGTATATGGACTTACAGAAACTAGCCCAGGTATGACTCAAAGTAGATGGGATCAAAGTGCAGAAGTAAGAGCCACAACTGTAGGATACGAACTTCCTGATATTGAAGTAAAAGTTTTGAATCCAGAAACTAATGAAGAATGTGCAATTGGCGAGCAGGGCGAAATGTGTTGTAGAGGTTACAACATTATGAAAGGTTATTACAAAATGCCAGAAGCCACTGCCGAAATTATTGACGAAAATGGATTCTTACACTCTGGTGATTTGGGCGTAAAAGATCCAGACGGAAACTA
>JAZNKB010000013.1:0-13549 GCA_045578345.1 Candidatus Onthoplasma sp.
TAGTAACTGCTAATATTATAGATTCTTCGACTACGCTCAGGATGACAAGTAAGACGAAGTGCTTGCCACTCGGATTACTACGCTCAGGATGACAAGTAAGACGAAGTGCTTGCCACTCGGATTACTACGCTCAGGATGACAAGTAAGACGAAGTGCTTGCCACTCGGATTACTACGCTCAGAATAACAGTGATTCCTTAGTGAAAGGGAAACACAAAATTTCCATCTTTAAAAACTTTAAATTAGCTAACGCTATTTCCAGCAACATACCCTGTTGACCATGCAATTTGAAGATTGAATCCGCCTGTTAGAGCATCAACATCTAAAACTTCGCCAACAAAATATAAATTTTCAACCAACTTACTTTCGCAAGTCTTCGCATTGATTTCTTTAACATCAACACCACCGCTGGTCACAATGCTAACATTGATATTATCTAAAGAATTGATTGTAAATTCAAAATGTTTAAGAGTTTTAATGAGCATTGTTCGGTCAGCTTTTGTAAACTCGCTCATTTTTTTGTTTTTTATTTTTGTCTTTTTCATAAAAAACTCAATGAAACTATCTGGAAGAAGCGAATTTAAATAATTTCTATAATCTTTCTTTGCGAATTCAACAAACTCACGAACGAACTTTTCATCTAACTTTTCTTCGCTTAAAGCTGGTTTTAAGTCAATATAAATTTTAGTGTTTTTAATGTCTAGCTTGTTGATTTTTGAAGACATTGTTAATGCGGTCGGCCCTGTTAGTGAGTTGAATGTGAACAGTAAATCACCAAATTCATTAAACTCTTTTTTTCCGTTTTTATAGTTTAATGTTATGTTTCTTAAGCTCAAACCATTCAATTTGCTTATGTCTTCACTCACAACAATTGGGCATAATGCGCTTTTAGGTTCAACAAGTGTGTGACCAAAAGTTTTAGCAATATCGTATCCCAAACCTGACGCACCAGTTCCCGCATAACTGACTCCACCGGTTGCCACAATCAAACTATTAGATGTGTATTCAATTTTGTTATCACACAAGATATGGAATTTGTTTTGAACTTTTTTAACAGTTTTAATTTCTTGTTCAAGACTGATTACAACACCATATCTTTGCATTGTTCTCTCTAATGTTTTAATAACATCACTTGATTTATCACTATCAGGGAAAACCCTATTTCCCCTTTCAGTTCTAAGTTTTAAGCCATTTTCTTCAAAGAATTCCATTGTGTCTTGCGGACTGAATTGATTTAATGCTGAAAACATAAATTTGCTGTTTGTGATTGTGTTGTTTAGATGTGTCTCAACTGAACTATTGTTTGTTAAGTTGCATTTACCCTTGCCCGTGATATATAATTTCTTGCCCAATTTTTCATTGTGATCAAGAACAAGTGTTGAATTACCATTGCGCGCAGAAAAAATGCTCGCCATCATTCCTGACGCGCCACCACCAATCACAATAACATCATAATTTGTTTGCATACTAATTAATTATAACACAAAATCAAAATATTGGCAAATGGAAATAACGCAAAAGAAAAAAGACTTTTGCAAGTCTTTCTGATTATTGTCTTATTATTCTTTTGTATGGCTAAATATCTCTGACATTGCAAAATTTTTTACATTCACTTTCGATTTCTTTGATTCTAGCTATACTTACCTCATCAACTCTAAGTTTTCCATATGTTTCAATATTTTTCTCAGGACCTACTAATGCGTAATTATAACCTCTTTCCCAAGCCCACATAACATTTTGAGCAAATTCACACCATACTTCACTAATTTGTGAATTAACAGCTAATGCATAGGAACGATTTTTGCTACAAGCAACATTATGTTTATGAATGTTAACAATCCTATAAGAACTTGATGTTTTAGATTTAAAAACTAATTCCACATTTGGAATATTTTCCGCATCTAAAAACAAATCAATTTCTATTGGTTTTCGACTATAACTTGGTGGCAAAAGTTGTTCTTGTTTTAGTTTTGCTCCAAAATGCTTGAAATCAATTAATTCTAAAACTTCTAAAGGTAAACCGTTTGGATATTTTTGAAATACTGGTTGCTCTTGTTTAACTGGCATTTCTGTCAGAGGCATATCTTTAATTGCTGGTTGCTTTTCAATCACTTTTTTATTCTTTTTAGACTTTTTTGAAAACTTAAGTTCAGCCATTTCACCCGAACTCGTTATAATGTCTTCATTATTTACATCAATAATTTCGGCAGTTGGCGAAAAATATTTCAATTTTTCACAAGTTTTATTAAGTAAATTCATATTTGCTCCTTATTTGTATTATAAATATATTCAAAAATTTGTCAATCATTTGATAAGTTTTAAATTAAGAACCAGAACTAAGTATCGTTATATGAAGGGATTCTTCGGCTCCGCTTCGTTTACACTCAGAATAACATTATAAATAAAAAAGAGTGCACAAGCACTCTAATTTTTAATATCTTGATTTTTTTGCAGCACGTTTTCTTGCAGCTTTTTGTTTTTCTTTTTTTGCAACGCTTGGTTTAACGTATTCTTGTTTCTTTTTCAAATCTCCGATAATGCCATCTTTTTGACATTTTCTTTTGAAACGCTTCAATGCGCTTTCAACTGATTCATTTTCTCCGCAACGAACAGTAGTCATTTATCTTTTCACCCGCCCTTTATTTTAAAAATTCTATTCTATTATATAGATAAAAAGAACTTTTGTCAAGAGTTTTTAACAAATACAAGTTAAAATTTATCAAACACCAATCGGTTGTAATTTGAATTTGATGATTGACGTAAACAAGTTGTTAAATAATATCTCATCATCACATTTAAAAATCTTTTAATTTTTCGCCACCTAAAATGTGAATGTGAACATGGTTTACTGTTTGGCCACCATCTGCACCTTGATTTATAACAAGTCTATAACCATTTGTGATGCCCAATTCTTCTTGCATATGGCTCACCTTTCCCATAATCTTTCCAAGAAGCGCTTGTCCTTCATCAGTCATCATATCAATATATGGCACATGGCTTGTTGGAATTGCAATCAAGTGCACTTTCGCTTGTGGATTGATGTCTTTAATAATCATAAAGTCATCATCTTGATATAATTTTGTTGAAGGGATTTCACCTTTTCTAATTTTACAAAACACGCATTCTTCTACCATTTACAGTATCTCCTTTTATACTTTAATAATTTTTCCTTTCATACCTTGTTGATAAATCTCTGTTAGCTTAACACTAACAATGTCTCCTACTTTGTGGTTACCTTCAATATATGTGTATATATAATTTTCAGTGTAACCCAAAGAATAATCATCAGCAACTTCTTCAATTAAAACTTTGTGTTGAGTGTTAAGATTTTCATTTAAGAATTTTTCCCTAAATTCTAAATTTAATTCCATTAAAGTTTTTTCTCTTTGTTTTGCTATGCATTTATCAACAGCTCCGCCCAACTTGCTTGCGACTGTTCCACTTCTTTCACTATAAGGGAAAATATGCGTTGAAGAAAATTCAATATCAGTTACATTTTTAACTGTATCTTGAAATTCTTCATCCGTTTCGCCTTTAAAACCAACAATGATATCAGTTGCAATGTGAGGGTTTGAAAATTTCTCTCTAATCTTTTTCACAATTTCTTTAAATTGTTCAATTGAATAATGCCTATTCATACGCTTTAGAGTTTCATTACATGCAGATTGCAAGCTTAAATGAAAATGCGGACAAAAATTTTTGCAATTTGCTAAGATTTCTATCATCTCATCATCAAGAACTAAGCACTCTATTGAAGAAATTCTAAATCTCTTTCCAATCTTATCAACTTCTTTTACGAGAGTTTTTAACGCGAGTTCTCCATCAATGCGATAGTCACTCATATTAATTCCCGTGAGAACTATTTCATTTGCATTAGTGTTTTTAATTTCGTCAATAATATCATCTAAATCACGACTTCTGCTCCTTCCACGCACATACGGAATTAAGCAATATGAACAAAAGAAATCGCAACCATCTTGAATTTTGATGAATTGCCTTGTTCTTGTTTCAATTGGCCGCGCCATATTTTTATAATTTTTATGGTCAATTTCCGGCAATATTTTATTTTCTTTTTCTATAAATTTAAAAATTTCATCCTTTCCAGCATTTCCAGTTAGTGCAATCACCCGCTCATTTATTAAAAATTGAGTTGGATTGTTTTGAACGGCACAACCACAAACAATTATTTTTGCATCTTTATTAAGTTTTTCAATTTTTGATAAAACTTGACGGGATTTCCTTTCTGCCATATTGGTTACTGCGCAGGTATTTACAACATAAACATCTGCTTTAACCAAGCCTTCTGAAATTTCGTAACCTTTGCTTTTAAGTTGATTTAAAATGCTTTGGCTTTCATATTCGTTTACCTTACAACCAAGAGTTATAACACTAGCCGTCACCATTCACCGCCTTTAACATACTAACAGATGCAACACAAGCAACTTCTGCTCGCAATATTGTTTTAGATAAACTTATGTTATTTGCAAACGAACTGAAATACTTGTTTTCGTCCTGACTGAAACCACCTTCTGGACCAATGATAACCGCAAAGTCTCCGCCAAATGTTTTAATTTTATTTTGGGAATCTTCATACGCAAAAAAGGTTGTTAAATTTTTTGAGTCTTTTTCGATGTCTTTTTTGTTTATGATGGAAATTTTCATTATGTCTGCACGCTCACTTTGTTTGCTTGCTTGAATTGCAATTTGATTTAATTTGTCTAACTTTTTCGCATCAATTTGAGCTACAGAAAAATCACTTTTAAAAAGTTTGACATGTTTCACGTTAAGTTCTGCCAAATTATCAATTGCAGTTGTTAGTGCGTCATTTTTTATCATAGATAAATACACTATTATGTTAGTATCGTTTGTTGCTTTGTTTAATGTTTTTTCAATAACTTCTGCTTGAACTTTATCTTTTGTGATGTTTGTTATTTTTAAATGATAATCATAGCCATCTCCATTAAAAGCAACAATATCATCACCAATTTTTGCTCGACGAACTTTAGATAAATGTTGTGCTTCCCCACCAGCTATTGAAACCAAGTTATCTTTTAATTCAGTAAAATAATATCTATTATCCATTTTTACCCTTTAAACTTTGAATTGCTTCATACGCATCATTATTGTAAACATAACTTCCAACTGAAAGAATGTCAGCACCTGCTTTAACGCATAATGGAGCTGTTTTGTCGTTAATTCCACCGTCAACTTCAATTAAAATTTCCGGCATAAGTTTTCTGACATATTTAATTTTATTTATTGCAGATTTATCAAATTCTTGACCACCTTTACCTGCTTTAACCGCCAAAATTAAAACCATGTCAAGATATTTAATGTATGGATCAATCACTTCAATATTTGTATCAAGGTCAATTGCCAATCCAACCATTTTACCAGCATTTTTAATCTTCTTCAAAGTTTTCACCATAACTTCTTTGTCTTCAAAACTTTCATAATGTACAGATATTATATTTGCTGGTGACTTTATGTATTTATTAATTATTTTTTGAGGTTCAGCAACCATCAAATGAGCATCAAAAAGAAGCGGAGATTTCTCTCTCAATTGATCAAAATATTCATAATTTATTGTTTTGTATTTTGCAAACACACCATCCACAACATCAAGATGATACATATCTGCACCATATGTTCCTGCTCTTGTTATAAAATCAAGTTGCGCGGACATATTTCTTCCCGCTGACATACTTGAAACTGAAACTACCACTTTTTTCATAAATACTCCTTTAATTTGATTGCGTAACGCTCGCATTTAAGCAAGCGAATTTAAGGGGTTTTCTATATCAAACTTGTTTTGATATAATGTTTTAATTCTCCTATTTAATTATTATAACATAAATAACAAAAAAAGAAAAAGGATTTATTCCTTTTCTTTCAAAGTTTTTGCTCTAAGCATTCCGCATGCGCCCTCAATGTCACTTCCTTGACTACGTCTTAGTGTTGCACTAACGCCAACTTTGTTTAAGTTTGCAACAAAATCTTGCGCTTCTTGCTTGGTTGTTGCCTTTAGCGTTCCGCCATTTGGATTTAAGCAAATCACATTCACGTGGCTGAGTAACCCTTTTGTTATCTCTTTAAGTCGTTTAATGTCATCTTCACTATCGTTAACATCTTTAATTAAGCAATATTCAAACACCACTCTTCGTTTATTTTCCGCAACATATTCTTTCAATGATTTAACAATCTCTGCAATTGAATATCTATTTGCAATTGGCATAATTGTTTTTCTTGTTTCGTCAGTTGTTGCATGAAGAGAAATGCAAAGTGTTATGTTGAAATTAAGTTTACTAAATTCATAAATCTTATCTACCAAACCACAAGTTGAAAGAGAAATGTTTCGTTCACTTACATTAAAACCGTTTTCATCTGTAATTAACTCTAACCACTTAACAACATTATCATAATTATCAAACGGTTCACCACTTCCCATTAGAACAATGTTAGAAAAGTTTCTTTCCGTTCGTTTGCCATTGTTTGCATTAACAACTGCAATGGTAGAAAGCATTTCACCAGCAGTTAAGTCTCGCACTCGTCCATTCAATGTCGAAGCGCAAAACTTGCAACCCATTCTGCAACCAACTTGAGTTGACATACAAATTGTGTTGCCGTAAGTCTGTTTTAAGAAAACGCACTCAACAATGTTGTCATCATGTAATTTAAGTAAATATTTCTTTGTTCCGTCACGACTTGTTAAAACTTTTAAAATTTCAATTGGTTTTAGTATGTATTCACCCTTTAATTTCTCTGCCATGTCTTTTGGTAGATTTGTGTCGGCGTAATCTTTTGCCTGATGTATGCAATCAAAAACCTGTTTGGCACGAAATTTTGGAAAACCTGCCAACTCATTACATAATTCAGTTAAAGAATAATCACTTAAAATTTTCATATTGGATACGCTCGATTTCGTTATACTCCGATCGATATGCCAAATCGGGAATTTGTTTTCCGAACATTTGTTAGGGCTCCCACAAGAACTGTTTCGTAGTGGGATAAAGCGAAAATCCACTAATAATGAAGTTTGAACACTGTGTTCAAACGATTAAAGAAGTGGCATTTGAGCGCCGCGTTTAGTGAGTGGGAACAATTCTCGATTTGTTTTTTTACTTGAGATTACCAATCATATCACCTAAAGTGAATTTGTTTGAGTTCATATATTGAATTGCAAACATTTTTTGTTTACCTTCAGGTTGAATTGTAACAACTTCAATTGCTCTATCTTTTGTGGCAATAATAAGCCCCAACTTACCATTACAAGCAAGAATTTCGCCAGGAGTGCCACTCTTTTCGTTAACTACTGCAAAAGGCACTTTAAATCTCATTCCTTTATACATAAAATAGCAATTTTCTAACGCTCTAATCTTATTACAAAGGTCAAATGAGCATGTGTTGAAGTCGATTAGATAATCTTCCTTTTTAATCATTGGAAAGTATGTTGCTTTTGAGTTATCTTGCGGAGTATGGTTGTCCTTATATTTTTCAAAGTTATCAAAAAATTCATTTATACACTCAACCCCTAGTGTTGCAAGTTTGTTAAATACACTGGTTGATGTGTCTTCATTTTCAATTGGAATTTCACGAGAAAAGTATATATCACCAGTGTCACAGCCAATATCAGTCTTCATTATTGTTATACCAGTTTTCTTTTCACCATTCAAAATTGCTCCTTGAATTGGCGCGGGACCTCTATATTTTGGAAGCAAACTTGCGTGAACGTTAACTGTTCCATATTTAGGAATGTCAAGTATGTTTTTCTTAATAATTTGACCATAACTCGCAGTCACGAAAATGTCAGGATTTAAGCTTTTTAGAATCTCTTCCCCTTCCAAGTTCAATTTTTCGAATTGATACAACGGAATGTTGTTATTTAAACAATATTGTTTAATTGAAGAGAAAACAACTTTATTATTTCTCGCATTAACCTTATCTGTTTGAGTTACAACAGCAACAACTTCACGCCCAGCATCAATAAGACCTTTTAAAACGGTTGTGCTAAACTCTCCAGTTCCAAAAAAAACTATTTTCATTATTCTTCATCTTCCTCTTCATATCCAGGTGGTGGTGTGCAAGTTTTATCAATGTAAAGCACTCCGTCCAAATGGTCTGTTTCATGGCAAATACAAACTGCTGTCCAATCTTCACAGGTGAGAGTGAATTTGTTTCCATATCTGTCAAACGCTGTCACTGTAACTTCAAACGGACGGCGAACAAACTCAAATGGAAGTTTCACACTCAAACACCCCTCTTTTTTATACTGCTCACCTTTTGTTTTGATGATTTCAGGGTTGACAAACTCAATTTGCATATTGTTGATGTCAATTATGAAAACACGTTTTAAAACACCAACTTGAACCGCACTTAAACCCGCTCCTGGATTTGCAGTTAAAGTTTCTTTCATGTCGTCAAGGAGTTCCCACAAAGTTTCATCAAACTTTTTAACTGGTTTACTTTTTTTCCTTATAAAACTATCATTATGTGGCACAATTTCACGTATAGCCATAATAAATCTCCTTTTTGATTGATTTGCTTGCAAAAGCAAGCAAAATTGAGATGAAATTGTATCGGACTTGTTTCGATATTTTTTTCATCTCCCTATCTTAAATTGTTTGGATTTATTTCAACAAATATTGAAACATCCTTTTCTATTATATCACTAATGGAAAAGAAATCGCAAGTTATTTTATCGCTTGGCAAGTATCTTGTCAAGATTTGATATCGAAATTTATTTTGAATTCGTTTCACTGGTGATGGCATCGCTTGAAGGAATATGATTTCCCTACCGTATTTTTCTTTCAGTTCCATTGCCTTATCAAGCAATTTCTTTGTCACTTCTTTCGCTCTATTATCACTCTCACTTGAAACAAGTATTCTTAAAATGTTGCTGTAGGGTGGAAATCCTGTTGTTTGTCTTAAATTTATTTCCTTTTCATAGAAAGACAAATAATCATAGTTTCTTGCAAAATTGTATACATAATGTTTAGGTGCATATGTTTGAAGAACAACATAACCATCTGCTGTTTTTCTACCCGTTCTTCCTGCAACTTGAGTGACAAGTTGGAATGTGTGTTCATTAGACTTATAGTCACTATTATACAAACTAACATCCGCATCTAAAATTCCAACGAAAGCAACATTTGGATAATCATGACCTTTTGCAATCATTTGAGTTCCAACAAGAATGCTTGGACAAGACGCAGAAAACTCTTCCAAAATCTTTTTATGCCCATTTTTGCCTCTTGTTGTATCATTGTCCATTCTAAAAATTGGAATGTCAGAAAACATTTCCTTAAGGTCAGCACATACCCTTTCTGTTCCAAGTGCGCCATACTTTAAATTCGTTCCATTACACTGTGGACAATTTGTGAGTGCACGATATCTTTTCCCACAAAAATGGCATTTAAGCTCGTTATCTTCTTTATGGTATACCAAACTCACTTCACAATCATCACATTTTGCTCTATAACCGCAATCTCGACACATCATGAATGATGCAAATCCACGTCTATTGATGAATAAAATTGCCTGTTTTTTATTGTTAACACATTCTTCAAGTTTGCTAATTAACTTTCTTGAATAAAACGAAGTGTTTCCATCCATAACTTCGCTTAACATATCAATCACTTCAATGTGTGGCATTTCTAGTCCGTTAATTCGTTCTGGAAGTTGAACAAGTGTGTAAATGCCATCTTGCGCTTTTTTAAAACTACTTATATTTGGTGTTGCACTTCCTAAAATTAAAGGGCAACGGTTAAATCTAGCCCTAAATTCAGCAACATCATGCGTGAAGAAACGCGGATTGCTTTCGCTAACGTATGAATTGTCATGCTCTTCGTCGATTATTATAACACCAAGATTTTCAACTGGCGCAAAAATAGCACTACGGGCCCCTAAAACAACCTTAGCATCTCCTCTAAATATTCTATCCCACTCATCAAATCGTTCGCCTTCGCTAAGACCACTATGCAACACCGCAATAAGTCCCGGAAAACGTGAATTAAATCTCTGCATCATTTGTGGTGTTAAAGAAATTTCTGGAACAAGCATGATTGCAGTTTTGCCTTCATTTATTGCCTTTTCAATAACTGCCATATATACTTCAGTTTTTCCGCTTCCTGTAACTCCTTGAAGAAGGAAAGTTTCGTCAACTCCAGCCATTTGATTTACTGCTTGTTGCTGAAGTTCAGTTAACGGATGTTTTTTTACTTCAACATTTGTGACCTCAGGTGCTCGCATTTTTCTTTTAGGAGTTTTAACAATAATACCTTTATCAATCAAAGCATTAACACTGCTTCTTCCAAACATCTCAACTGCTGAACTAAAATCAAGTTCACCTTGCTCGCATATGTATGCTACAGCTGAAAGTTGGTTCTTTGCGCGCTTACCGATAATATTGATCGCACTCTCAACATCATAATTTGAAGTGAGCATAAACATATTTTGTTCGCTTTGTGTGTCAAGTCTAACACAACTTGGCAACACTAATTTTATACAGTCACTTAAACGCAAAAAAAAGTGTTCTGCTAAAAACTTGCTTACCTCTAAAATTTCAGGTTTAAGTTTTGGAACACTTTCTTTGTTTGAAATTATTGATTTAATTTTTGATTTATCAAATTTGGTTTCATCACACAAAGCAATAACATATCCCAAAACTGTGCGGTTTGCGAATGGAACGCTGACTCGCATACCAACATGAGTGTCAGGCAAAGCCACATAGTCAAACACTCGATCAACTGCATCATTGGAAATATCAACAATAACTTGTGCATACATAAACTATTTTGATTGAACTCCTATAACTTCACCTTTGAACAATTCACCTGCAGCATAAGCTATTGCTTTGTTTGCACTTCCATCTAAAAGTGTTGGGATTTTATTTTCTAAATCTTTCGCTCTTGCCCCCACAATGATTGCCACAGCGTAACGACAACCAGCAAGATGAGCCAATTCATCAATTGGTGGTTCAAATAACATAATAATTTCCCCCTTTAATTGAAATTAATAAACAATATTAATATCATTTATTTTCTCATAATTTATCATTAAATTAATTATTTGTCAAATTATTTTATATCAATTTAATTAAATTCTTAAAATTAATTTAAAATACTATAAAATAGATTTTTTCGGGCAATTTTAATTTTCAAATTATTTATTTTTATTTAATTTTGTTAATGCTAATTTTGCCGAATTTTGTTCTGCTTCTTTTTTTGTTGAACCTTGCCCGTAGGATACAAATTCCTTATTAACAAAAGTGCTTGCTCTAAAGTTTTCAGTTCCTGCTTTTGTTAAATATTTTTCACACTTATATTCCAGTTTCATTTTGTTTTCTTGGCAAAATTCTTGAAGTGCAGATTTATAATCTTGTGCTTTCATTCCAGAACGCAATTGCTCTTTAACATTCAACGCATCAAGCACAGCAGTTTGAATTGAATGAAGCCCAAAGGTCAAATACATTGCCCCAATCATACTTTCAATTGTGTCTGCTAAAACTGCATCAGATATTTTATCCTTAAAACTTTTTCCAAGGCGTATTCTATCTTCAATTTTGAGCATTCGAGCAAGCCCTGCTAAGTTTTCTGTGCAAACAAATTTAGAACGGATTTTCGTCATTTTGCCTTCGTTGAGACGAGTGTGTTTATATAAATAATCGCCAACAATTGTTCCCAAAATTGTGTCGCCCAAAAATTCAATTCGTTCATTGCTTTCAATCTTTTTTTCATTGGCAAAAGAAGAATGAGTGAATGCCAAATTCTTCAACTCATCCGAACACTTTTCAAAAAGTTCAATAAAATTCTTTTTCATCTTAATTATATTATATCTCAAGGCAAAAAAAAAGTAAAACAAATTTAACTTGTTTTACTTTTATAATATTTCGCTCACACCGTCCGGTATTATAATTTCTTTTAATGCCTTACAATTAATAAATAAACATTCATTTATTTCAGTTATATTCTTTGGAAGAACTTTAAACAAAGCAACACCAATTGAAACTAACTTTCCGTTGATAATCTCCATGTGTCATCCTTTTATTCTTCATTGCTTACTGCTTTCAAAACTTTTTCAACTAATTTATTTTTTCCAAGTGTGAAAGCTTGATTTATGGTTGCGCATATGCTTTCAGCTTTACTATTCCCATGGCATTTCAGCACGACTTTTGTTACACCAAGAAGTGGTGCTCCACCAACTTTTTTATGGTCATATTTATTTTTTAATGCATACAAACTTTTCTTAAGCATTAATGCGCCCAACTTTGTTTTAAGCGATTGTTTTGTGATTGCTTTAATTTCACCAAACAAAATTTCAGCAGTTCCTTCAATTGTTTTCAAGCAAACATTTCCAGAGAAACCATCACTAACAACAACGTCAACGTTTCCACGGATCACATCACGGGCTTCAATATTCCCAACAAAGTTGAGTTTGGCATTTTTAATCAATTGGTGCGCTTCCTTAATCATTTCGCTACCCTTTTCTTCTTCCGTTCCAATGTTAAGAAGAGCAATGCGCGGATCTTTAACCCCCATTGCCTTCATATATTCATTTCCCATGATTGCAAAATCAAGCAAGTTTTCCGCCTTGCATTCGGCGTTTGCTCCACAATCAAGAAGCATAACCTTTCCGTCATTTACTGTGGGCAAAATTGGAGCAAGCGCAGGACGAGAAACACCTTTCATTCTTCCTAACTTTAAAACTGCACCAGTGAGTGTGGCTCCAGTACTTCCCGCACTGACAAGAGCCACTGCGTCGTCATTTTGTTTTAAATAGTCATAAGCAACCACAATGCTTGATGTTTTCTTTGTTCTTATTGCAACTGTTGGAGATTCATCCATCGTCACAACATCTGGAGCGTGAACAATTTCCAATCTGTCTGAAACAAACACGAGTTGTTGCAAAATTTCAGTGATTTTATCTTTATCACCGACCAATACAATTTCTAATTCTTGATTTTCTTGCAAAGCTTTAACCGCACCTGCAACTATTTCATATGGAGCATAATCTCCACCAAAAGCATCTACTACTATTTTCATTTTTTACCACCTTTGATTTAATTATATAATTAAAACAAAAAAAAGTAAAATGATTTGTTGCCATTTTACTCTTTTGTTTGCAAATCAAACAGTGTTTGATTAAATTTATATTTAGTCTTCAATTCTTCCACTCTCTTCAATGATTTTTTTGTGCTGTTTAATTTTGCTCGTATCATTAAATTTTTTGGAGAGTGTGCAAAATCAACAAACTCAATAACATCAACTGAATAACCTTTTGCTCTTAAAATTTCAACACGCACAGCATCGGTTAAAAGCGCAGAAAATCTTTCTTTTATAAGTCCGTGATTAAGCAGCAAATCAAAGTCGCCGCCTTTGCCTATGTGATCCGGGATCCGGATGCCCAGTATGATCTGTACACCCATCTTTCCAAGAGGATCAAGCCATCCGATCGATGCGTTTTTGAAACGGTATTTGTCCACCCGGATTACCGGGGCTACGGCATCCAAAGTGTTCTGATCGATATTTTGTGTGCATGGGCAAAGGAAAACG